>NZ_JBFTOQ010000045.1:0-56177 GCF_056398045.1 Cupriavidus sp. 05L411 | reverse complement strand
GGCATCGGCTCGCAAGCAACAGAAGTGGCGATCCGCGTAGGCGTGCTTAACCGCATGGCGGCTCTTGCACGCCCGAAGTCCGTCCGCATCGTCTGAATTTCGGATCACAGGAGCCTCTGTGTTTTTAAGTCCGATTTATGCAACAACGCTCGATGGAGGCCTAGCAGGCTGTTGAAAAGCACTCCGTCACGAAGGGCGCAGCGCAGCTAAACACGACTCGACATGCAAATGGCCACTGAATTCCTACCATGCCATGCAATTGGGTGCCCCAATTCCGGTGAAGGCCAGCGCTTTGGCAAGCCTTGCCGCAGTCGCGCGCAGCGGACAAGGGTCGCCTCTCGCATAAAGGGCGACATCTCTGAGCAGAGCGTCACACCGATAGATAGCCACCACACCTTCGGTTGGTAGCTACCGTCATCGAGCGCTTTTGCGCGCGGCGTGACTCGATAAGTGACAGCCGGCTTGTACGTGGATACCCCCCGATAGCTGCCAGACCCTGACTCCGGTCTCGGCATGCCGTAAAGCCAAGTATGAGCTTGAGGCCAGCACCACGCAGGAAGGCCCCGATTGGGGCGGTAGGCATCTCGGGATACCTCGCAGTGATCATTGTCAGCGGGATGCCGAGGCCGACCTGCGGAGTGAGGCTGGTAGTCCGCTATGCGGACATCGGTCACTCGCGGCCCTTCTTAGCCAGAACCGTAGCGCCAACCTGGGGCCGAGTGGCATAGGCCACCCCATGCTGCTCCAAATAGTCGCGGATCAACTGGCGCACCACCTGCGACGGCGTCTGATCCTGCGCCGCGCACAGGGTTTCAAAGGCCTTCTTCTTCACGGGGTCGATCAACACGGTGAAACGGGCGGTCTTGGATTCCATGCGGTTTAGAATAGTGTTGTATGATAATAGCGTTATCATTATATACAACTGCGCGGCCCGGTGCAGTCTGTGGTTGCAAGGCCCTAGAAGGCAAGCCAAGCCTAGCAATGTGCGCTATGCCAAACTTGTTGGCACTGTTCGGGCATACCCAGGCGAGCGTGGCCGGCTGCTGGCGGCAAGCCATACGGGTCGACGTCTGGACGTTGATTAGGGGTCACTTCTTATTTGAGGGCGATGTGCTAGACGCAAAAATTGAAATGACCAACCGCATGGGCTTGCAAGGTCGCGGCTCAGCGCGGCTAACCTTTACCGCTGCCCAGTTCGAGTCCGAGATTCTGCTTGTTAGCAATGACTGCACAGCGAACGCCAAGAATGTGATGGACGTGATGCGACTCTCGGCGCGGGCGGGAACGCAGGTGCGTATTCAGGCCACCGGCCCGGATGAACTTGCTGCCGTGAAAGTCATTGCCGCACTGCTGAGTGAGTGACGAATTGAATACCAAGCCCGATCGCCTCCCCAAGATGGACCCCACCCGCACGTCCTTTAAGGCCTACTTAAAGTTTCTCTCCGAAGCCCCCAACGATGGCACGCCGACCGTACTGGAAACCCCGCTTGCGCTTTCCCTGCATTTCGACGCGCTGGCGACTCAGAGCATCATGTCGCGACGGGAACCCGACAAGCTTGTTCTTGGCTACACACGGACAATGATGGCGTTTCTACTGTTGCAACCTGCACCCTCCAGGATTTCAATGATCGGCCTAGGCGGGGGATCATTGCTCAAGTATTGCTATCGACATCTTCCGAATGCGAAGGTGGTTGCCATCGAAATCGATCCGGCGGTGATTGCACTGCGCGATACGTTTTACATCCCGCCCGATGATGAACGGCTCGAGGTGGTTTGCGCGGATGGCGCCGAATATGTCAAGAGTCAGGAGGCGCGGCCGGAAGTCATATTGGTGGATGGTTTTCTCGCTCATGGCATGCCGACACAATTGGGTAGCGCTGACTTCTACGCAGCGTGCCACGCGCGGCTCGCCGACGACGGGGTGTTGGTTGCCAACTACCTCGATAGCGATGCCGATATCCCGTTCTATATGGAAGAAGTTCGTTCAGTGTTCGGTGACTCGTTTTCCATTTCCCTGTCTGAGGACAGTTGCAACTACACGCTTATCGCCTGGAAGAACGCGCGAGGACTTCCCTCGCTGGACGAATTGCTGATGCGCGCGCGCATTCTGGAGACTACGCATCCCCTGAATCTGCGATCCGCCGCACGTCGTCTGAAACATGGCAAACTGCTCGCGTCAGATCACATATTCTGGCAAAAGCTCGCGGGCTGACGAACTCACCGGCCGATGTCGGATAGACACGGTCCGAACCGAAGGTAACGTCCACCGATGCGACCATGCCGATCCCATACTTGCGCAGACTGACTGGAAGGGAGCGCAGTCCAGAAGCCAACCGGCAACTGGCGCATTATCTTGCCTTTGTGGCGGGCGCCACCAATGCCGGCGGATTCTTGGCGGTGCAGCAGTACACCTCCCATATGTCGGGCATCGTGTCCGCCATGGCCGACAATCTGGCGCTCGGCAGTGTCGGGCTCATTCTGGACGGCCTCGGTGCCTTGTTATCGTTTCTGGCCGGCGCGGCCTGCTCTGCGATTTTGATCAACTGGGGGCGGCGCGAGCATCTGCACGGCGAATATGCGATGCCGTTGATGCTGGAGGCGGTGTTGCTGGTGTGTTTCGGCTTGCTGGGCAGCAATCTCGAGCATCACGAATGGCTATTCGTGCCGGCGACGGTCATGGTGCTTTGCTTCATCATGGGGTTGCAGAACGCCATGATCACCAAGCTCTCGAAGGCCGAGATCCGGACCACGCACATCACCGGAATGGTCACCGACATCGGCATTGAACTGGGTAAGCTGTTCTACTGGAACCTGGCCAAGGCCGGGGCCGCCAAGCCCATTGTGCTGGCCGACCGAAGAAAACTGCGAGTGCTGGTTTCGCTGGTCGCGTTGTTCTTTACCGGCGGTGTAGTTGGGGCTGTGGGGTTCAGGTATATCGGGTTCAGCGTCACCCTCCCATTGGCCACATTGCTGCTTGCCCTTGGTGCGATACCCGTCATGGATGATGTACGAATCCATATGCTGCGCTCGGATTTCCTCCCGCAGCTGGCCGCTCGTGCGCACGCATGGGCAGGGGAGGTCAAGCGCGACGTCCACGCGGTGTGGTTGGCAGC
This sequence comes from Cupriavidus sp. 05L411, assembly GCF_056398045.1. Lineage (NCBI taxonomy): Bacteria > Pseudomonadati > Pseudomonadota > Betaproteobacteria > Burkholderiales > Burkholderiaceae > Cupriavidus > Cupriavidus sp. 05L411. The sequence continues at coordinate 53,064 of NZ_JBFTOQ010000045.1, read as the reverse complement.
GCGCGATCCTCGCACGCCCTGGTACGCGAAAGCGCTGGCCATGATGGTCGCCGCCTATGCCTTATCTCCGATTGACCTGATTCCGGATTTCATCCCAATCCTGGGCCATCTGGATGATGTGGTGCTGGTGCCCCTTGGCGTGTTGCTGGTGGTCCGGTTGATCCCGGTTGAGGTGATGGAACAGCATCGCGCCGCCGCCGCGCTCACTGTGGAGCGCCCCGTCGGCCGCGTTGCGGTCGTCGTGATAGTTGCCCTCTGGCTTGGCGCGGCCACAATGACGGTGGCCTGGCTGGCTCGCCTGCGTGTTTGACTTGAACGCTCGAAGTAGAAGTACCGTACCCACGGTTCGGCCAACTTAGTGCCAAATTGGGAACGGCGTGATGGCCTGGAGCCATCGACAACGTGCTCGGCGAGTGCCGCGAATGGATGCGCCTCCCGTGTCCGACTATTGTGTGTCAGATGAACGATAACCAACAAACGAACCTGCTTACGCTGATCGCGCTCGGCAAGGAACGCGGATTCCTGACCCACGGTGAAATCAGCGACCATCTTCCTGACGGCAAGGACCAGGTCGGCATTACCGACAGGATCCTAGCGATGTTGGCGGAGCTTGGCATTGAGGTCGTGGATAGAGCGCCTGCCGACACGATGCTGTTAAACGAGGACGCGCCGGTCTCAAGCTCCGATGAGGTCACAGTGGAGGAAGCTACCGCAGCCATCACGCAGAGCGATAGCCGATTCGGGCGTACCACCGATCCCGTGCAGATGTATCTGCGGGAAATTGGCGCCGTCCAGTTGCTGACGCGCGACAACGAGGTAGAGATCGCGACCCGCCATGAAGAGGCAATCATGGAAATGGTTGATGCAATGGCGAGATGCCCATCCGTCGTCTCCGAGCTCTTGGCTATGGCCGAGCAAGTCGAGCGCGACGAGTTGACCGTAGGCGATCTAGTTGATCATGTCGTCGATGCCCAAACCGTGCTGGCAGACGACCCGGGCACGGATACCGGGTTACAGCGCGACGCCAGCGTAGGCGAGGAGGATGCAGAGCCCGAGGATTGCGCCCAGAGTCCGAACACCGCCTCGGAGGCGACGTCAGCCGCCGCCTCGAAACGTGATGTACTTGAGCGACTCGCCATCGTGCGAGCACGATATTTCGAATTGACAGCATCCCATGGGCCTCATGAAGGTGGCACGCTCTGCGGTATGCAGGCGCTGGCAGCAATTCGATGTGTGCTCGCCAAGCTGCGTTTCAGCCCAATCGCGATTGAGCGGCTCATTCGAGTCCTCACCGCGCACCTTGAGGACGTTCGTCAAACGGAACGGCGACTTGCCGGGATCTTGATAGATCAATGCGGCATAACACGCGACGAGTTCGTGCGGCGCTTCAAGAGTCGCGAAACCCAGTTCGACTGGCCGGAAGCGCTTGGGGCGGATTGCCCGACCACCAACGGATTGCTGCCGCGGCAGATCCTGGAAATCCAAGCGCTGCAGCAGCAGCTGCTTGCCATAGAATCTCGCGCGGCAATTTCCCTTGAGGCTCTGAGGGAAGTCGGCCGGCTGGTGACGAGAGCGCAGGTCAAGGCTCGCCAAGCAAGAGCCGAGATGATCGAGGCTAACCTTCGCCTGGTTGTCTCTATCGCCAAGAAATACATCAATCGTGGCTTGCCACTGTTGGATCTCATTCAAGAGGGCAACATCGGGCTGATGCGGGCGGCGGATAAATTCGACCACCGCCGTGGCTATCGATTTTCGACCTACGCGACCTGGTGGATCCGCCAGGCGGTGACTCGCTCTATTGCTGACAAGGCACCCACCATCCGCATTCCGATGCACCTCGTGGAGGTCGTTGGAAAAATCAATAGAGCCTCGCGCGAGTGCTTCAATGAAACCGGATCAATGCCGACGCCGGATGTCTTGGCGGCCAAGATGGGAATGAGCGAGAAGAAGATCAAATCCATCTTGAATGTTGTCAAGCAGCCGGTTTCGCTTGATATGCCGGTTGGGGAGAGCGGGGATGCGTCGCTGGGAGATACATTGGCGGATGAGATCACCGCCTCACCTCTTGATGCAGCAGTGCAAGCGGGTCTGAAGCGGGATCTGGAAGCGGTGTTGGCATCGCTGAGCGCGCGGGAAGCGAAAGTTCTGCGAATGCGCTTCGGTATTGGCACGGCGACCGAGTACACGCTGGACGAGATTGGCCGGCAATTTGGCGTAACCCGTGAACGTATTCGCCAGTTGGAAGCTCAGGCGATGCGAAAACTACGAAAGGCAGAGCCTACTGTACGCCTGCGTGCCTATCGCGAAGTGTCGTGAATCCTTCGTCTCCGATAAGTTGGCGGGCGACGATGAGCAGACCGATCAGAGGTGCCGCTGCGGCGCAGTGGCGTGCGTGGGTAAGGTGAGAGCGAGGGTGATTGCGCTGGTTGCACCAAGCTGGGGGAGGCGTGGCTTTCCTACAAAGAGTTGCTCTCCGGCAGCGATCCGAATCTCGAGAATGCGAAGAAGGTCGCCCTAGCGAGCGAGGATGTTCTGATACTCGCGAACCAGGGAGCGGTGCAACTCGAGAAGCATTCCGGTACCACGGCCGGGTAAGCTTGTCGGCGTTTGCCGGGCGCAAGCGGATGCTCTCGCAGCGAATAGCTAGGTTCACTTTTTCCGCTCTCTTGGGGTATCACGTCCCCGCAAATGAAACTGGGCTGAGTGCGAGACGCTGGTCCAGGCGCTGGTGCCGGCCCACGTGCTCGACAAAGGTATCCCGACGGCCGGGCTGCTCGCGCAGGAGCTGGTGGCCAAGTACGCCGATCACTTGCCGCTGTACCGTCAAGAAAAGACCTTTGCACGCGCAGGCTTGGCCTTGCCGCGCTCGCCCTTGGGGCAATGGGTCGGCGTGTGCGGCGTACCGCTGCAGCGCTTGGTCGACGCATTGCGTGAAGCGTTGCTCAAGCACGGCGTGCTGCACGCTGACGAGGCCCCGGTGCAGATGCTCGATCCGGGCGAGAAGAGAACGCATCGTGCCTATCTGTGTGCGTACAGTCCCACAAGTTATGAGTCCGTGCGCGGTGTTGTCTACGACATCGTACCGAGCCGTGCGGGTGAACATGCGAGCTCCATCCTAATAGTTAATCTCGGAAAAATGCGGCTAGGCCCCTTACCGCCAGTAGGACGCGGGTCTGAATTGCCCCGCCTAGTGTCAGCCAGCGGAATGCGGGGGCATAATAGAAAAATGGATAAATAGGCACTTAATGCACGTACAATGCGGGGGCGCGCCGATCCGGCCAACGTCCAGTCGCTCTTCCGTTCGGGATGGAGCGATGTAAATGCAAAGTCGGCCGATTTATTCGAAGTTAAATTTATCGTAACCAGAGAAGAATAAAGTTGAAAAAGAAGCTGAATGGTTTGTTCACTACCGCATTGGTCCTGGTTGCATCCACCGTCTCGGTAGCGCGCCCGGTCTTCGCGGAAGAGATGACGCCTGTTAATGTGGCTAATATGTACATAAAGACCATCATCAATCATGACGAAAGCGGCGTAAACTCGCTCAATAATTATCTGAGGCCCGCCCGGAAGATCGCGGGACAGACGGGTGATTTCGCGTCGTTTTCTGATCTGGTAAAGGCTGACAAGGAATATCCAGATGACATGACCAAGGATATTCTGGAACTCTTCCCCGCCCAGTTACAGCCGACGCTGAAGTCTTCCGTGATGGAGTTGATGAAGAGCGTACTGAATGCTAAGAATCGGACCGAATGCAAGTCGTTGACCTCCAGGCAGGTCAAGGCCAGCGGTGGAACGCAGACGAGCCTCGTGAAGTTCGAATGTCAGGTGGTCAAGGTGCCGGAGCGCTGGCCCGCCGCGGTACAGCGGCTTGCGGGGAGCAAGTGCAGTGCACAGGAGTGCCAGAAGGAGATCCAGAACATCAGGAAATCTTATGAGTCGTCAGCGACTCAGACATGGCGTGGTGAATTCCCGCTCGCTCGCGAGAAAAACGGTGGCGCCTGGCGCAATGATTTCCCGCGCGAAGCACTCGATGAGATCTGGGACCTTATTTAACCCAATCACAGCGCCTCAGCGGCCAGCGCGCTTCGGATCTGTGCCGCGAGCTGCATCAGGTGCGGCTCGAGAAGACGCGCGGCGCTGCCGAAGCCAGCGATAATCACGTGATGCTTGGGACGCGCGACTGGGGCGATGTGATCGTGCTCGACAGCGGTGCCGGGAGCTGGACGCTGTTGGCGCTGGATCTGCGGCCCGGTACGCGGCTGAGCCTTGCTTCCTCGATTGCAGGCGCGGCGCCGATGGCGGCGCTGCCTGAAGTAGAGCGCTGCTACCTGCAATGGGTGCTCGAGCGCAAGGCCAGAAGCGAGTGGCCCTCACAGCGACGGGGGATCGCTGAGAAAATCTCCCAAATACATGAACTGGGCTTCTGCATGTCGCTTGGCGAATGGGTGCCGGAGATCGGGTCCATCGCCGTGCTGGCTTGCATCCAGGAACATCCGCCGTGGGTACTTGCCTGCATTGTCCGCACTTCGCGCATGACGCATGTCCGGGTGGAGCGGGAGTTGGTGGCGAACTCGCTCGGTGCACTGGCCTGTCAAGGCCGACTGTGTCGCGCCGACGATCACATAAGCTATGGCGGTTATTCCAAGCACAACTTTGTGAAGGATGATTTCGTGTTTGCGCGTGCCAGACGACCTGGACCTGAGCCGAAACAGCGACCGTGGGCACGGCGGGCGCAGTTGTCCATCCTTGATGTCATCCTTCTGCCGCAGGCGTTCGCAGGTGTCTTCCATGACGATACGACCGCTCTCCATCACGTAGCCATAGTCGGCATCGCGTGAGGCCTTGGCCGGTGGCGCCGCGGCCATCTGAAGATGATGGTCTTTGGTGGTTGGCTGGGGCGTCTCGCAGCCTTGACCCATGTCGGCGTCGACAGAAAGGTGGCGATCCAAACGCCAGCAGCGTGGTCGTCTGACCGATGCCGCCTTCCGTACTGCTTCGAGTGCCTTGTCCCGAATCCCGTTGATATCTTCCCGCCCCGCTGGAAACAGAATGGCTAAATCCGACGGCGACCTGTTGTGAGGTTCACGATTGTAGTCCCGAGACCATCCCTTTTTCCACTTTTCGTGTGCTCGATAACCTCAACGTCGTGATCAGCCGGACTGGGACACGGCACGGCCAGGGTCGCAATCGGTATCGAGACCTCATCGTCACGCCCCGTTCGCCGAATTGGTGGTCGCCATTCGCAGAATCAACGATCCTCAACACCTGCAGCATAAATAGGCTGTGTGCGTCGCAGACAGGACACTTCATTGATCGTGTCGCTGTCCCCGTCGCCTAACCTTGCCTCAATGATCAACCGCATGGTTTGCTCCCATCGTTGCGATACCGATCAGCGAACCCCACACGAAGCCGGCGCTGCGGCCAGATGCTCGAGCGGCCCAAGCAGGCCTACTATCGGTGGACACACATCCCGTGCGACAACTCCTATGGAAGAGCGACACTAGGCGAAACGCAGACTTCTACGCGTTGTCCATCTTCGCGGCAGCGCCAAATCCGGAGCGCAAAACTTCGCAATATCCCTTCCTCCGTGGGGAGGGCTCATTTGGATGAGGTAGCTCGGAGAAGCACATAAACACGCTCAGCGCGCAAAAAAACGCCAGATCTATCGGGGAGGATAGGTCTGGCGATCGGGAAGGTCAGCGGGGTCATTTGCTGACTAGATCGATTATATGGATGGGTGTTCCCGTCGCAGTGATGAACATCACAATTCAGCAAAGCCCGCCATGCCGAACCGAGAACGCGGGCGCTTGTCGACGCCAGGTGGTAGACCAGTACCATGTAGTAAACATACATGCCCCGTCTTTGTAGGGTTTTATGAATGATGTCTACCGAGATCCAGACTGACGCGTTGATGCTGTTGAGCGACGGTTTTGGATATCGGGGCCAACGGAGCGGGGCGCCTGTTTTCTCACTTGGAAGAAGGAATGGAATAGATGGAATTTGTGAAGATCGAAAGCGGCCAGCCGGTGGGCCGCCTGTATGATCGCCTGACGCTTGGACAACTGCTGCCAGCCGGCATCTCGTTTCCTTGGGTTATGCCGGCCGACTTGCTGGCGGAGTACGGCTTTGCCCCCGCGCAGGCTACGCCGCATCCCTTGGTGGGCGTCCTGGAGGCCGTTGAGCCGGACGGCTACGCGCTCGTAGACGGCGTTTATCGGCAGACCTGGGATGTAACGATGGGAAACGCACTAGGGGAGGCGAAGGCAGTCGCTGTTGCTGCCATCGAGGGGATCGCCAATCACAGGCGCGATATAGCAATGTTGGAATACAGCCCGGCGCAGAGGGAGGGCCGGAGCGTGAAGCGCGGCGAGGCGCTGGCCTATCAGATATCCAGTCGGGCAGACGATGCGCCCCACTTGCAACGGGAAGCGCAGGCGCGAGGTATGATGCTCAACGAACTCGTTGACAGGGTGCTGGGGAACGTCGCGGCGCAGTTGGCGCTTGAATCCGGTATCGCAGCCACGTGCGGTAAAAAGAGAGACGCGATCCTGGCCTGCACCACAGTACTGCAGGTCAAGGTCCTTTGCGACGAAATCGACGAGGGGTGGCCCGAGTAGCGTCGGCTTCGGCGCGGGCAGGCGCCGCATTGGCCTTGGCGCTCGGATTCACAAGCTGCGAATGTCGACCCGGGAGCATTCGCCCAGCGGCATCACGGCCTGCATCGGCGTCGGAGATTGTTTAAAAACTACCACAGCGGAGCCGCCCCGATGCCGCTCGATTCTCCAGCCTTCATCGTCTTTTTCAATGATCGTGCTCCACTCCGGCTTCATGCGTTGTTTCCGAAGCTAGAGGTCATCCTCTAAAGCGCGGAGGTTGCTACGGGTATCCCTAGCTTGTATCTCACAGATTTGGCTAACTGAACATGCCCCTCCCTGGGTTATGGGCACGGCGTTCGAGTGCGGCGACCGCGCGTCTCGTTTGCCGAGAGCGGAAAACGAGCCAGAACCCGGGGGATTCTGGCTGGAGCAGGGATGTCGATGGACGGACTCCATCAACAGCTCAGAGGTTACGCGCAGGATCCCGCGGGTTCCGTGACGACCGGCACGTTTCCCCTTTTTCCCTACGCGTGCACTGCCGCCAGCGTCTCAGCAAACAGTGCCGCCATCGAAGCCAGTGCCGCATAGCGGAAACGTTGGCTCAAGGCTTCCATGGCCTCGTTCGGAATATCTTGCACGACTTCCAGGGCTGCGATGAGTTTAATGACCACGGCTGCGGCCGCCATGTCAGGCGCCTCAGGGTTGGCGCAGGCCCGATCCAGTGCCTTGACCAGTTCGACCAGGTAATGCTGCTCATGTGTCAGAGTCATATTCAGATAATTTCGTCCGGTCGCGCCTTCGTTGTCCGGCTTGTAAAGGGTGCGCGGGGAACTCTGCGTGGCGCGGCCGCGGAACGCTGGCGCCGCAGGCAGCTCCACATCATGGCTTGCTGGCTGGGCAGGATGAGGGCCTACGCCTGTACGTAGCCAGTCGCTGTCGCATCGCAGCGTGCTTGCGATGTTTTCGATGTACTTGCTGGCGCGCGCTTTGCTGCGGGGGTTGAGCAGGTACTGGATGTTCTGCGGCTTGCAGTTGTTGCCGACGCGGCGGGCCAATTCACTCTGATGGCAGCGGGGATCCAGGCCCTGGCACTTCATAGCCCAGGCAAGGCGCCCGGCCAAGGTGCGCCACAATGGGGTGTCGCGCGATGACCCGGTGATCTCGTGATGAGGGTTCGCCTGCAGTACTCGGACCATATGCATGTGCTGCTGGAAGGCAGCACATGCGGCATCGATCGACTGGTCTCTGCGGGTGTACGCGAAATCGATTGGCATGGTTTTGTGTGCAGTATTGTGTCGCGGAACGACGAAGGGCAGGGCTCGGACAGCACTCAATCCGCCTGGCGCGTGATATCGAGGGAAATGCGCAGGCCCGGGAAGGAATCCTCGGCAGCGGAGATGGCATCCTGCTTGGTAGCAAACTTCTCTACCAGTGCAATGGCATAGCTCGCGGTTAGCATCTTTACCATCCATCCGTCGGGGTGGCGGAGCACCAGTACGACGGGTAGTTGCTGCGGTGTCGGATTTGTTGCGGTGAAAGGCAAGGCAGCACGCGGTTGGGTTGGAGTGAACGGAGTCAATCGGTGTCGAGTCTCCGGGACGAGCAGGCTTACGCTTGCGCCTGGCGTGCTGGCGCGACGCCGCACGGGGTTGGCAGATCCGTGTGGCCGTCCCGCTGGCGCAATGCGTCGGACGTACTCTAGCCTGGCGCCGAAGGCTGGGTAGTGACTGCGATCACAATCGCCCCCCCCCCCCCGCGCGTGGGAGCTAGCGCGCGTTCGCTGCCGCTTCGATGCTGCCTTGGGGCGGGTCTTCAATTATGGGCCAGGTTGTGGCGCAACCGGGGGTGTGCGTGTCGGCTTCCGCGGCTATTCCAGGGGTGTCCAGCGGTGCTTGTATCATGCTGTCGTCTCGCTCGATCCTGTCGCCGCGGTCCGTCTCGTTGCGCACGATATAGGAGGGACGTAGTTTCTGCGCATCGTAGAGCTTGGCCAGGTAGATGGCCAGTACGCCTACCGCCAGCAACACTAGGCTGCTGAACGCCGCCTGCGCGATGATTACCGTGGTGAAGCCGTCGAGCGATTTTCCAAGCAGGAAGCGCACTGCCGTCTGCATGATCAGCAGCAGGCTAAGCGCCACGCCGACAAGGCCGACCGCGGCAACCGCCTGCAGCGGGAAGGAGGAGAAGGCGATCAGGTTGCTGAACGAATAGCGGAACAGGCCAAGCACCGACCAGGATGAAGTGCCGGCGGCGCGCGGCGCGACATCGAAGGGAATGTCGACCTGATGGAAGCCGACCCAGGCGACTAGGCCCCGGAAGAAGCGGTCCCGCTCTGGGCAACGCAGCAGCGCATCCGCTACCTGGCGGTCCAGGAGCTTGTAATCGCTCGCGCCACGGAAGCCCAGGCCGGTGGCGTACTCGAACAACCGGTAGAAGACCCGCGAAGCGGCGGTGTAGGCCGGGTGTTCGTCGCCGCGATTTCGCTTGCGGGCGTTTACTACATCGGCGCCTTGACGCCATGCGGTGATCATCGCGGGTATCAGCGAGGGCGGATGTTGCAGGTCGGCGTCGATGAACAGCACGGCCTGCCCGCACGCATGCGCCAGCCCAGCTTCAAGGCCCGCTTCCTTGCCGAAATTGCGGGAAAACTGGATGCAACGGACAAACGGGTGACGGCGCGCCAGCTGGTGCGCCACGGCGGCAGTCCCGTCCGTGGAGCCATCATCCACAATCACGATCTCGAAGGCCGGAGTGGCGCCGGCCACTTGCTGCGCAATGCGCTCGACCGCGAGCTCCAGACTGTCGGCCTCGTTATACGCGGGAATGATGATGGAGAGATCGATCGGAGACAAAGGCTTCTTGTTGCTCATTCGCTATGCAGACTGCAGAAATGGAGTTGATGACGCGCCAGGCAACGATCGAGCCAGCGCCGCTTGTCGACATATGCGGCATCGTACGGCGGCCCGAGTACGACCAACGTTCCGCTACCCGGCTTGAGGCGACGCAGTGCCAGCGCTTGCCCATCGCAATCGATATACTGCCGGGCTCCGCTCAGGCTGTTGATCGCCTTGCCATTGCGTGCCGCGAGTAACTGGACTGCGAACCCACCGCCAAGGCTGGCAGGGTCGTCGGTGCAGCCAATGGGCGGCTGGATGGAGACGGCAGTGTGGGCCGCCACCAGCCGGCCGATGTCGGGATCCGAGGAGACAGGGTCGGCGGACTTTTCGGCGAGTGCGACATGACGGAGCTGACTTGTGTCCAGCCATTGCAACAGTGCCACGGCGAGTACGAGGGCTGCGGCAGTGCCGGCGCGGTACTGGCGCGAGATGCCATAGAGTACGAAAGCGCCGATGGCGTAGCCCACGGGCCAGAAGAAACGCCCGGAGGCGCGGAAGGTGCCGGTCACGCCGTCGAGGACTGCGGGCCAGCGATAGCTCAACACCTGATGTGCGCCGATGTAGACCTTGCCGGACAAGGCGTAGATGCTCAGGCCGCCCAATAGCACCAACAATGGCCACTGCCTGCGCACCGCCGCGCGCAGCAGGTTGCCTCCGTCCCGGAGGGACGCAGCGAACACCATCGCCAGGCCGGTGAGCAGGCCCAGGCCGAGATAGTTGAATCCCTCCATCTGCCCCTCGGTGCCGCGGGCGAAATGGCCGCCACCTCGCAGCAGGCCGCTTTTGCCCATGGCACCAAATGGCGCGAGCAGGTTCATCGAATAGGTATCGAACCCCCCGCTGGCGCGCAGCAGACCGCCGCCCAGGTAGCCACCGATGCCCATCGCCGCACCGGCCGCGGTCAGCGCGATGGCGGCCGCCAGCAGCGTTCTTCCGAGGGCACCGGGAAGCCGTACGTTTGCGGAGCGAGCCGCACCCAGAAGGAAGAATGGCAGCGTCATGGCGAGGAAATAGGGGTGGATCCACAGGGCGGCCACTAGCAGCGCGGGCCATTTCCAGTCCAGAGGTGACCGTGCCAGGGCTTCTGCCGGCCGCAGCGACAATGCCAGCGCGAGGATCAGGAGAAACTGCCCGCACAGTGCAAGGTGCCACATCCAGTAGCGGAATAGCCACGCGGGCATGACAAGGGCGACGACGACGCCCGAGATGATTTGTGCCAGCCGGCGCAAGCCGATCTGGTCCATGAGCAAGACCGTGGCGAAGGCCTGGCCAAGCAGGCAGATCCATAGCCAGGGAGTGGTGAGGCCGGCAGCGGTGCCGGTGAGTTTGAACCAGATTTTGCCAAACAGTGCCAGCAACGGGATGCTGTCCGTGAAAATTACGCTGCGCAGGCCATCGACGCCAGGTACAGCCATGGCGAAGAGCGGCAGGCGCCAACTGTCGCGATAGTAGTAATAGGCGCCGGCCTGCGCCTGGGCTTGATCTCCCTGCGGATAGGGCAATGCCGGATCGGTGCCCGCAAGCGTGCCTAGTGAAAGGATGGCGGGCGCGAGTACCACGGCCAGTATCAGCGCCAGTGCGAAATGCTGCCAGCGTGGCAGATCCTGCGTCAGGAAGGCCGTGACGATGGCGGRCCTCATTGCAGCGCGGCCCTCTTTTCTCGCTGTCGGAATATACGGCGCATGACGACGAAGTTGAAACCGATCATGACGGCCTCCGCGATGATTTTGGTCGGCACCATGCGGTAGCCGGTTAGCGCCGCTACCTGGCCGAGCACCAGCGGCGAGAGCACGATGCCTGCGATCGTCAGCGCGCCATATGCCCAGGCCTGCCCGCGCGGGCGACGAGGCCAGGCATGCTTGTCGGCGAACGAGAAACGCTTGTGAACCGCGAAGCCTACCGCTGCACCCGTCGCGCGGCTGATCCACTGCGCCATGGAAATGCTGCTCGAACCAAACCTGGTCAAGGCGAGAAAGACAGCCAGGTCAAGCAGGAAGAGCGCTGCACCAGCAAGCAGATAGCGGCGAAACATGACGATACCGCGGACCACCGCTGGCACGCGAGGGGCCGTCATGTGGTGGCTCTCGCCTGAAGGCATTGCAAGCGGCAGAACGAGTTCGGGCAACGCGCGGGCCAGGTCCGCGGATCAGCGGGACGCAACTGACAGGTGTGCGTGTAGCACAAGCACCGGCGGCGTGGCGCCGCGCAGGAATTGCTGAACGGCCTCGCGCTTGAGCCGCTGCAGGCTGGGGTCCATGTTGTTCTCTTCGCTGGCCCGCTCGGACCCGGCGCGCCCCACACGCTGCGCATAGGCGACGGCTTCGGCCGAAGCCGTACAGGGCACGCGGATGCCATCGACCACGATATCAAATTGAACGGCTCGGCGCATGACGGCTCCTCCTGCTTCTTCGAATGATCAGGGGGCAAGGATAGACAGGGAAGCGGCGCGTCTCTGTGATGGACGTCACATTTGCCGGCGCAACTCCAGGCGACACTATGCCGAAGGCTCGGGTACCAGTTCGCGGTAGACGGCCAGCGTTTCCCGCGCACAGCGCTTCCAGCTGAATTGCGCCGCGCGTTGTAGACCCTGCTCGGCTAGTTGCGCACGCCAGGTGTCATCCCCCGCGGCTCGCGCCATGGCCGTGGAAAAGCCGTCGATGTCGTCGGGCTCCAGCAGGACGCCGCCGTCTTCCACGACCTCGGATATGGCCGAGCGGTCGGAACAAATCGCCGGTACGCCGCATGCCATCGATTCGAGCGGCGGCAAGCCGAAGCCTTCGTAGATCGAAGGGTAGACCGTTGCCATCGCACCGCCCACAAGGAACGGGAGATCCTGATCGACCACGTAACCAAGCAGTCGTACTTCTCCTCTGGCGACGCCAGGGGCAAGCGCCCGCTCCAGCGGGCCGGTCAGCCAGCCCTTGCTGCCGACCAAAACCAGCGGGAAATGCTGCCGCAGTGCCGCGGGCAGTCGGGCATGCGCCAGCAATGCGGTACTCAGGCATTTTCTGGGTTCGAGCGTGCCCAGTGCCATGAAGTAGCGCCGGGGCAGCAGGCCATATCGGGGTAGCACCGTGTGCAGGGCATCATCGGCATAAGGGCGGAAGCGATCTGCTACGCCATTGTGGACCACGCGGATTTTCTCCGGGTTCACTTCGCACAGTGCCAACAGTTCGGCACGTACAAAGTGGGATACCACGAGGATGCGGTCCGCACGCCGCAGCGCTTCAGGGAAGTGCTTTTGCATCAGGGAAACGCGGCCGGCGGGGTGCGTATCGGGATAGCGAATCCAGGAGACGTCATGGACCGTAATGACAGTCGGCCGCTCACCATAGGCATAGGGCAGGAAGTTGGGCTCATGGTACAGCTCCGCGTCGGAGGGAAAGTCGCGGCGGAAGCGCCACGATTGCAGGGCGCGGCTCGCGCGCCGGGCCAGTGGGGCGCTTGCCAGCAGTCTGCGCGCGGCTCGCTTCCAGACGCCCTGAACGCCTGCCTGCTCCTGTCCGGCGTGGTGCGGCTTGGCGTCGGCATTCCAGTGTGTGTTGAGGAAGAAATGTGGGGTGACCTGCAGCGCCAGCAACTCGCGCGACAACTGCCAAGTGTACTGACCGATTCCGGTCAACGGCGTCATCAGAGAGCTGCCACCGAAAGCGACGTTGAGCGGTGATGACGCGTGACGTTCAGTTAGAGGCATAAGTGCATCAAACGTTTTGACAGAAGTGAAATAGCTGCGCGCAGAACGCAACCCGGAGGCCGGGATGCTGACGGAGCGCTCGATGAAAATCAACCTCGCTGCAAATTTATGAACATTCTCCATGTCTTCAAGGTGTATTACCCGGACTCCTACGGTGGAATCGAGCAGGTGATCCGGCAGTTGGCCCAGAGCCGGCGCGACGGCGTGAAGCATGGAGTGTTTGCGCTAAGTAAGCAAGGACTTGACGATCAACGCTGCATCGAAGTCGACGGCGTGCCGGTCACGCGGGCCCGTGTGCATTTTTCGCTAGCGTCGACGTCAGTCTCCCTCAACGCGCTTGGCGCCTTCCGTAGTGCCGCCGCGCAGGCAGACCTGGTCCACTATCACTTTCCGTGGCCGTTCGCTGACGTATTGCACTTTGCCTCTGGCATGAGCACGCCAGCGATTCTCACGTATCACTCCGACATCGTGCGGCAAAGGTTGTTGCTGCCCTTGTATGCGCCGCTGATGCACCGGTTCCTTGCGCGCATGCGTGTGATCGTGGCCACTTCCCCAAACTACCTGGAGACGAGCAATGTCCTGAAGCGGCACCGCGAGCGTGTGCAGACCATTCCGATTGGGCTGGATCCTACTCCATCCATGCCCGATGGTGAGCGCGTGGCCTTCTGGCGTGAGCAGTTGGGCAGCGGTTTCTTTCTCTTCATCGGCACCCTCCGCTACTACAAGGGCTTGCACATCCTGATGGAGGCCTCGCGCAACGCTGCGTTCCGCGTGGTCCTCGTCGGCGCGGGCCCGCTGGAGCGGACGCTCAGGAAGCAGGCGGGCGAGCTTGGCCTTGGCAATGTCACTTTTCTCGGAGCGCTGCCCGATGCCGACAAATTTGCCTTGTTGGAACTGTGCCGCGGCGTGGTGTTTCCCTCCCACCTTCGCTCCGAGGCGTTTGGCGTGACGCTGCTGGAAGGGGCCATGTTTGGCCGCCCGCTGGTGTCCTCGGAAATTGGCACCGGCAGCAGCTATGTGAACGTTGACGGGCTGACCGGCTATGTGGTCCCGCCGAGCGATCCGGATGCGCTGCGCGCTGCTCTGCATCGCCTGCACACCGATCCCGCACTTGCCGCCGCGCTGGGGCGCAATGCGCGTGCCCGCTTTGTGGATCGCTTCCAGGCCAGCATGATGCGCAGCCGTTACCAGCAGGTCTATGAGTCGGTGCTGGAAGGCGGGCCGGCGCTGGATGGTGCCCGTCACCTCGCGTTGCCTCGCGCCTGAGATCCGGATGCACCCGGCATGCTCGGCACTTCGCCCATTCGTTCATGCGGCATGGCGCACGGATAAGGAACTTTGACGCGTCTCACACTTGTTTGTGACAACGATCACATTTTGGTGTCGTCAACTCGGACAAAATCCGCACCTGCGGCGCGCTTGGTAACTTCAATGGCATGCCTGAGTGGCGGTGATCCGCTTTTTCCTCTTTATCTACCGGCCTCGGCATTCCATGAGAAAAAAGGCTTTACCTCGCAACGAGGTCGTACATGCATTGCTTGCCTATAAAGATGCGCTACGGAACATTGGCGTGTTCAGCGCGGTGATCAACCTGTTGATGCTGGTGCCGTCACTATATATGCTGCAAATCTACGACCGTGTGCTGCAAAGCCGCAGCGAGACCACGCTGTGGATGCTCAGTGGTATCACGCTGGGCCTCTACGCCTTCCTTTCCGTACTTGAGTACGTGCGCAGCCAGATTGCGATCCGTATCGGCAGCCAGGTTGACATGAAGCTGAACCGGCGCGTCTATACCGCCGCCTTCGAGACCAACCTGAGGCGCGGCGACTACATGGCGGGGCAGGCGCTGAGCGATCTCACCACGCTGCGCCAGTTCTTCGGCGGTTCGACGCTGTTTGCATTCTTCGACGCGCCGTGGTTCCCGATTTACCTGGCCGTGATCTTCATGTTTGATTTTCACCTGGGCTTGTTTGCGCTGGGGGGATCGCTGGTGCTGGTCGCGCTGGCGGTGATCAATGAGCGCACCTCGCGCGCGCCGCTGGGCGAAGCCAATGCCCTGTCGCTGCGCTCCGCGAATTCTGCCACGACTACATTGCGCAACGCGGAGGTGATCGAGGCCATGGGGATGCTCAAGCCGCTTCAGGCGCGCTGGTTTCGCATCCACGAGGCTTTCCTGCACAAGCAGAGCGAAGCTAGCGAGAAGGCGTCCGTGGTGGGTGCGTGGACCAAGTTCGCCCGTATCTCGCTGCAGTCTCTGGTGCTTGGCGTGGGCGCGCTGCTGGTGCTGGATAACCTTATTACGCCGGGCATGATGATCGCGGCCTCGATCCTGATGGGCAAGACGTTGAGCCCCGTCGAGGGCGTCATCGGAGGCTGGAAGCAATGGAATGCAGTGAAGGCTGCGTATGGCCGCTTGGTCGCGCTGCTCGACGCGAACCCGCCGCGCGAATCCACGCTCTCTCTGCCGAAGCCGGTGGGCCATTTGAGCGTGGCGCGACTGGTGGTGGGAGCGCCAGGCGCCAATGTGCCGGTGCTCAAGAACCTGTCCTTCGCGATGTCGGCCGGCGAGGTGCTCGGCATCGTCGGGCCCAGCGCGTCGGGCAAGTCGACGCTGGCGCGCGTGCTGGTGGGCGTGTGGCCGGCCCTGGCGGGCGAAGTGCGCCTCGATGGCGCAGACGTGTACCAGTGGAACAAGGACGAACTGGGTGCTTCGATCGGTTACCTGCCGCAAGACATCGAGCTGTTTGCCGGCACCGTGGCAGACAACATTGCACGCTTCGGCGAAGTGGATTCGGGGGCGGTGGTGGAAGCGGCCAAGTTGGCCGGTGTGCACGAACTGATCTTGCTGTTGCCCAAGGGATATGGCACGGAACTGGGGGAAGGAGGCGCTGGCTTGTCGGGTGGGCAGAAACAGCGCATCGGACTGGCCCGTGCACTCTACGGCTCGCCCTCGCTGATCGTGCTCGACGAACCCAACTCCAATCTCGACGAAGCCGGCGAGGCTGCGCTGGCGCGCGCGGTGGCCCTATGCCGTGAGCGCGGAGCCACGGTGGTCATGGTGACCCATCGCGGCAGCATCTTGGCCACTACCACGCGCCTGCTGGTTCTGCGCGACGGTACTGCCCAGGCCTTCGGGCCGACCCAGGAAGTGTTGCGTGCCATGCAGCGGGTGCAGCAGCAACAGGCGAGCGGCAAGCCGGTGCTCAAGCCCGTGCAGTCGGATGCCGGCAGCGCGGCGAACGAGGCGGACGGCGTGGACCAGGACGCGGCCGCAGTAGCGAACCAGCAAGGGCAGGTGGCACCCGTCGCCGCTGATGCCGTCTCAGGCCATGCCGCGGCCGGCAATATCGGAAAAACACAATGAGTAGCACAGAGATGCATTCCCAACCGATTCAGCCGGCATTGCCGGGCACCTCGGACAGATCGCCTCCATCGCCGGTCGCGCCACTTGATGCCAAGCGCTACGGCCTCATCGGCTGGCTGATGATCGGCATCGGCTTGGCCGGCTTCCTGCTGTGGGCCATACTGGCCCCGCTGGACAAGGGCGTGCCGGTGTCCGGCACCGTGATCGTCTCGGGTAATCGCAAGGCGGTGCAGCATCCCACTGGCGGCATCATTGACAGGATCCTGGTCAAGGAGGGCGACCGCGTGGAAGCCGGCCAGGTACTGATCAGCATGAACGGTACCCAGGCCAAGTCGCAGGCCGAGGTGGTGCGGGCCCAGTTGTACTCGGCGCGTGCTGTGGAGGCGCGCCTCATTGCGGAGCGGGACAACCTGCCGGCGATCGCGTTTGGTGACGTGCTCGACGCGGCAATGGCGGCGCCTGGCGTAGCCGATACCGTCGCGGTGCAGCGGCAACTGTTCGCGACACGCAACCTTTCCTTGCAAAAGGAGTTGGGCGCCATCAACGAGAGCATCAGCGGCTTGCAATCCCAGCTGGCCGGCCTTCGGGACGCACGCGTCAATAAGCAAGAGCAATTGGCGGCGCTGCGTGAACAATTGCAAAACATGCGCGAACTGGCACGCGAAGGCTATGTGCCGCGCAATCGGCTGCTCGATACGGAGCGGTTGTTCGCGCAGATTAATGGAGAGATCGCGTCGGATCTCGGCATCATTGGCCGCACCCAGAGCCAGATCACGGAACTCAAGCTGCGCGCCAGCCTCCGCCGCGAGGATAACCAGAAGGAAGTGCGCACGCTGTTGAGCGACACACAGCGTGACGTGCGGACGCTGCAGAGTCGTCTGGAAGCGCTTGACTTCGATCTTGCCAATACGCAGTTGCGGGCACCGGCGAGCGGCACGGTGATTGGCCTCTCCATATTTACCGAAGGCGGTGTGGTAGGCGCGGGCGCAAAGCTGATGGATATCGTGCCGGAGGGCGAGCCGCTCGAGATGGAGGCGGAGGTGCCGGTCCACCTGATCGACAAGGTCAAGCCCGGACTCCCGGTTGAGTTGATGTTCACCGCTTTCAACCAGAGCAGGACGCCGCGCATTCCGGCCACCGTATCGGTGGTGTCGGCCGACCGCCTCACCGATGAGAAGAACGGTACGCCGTTCTTCCGCATCAAGGCGCAGGTGACGCAGGAGGGTATGCGCATGCTGGCTGGGCACCAGGTACGGGCGGGCATGCCGGTCGAGGTCTTCGTCAGGACCGGCGAACGCACCATGATGAGCTACCTGCTCAAGCCAGTCGTCGACCGCGCCCGCACTGCGCTGACGGAGGAGTGATGCTGCTCGAATGCAAGAAGCGGGGCGTGCGCTGCCTCCTGGCGGCGGCCGTTGTGGGAGGTACCCTGGCCGCGGTGGCCCAGGCCGCGCCGTTGAGCCTGATGAGTGCCTACGAAATGGCGCTGAGCCAGGATCCGAAGTACCGCGTGGCTGTGGAAGAGGCGGTGGCGGGCGAGCAATATCGGGCGCTGGGCCGTTCCTATCTGCTGCCGCAAGTACAGCTGACCTATAACATGGCGCGCAATCACTCGGAGATCACGCGGACCAATCGGCAGATTGGCGAGCGCACCGATACCGAGCAATACCGCAGCTATTCCGCTGCCATGCAGCTGCGCCAGCCGCTCTTCAACTGGGACTACTGGTCGCGCTATCGCCAAGGCGAGGCGCAATCGCAGGCCAGCGCCGCCACCTTCGACAGTCGCACGCAGGAAGTGGCCTTGCGTGTCGCATCGGCATTCACCGAAGTATTGCAGGCCTACGACCAGATAGCCCTGGTTGAGGCACAGCAGGCAGCTCTGGCCGAGCAGTTGCGGTTGAACCAACGCTTCTTCGACAAGGGTGAGGGCACGCGCACCGACATCATCGAGACGCAGGCACGTTACGAATTGGTGACGGCCCAGGTGCTGGAAGCGAAGGATGAGCTGACGGTCGTGCGCAAACGCCTGGAAGGCATGATTGGCACTTCGCTGGATGCGTACGATGCGCCAATGTCGCTGCTATCCGAGCACTATCGCGCGGCCGGCCCGCAGCCCGCAGACCTGAACTATTGGATCGATGTTGCAACCTCCAACAATCGCGAACTTCAATCCAAATACTATGCTGTCGAGGTGGCAAGGCAAGACATAGAGCGCGCGCGCTCGGGCCACCTGCCCAAGGTGGACGTTGTGGCGAGCTTTGGTTCGAACAAATCAGAAACCGTCAACACCCTGGACACGAAGTATGAGACTGCTTACATCGGCTTGCAGATGGTCCTGCCCATCTACTCGGGCGGTGCAGTCAGCGCGCAGATGGCGCAATCGGAGGCCAACTACCGCAAGGCTGTGGCGGAATACGACGGACGCCGCATCGAGATCCTCGACGAGCTGCGCAAGCAGTTCGATCTCGGCACCAGCAGCGTGGCCAAGGTAGCGGCCTACGAACGGGCCGCGCAGTCGGCCACCGAACTGATCCGTTCCACGCGCAAGAGTATTGCCGGCGGCATGCGGGTCAACCTCGACCTGCTCAACGCCCAGCAGCAGCTCTATGTCGCTCAGCGCGATCTGGCGCAGGCGCGATACACGGCTATCGTGACGCGGCTGCGCCTGCTGTTCGTGTCTGGCGTGCTGACCGAACAGGACGTGCGCGAGACCAGCGCGTGGTTTTCGAGCGCACCCGTGGCGACGACCCGATAGACATTCAACCGAAGGGGGATCCAAGATGGATCACAGAGACCTACCGACCATCATACCGGTGGTGATTTCCGGGGGAGCCGGCACGCGCCTCTGGCCAGTGTCGCGCGAAGCCTTTCCGAAGCCGCTGATGGCGCTTGCCGACGGCGAGAGCCTGCTGCAGAAGACCTTCAACCGCATCGCTAGGGTGCCGGGCGTGCGCGAGGTGCTTACGGTGACCAACCGCGAGATCTACTTCCTTGCGCGGGACACCTTCCATGGTGCCGACGCGGCGAGTATTCCGTGCACCTTCTTGCTGGAGCCTGTAGGGCGCAACACCGCTGCTGCGATCGCGGCAGCGGCCAGCTGGGTGGAACAGAAGTACGGTGGCGAAGCCCTGATGCTGGTGCTCCCCGCCGATCACCTGATCGATCCGGTGGAGAGTTTCGTCACCGCCGTGATGTCGGCATGCTCGGCTGCGACGCAAGGCAAGCTGGTGACCTTCGGCATCCTGCCGACCGCGCCGGAGACCGGGTATGGCTATATCCAGGTGGAGCAGGCTGCCGGCGGCGCGGCGGAAGCGGCAGCCCCGGTGCAGGCGGTGCGGCGCTTTGTCGAAAAGCCTGCGCTGGAGTTGGCGCGCCAGTATGTGGACTGCGGTGAATACCTGTGGAACTCCGGCATGTTTTGCTTTAGCGCCGGAACCATGTTGGCAGAGCTGGCGACCTATGTGCCCGACATCCTGGCCACGGCGACCAGCAGCGTGCGCAATGGCATCCTGCTGGCATCGGGTGGTGAGCGTTCGCTCGAACTCCACGCGGAGGAATTCGCAACGATCCGGGAGCAGTCGGTCGATTTTGCCGTGATGGAGCGCTCCGACAAGGTTGTCGTGGTTCGTAACGACATGTGCTGGAGCGACGTCGGCTCGTGGTCCAGCGTCAGCCTGCTGACGCCGCAAGACAGCGACGGCAATCGCGTGCTGGGCGACGCGGTGCTGCACAACACGCGCCACTGCTATATCCGCAGCGACCGCGTGGTGGGCGCGGTCGGGCTAGACGACTTGATGATCATTGACACCGACGATGCCCTGCTGGTGGCACACCGGCTGCATGCAGAGGAGGTCGGACATATCGTCCAGGAATTGCGGCGCAAGGGGAACTCGGCCTATCGGCACCACCGGACCGTGCGCCGGCCGTGGGGCTCGTACTCCGTGCTGGTCGAAGGGGATCGATTCAAGGTTAAGCGCATCGTGGTGCAGCCGGGACAGGCGCTTTCGCTGCAAATGCACGTGCATCGCTACGAGCACTGGATTGTTGTGTCGGGCGAGGCGCTGGTCGAGAATGGCGGCAAGCAGGGCGTGCTGCGGGCCAATCAATCGACGTTCATCCCGGCAGGGCAGAAGCATCGCTTGCGCAACCAGGGGGAGACCGAACTGGTGCTGATCGAGGTGCAATGCGGCACCTACCTTGGCGAGGACGACATCGTGCGCTTTGAGGACAAGTATGGCCGCGCGGCAGACCCGCAGGCAGTTGGGGTGCCATTGTGAGCGTCGCGTTCGCTACGGGACAGGGCATGCGGGCCAGGAGGAAAGCGCTGGGCACCATCTTGCTATTCGCGCGGCAGGAACTGGTCGATCGCCAGCATGGCCATGTGCTGGGCGTTGCCTGGCTGATCATCCAGCCCCTGAGCTTTATCGTGCTGTTCAGCACCGTGTTCTCGCATCTGATGCGCTCGCGCCTGGGCAGCGACACCAGCCCATATGCCTACACGGTCTACCTGATTGGGGGCATGCTGGCGTGGAACCTGTTCGCCAATTCGCTGGCGCGCTTGTCGACGGTGTTTTCGTCCAAGGCGCACCTGATCCGCAAGGTGCCGGTCAGCCTGGGGCTGATGCCGCTGCACGTGGTGGTGGTTGAGCTGGCGATCTACCTGATTTCGATGGCGCTGTACGTCGCGTACCTGGTGCTGGTCGGCCAGCGATTCTCCCTGGCCTGGACCTGGCTGCCAGTCGTGATCGGCTTGCTGGCCATGCTGGCCTACGGCAGTGGCATCGTGCTCGGCATGCTCGACGTGTTCCTGCCCGACGTCAAGAATGTGGTGGCGATCTTGCTCCAGTTCGGTTTCTGGATGACGCCCATCGTCTATCTGCCCGAGATCCTGCCGCCGTGGGCGCGGCAGTTGCTCTGGCTCAACCCGTTGTACTGGGCCATCGATGCCGTGCACGACATCGTGCTTGGCGCGCGTGCGCCGGATCGGGCGGCGCTGCTCGGGCTGGCGGCACTGGCTGCCGTATTGGTATGGCTGGCGCGCTGGATGAAACGCCGCCTGGAACGCGAATTGAGGGACCTGCTCTGAGATGGGAACGATGCAAGAGGGTAATCCGCTGCTGGAGTTGGTGGAGGTAAAGAAATCCTTCCGGCTCTACGCCAGGCCGGCCGACCGGCTCAAGGAAGCCTTGCTGGGCCGCAAGCACCACCGCGACCACCTTGCGCTGGACCGGCTCAGCCTGGCAGTGTGCCAGGGCGAATCGGTCGGCGTGCTGGGCCGCAACGGCGCCGGCAAGTCGACCTTGCTAAAAATTATAGTCGGGGTATTGCTGCCAGATAGCGGCAGCATCCGCCAAGCCGGACGTATTACCGGACTGCTGGAGCTCGGCACCGGTTTCGACCCGAGTCTGTCGGGCCGCGACAATATCGACATCAATGGAAGGCTGCTGGGCATGGATGCGGCCGAGGTGCGCCGCAAGCTGGACGATATCATCGCATTCTCTGAGTTGGAGCAGTTTATCGACGCGCCGGTGCGCACCTACTCCTCCGGTATGGTGATGCGGCTGGGGTTCTCAATCGCCATCCATGCCGAGCCGGACTGCTTTGTGGTCGACGAGGCGCTGTCGGTCGGCGATGCGCGCTTCCAGCAGAAGTGCATGGCGCGGATCCGCAGCTATCGCGAAAGCGGTGGCGGCATCTTGTTCGTCTCGCACGACGTCAACGCCGTCAAGATGGTGTGCAACCGCGCAATCGTGATGGAGCAGGGCCGTGTGCTGTTCGACGGCGAACCGGAACAGGCCGTGAGCCATTACTACCGTCTGATCGCCGGCACCACGCCCGGGCTGCAACTGCAGGTGGAAAGCGAGGGTCGCGCCTACGGCCAGATGCAGATCCGCATTGCCGCGGCGACGCTGCATGACCAGGAAGGTTGCGCCACCGGCAAGTTCGTGTGTGGCCAGGACGCCGCGCTCGCCTTGCGGATCGAATCAGATATCGATGCCGAACTGACGGTGGGCTTTCTGATCCGAGATCGCTTCGGCCAGGACATCTTCGGCACTAATACGGCCCTGCTGTCGCGTACCGTGCGCTTTGAGGCCGGCACGCAATCGATGTGCCGCTTTGCGTTTCCCGTCAGGCTTGCGCCTGGCGCCTATACAGTGACGGTGGCGATCCATTCCGAACGCACGCACGTGCACAACTGCCAGCACTGGATCGATCACGCGCTGGAACTGGAAGTGTCCACGTTTGGGGACCAGGCGTTCACTGGACTGTGCGCACTGCCGGTTGACTTTGCGCATTGGTCAGTGGCGATGCCGGGCGGTGGCGGCCGCGCGCTTGAAAAGGAGATTCCACTTGCGTCTTGATCCATGTTCCGGCGATCTCGCCGCCGCCGGCGCGACGGACAAGGGGCCGCGGCCGGGCGTCAGCCATGGTCAGGAGGATGACCTCGCGAGCCATAACGGCGACGCGGCGCGCGCCGCGCTGGATGCGCTGGTTGCGCGCGTGCGCGCCGAGGCGGCCGAACTGTCCGAGTTCGGCGCCGCGTCGGACCCGCTTTCGGTTGATTTTCTGCGCCTGCCCGAGCCGGTGCTGCCGGAGCCGGACGCGCGCCGGGCCGGTGGCGTGGTGCACCGCGACCAGTTGCTGGCCATACCGTCTACCGATTTCATCGGCGAGGCTTACCGCCTGCTGCTGGGGCGGGAGGCGGATGAGCGCGGCCTTGCTGAATATGGCGAGCTGTTAAGCCTCGCCGGCAGCTGCCTGTGGGTAGCGGTGCAGTTGCGCTACTCGGTGGAAGGACGGCGGCGAGCGGTCCGCATGGTTGGCATGCGTGGCGCCATCGTACGCTACGTGGTGGCGCGCGCGGCTGGCAAGCTCGGCCTGCGCGAGGCAGGCCGGCGTTGGTTCTTGAGCTACGAGCAGCGCCTGCTGGAGCGGGCGGCGTTTACGCTTGGCGTGGCCGATGCGCTGCATCGCCAGCGCGATGGCGTGCTGCGGCTGTTGCGGGGCTGGCGCAAGCCGATCGAGGCTATCGCCGGCAGCGTGCCGGAGACCGTGCGCAGCCAGCGGGGTGCGGAGCAGCGCATTGCTGAGCTGGAGGAGAAAGTCGAGCGCCTGCTCAATGAACTGGCCAATGATCGCCTGACGCGGCGCAGCGAACAACGCGACGCGGCAGGGCATTCATGGCGCGCGGCGCCTGCCGACGGCGGCGAAGGCGACGCGCTCGCCAGGCGCGGTGACCTGCAAAGCCAGATCGAGTCCTACTACATGGCGTTCGAAGATGCCAACCGAGGCTCGCGCGCCGAGATCTTGCGCAAGCTGGTTCCCTATGAGAGCTGGATCGCGTCCGTCCGCGAGCAAGCGCTGGGTCCGGTGCTGGACGTGGGCTGCGGGCGTGGCGAATGGCTGGAGCTGCTCGGCGATCGCGGTGTGCCAGCCCGCGGGGTGGATCTCAATGGCGCCATGGTCGAGCTGTGCCGCGGGCATGGGTTGGAGGTCGAACGCGCGGACGCCGTGGCCGCACTGGCGCAGGTCGAGGATGGCACGCTGGGGGCGGTGACGGCTTTTCATATCGTCGAGCACTTGCCGTTCGAGGTGCTGTATGAGCTGATCGCCAACGCCGCGCGCGCATTGGCGCCTGGCGGGTCGATACTGATCGAGACGCCCAATCCGGAGAACCTGCTGGTCGGCAGCCACACCTTCTATCACGACTTTTCGCACCGAAACCCGGTGACGCCGACCTCCCTGACCTTCCTGCTGGCGTTCCACGGCCTGGAGCAGATGCAGGTGCTACGGCTGAACCCATATCCGGGTGCGGCCAAGGTGCCGGGGGACGATCCGCTCACCGAGCGCGTCAACGGCCATCTGTGCGGCCCGCAGGACTATGCGGTAATAGCGCGCCGGCCAGGCGTGGTGAGGGCGGGGAGTGCGCAGGCGGGAACAGCACCGAGCGGCCCGACATGAAGATCCTGTTGACAGCCAACCTAGTCCCCTTCATCCGCGGCGGCGCCGAGTACCACGTCGAGAATCTCGCGGCGGCGCTGCGTGCGGCCGGCCATGAGGTGGCGCTGTTGCGGCTGCCGTTTCGCTACGAGCCGGAAGCCGACATTGCGCGCGCCATGGATTACGCGGCCACGTTGGATATGAGGCGACCCAGCGGCGTCGAGATCGACCGAGTGATCAGCCTGCAGTTTCCTGGCTGGGGTATTGCCCATCCCGAACATCATGTCTGGGTCATGCATCAGCATCGCGCGGTATATGACCTGTTCGATGCTGCGCAGGCCTCACCCGCCCACGCCCGGTTCCGGGATCGCGTGGTCGCCTTTGATTGCACGCGCCTGGGCGTGGCCCGCCGGCTCTTCGCCAACTCCCAGCGCGTGGCCGAGAGGCTGTGGCAGTACAACGGCCTGCGCGCGCAACCGCTGTATCACCCGCCGGCGTTCGCCGAACGCTTCTATTGCGAGCGCGCGCTGCCCTTCGTGTTCATGCCCAGCCGCCTGGAGACCCTCAAGCGGCAGGCGCTGCTGATCGAAGCCGCGGCGTTGATGCGTTCGCCGATGGCGATCTTGCTGGCGGGTACCGGTGGCCAGCATGCTGCTTTGCAGCAACGCATTGAAACGCTGGGCGTGGGTCACCGGGTTCGCCTGCTGGGCGAGATCAGCGAGCGCGAGAAGCTCGGCTTCTACGCACGCGCCGCCGCAGTGTGTTTCCCGGCGCAGGACGAAGATTACGGCTACGTCACGCTGGAAGCGATGTTGTCGTCCAAGCCGGTGCTGACCTGCATGGACTCTGGCGGTCCACTGGAGTTCGTCCGCGACGGGGAGAACGGCTGGGTGGAGGCCCCGGAGCCTGCCACGCTGGCGCATCGGATCGATTGGATCGCCGGCCACAAGCGCCAGGCGGAGGAAATGGGCATGGCGGGTCGGCAGATGCTGCTGGCTCGTCGCATCGATTGGCATCAGGTGGTGGAGACACTGACGCACTGAGGCGCCGGCACGGCTGCCCTAGGGCGGGTCACCAAAAACCAGGCAGGAACCATACAGAACATGAGAGTCGCGATTGTGGCGCCGAGTCCGGTGCCGTTCATCATCGGCGGGGCAGAGAATCTATGGTGGGGCATGCTGCGCGAGCTCAACCGGCGCGCTGGCGTAGTGGCCGATCTGATCAAGCTGCCCAGCCCGGAGCGTAACCTGGTGGAACTTCTGAACAGCTACCGCAGGTTTGCTACCCTGGACCTCAGCCACTTCGATCTGGTAATCAGCACCAAATACCCGGCGTGGATGGTTCGTCATCCGAATCACATGGTCTACCTGCAGCACAAGCTGCGCGGACTCTATGACACGTATCCGGGCGAGTTGCCGACCCGGCTGGACCAAGACCTGGTCGGGCGGCTTGGCTTGCCGACGGCGGTAGAGTGCGCGCTGCTGTACGGGGAGGGGATCGAGTCGATCGAGGCCAGCCAGGTGGTCGACGCGCTGCTGCTGGCGCTCGCCCGCGATGATGCGCCGGAGGCGCTGAAGTGCTTCCCGAACCCGTTCGCGCGAGCAGTGGTGCACCTGCTTGACCGCATCGGCATGCAGCCGGGCCGCATCCGCCGCTACGCGGCGATCTCGCATACCGTGCGGCTGCGCGCCGACCATTTCCCCTGCGGCCGGGAGGTTGAAGTGTTCCACCATCCGACGGGCCTGGAGGGCCTTGGCGAGGACTTCGCCGATCGGGGTAGCGGCGCGATCTTTACCGCCAGCCGGCTGGTGGGACCCAAGCGCATCGCCATGATCATCGATGCCTACCGCGTCAGTGGCGTCACTCAGCCGCTCCGGATCGCGGGCGATGGTCCGGAGGAACAGGCGCTGCGCGCGCGTGCCGGGGACTGGCCGTCGATCGCGTTTCTGGGCCGTCTGACCGACCAGCAACTGGCGCAAGAGTACGCTCGCGCGTCCTTTGTGCCGTTCGTGCCAAGCCAGGAAGATTATGGCCTGATTACGCTGGAAGCAATGCTGTGCGGCAAACCGGTACTGACGGTGAGCGACAGCGGTGGCCCGACAGAGCTGATCGAGCATGGGATCAACGGCATGATCACCGCTCCTGACCCGATGTCGCTGGCGGCGGCGATGCGTTGCATGGCTGCAGAGCCCGCATGGACCCAGGAGATGGGGCAGCGCGCGCGCGCACGCGCCGCGTGCATCAACTGGCAGTCCTTTGGCGACTGGCTGCTGGATGGGCCGGACCGCCCGGACAAGCGGGCCAATGAAGTGACCATGGCGAATACCTCGTCCCCAGTGGCCGCCGTGCGGGCCCTGGCTGTGGGTGTGTCATCCCGCCCGCAGATCCTCGCCATCAACACGTTTGCCATTGAGCCAGTGGTAAGCGGTGGCAAGCTTCGCCTGTTCGGACTTTACCGGCACTTGGCACAGGACTTTGACGTGCGCTTCGTCAACCTGGCAGATACGGCGCTGCCGCGCCATGTCAAGCCGCTCGCTCCCGGGCTGGTGGAAGAGGTGGTGCCGGTGTCGGCGGCGCTGCGCGAACGCTCGCATGAGCTGGAGCACAAGCTCGGCGTCTCGGCCGGTGACCTGGCCGCCGCCATGTATCCGGAGAGTATGCCGCAATGGCTGGAGGCGATCCGCGAGCAGGCCCGCCAGGCTGACTTGGTGATTTGCGCCCATCCTTACGGATTCCCGGCATTCCAGCTGGCAGGCGAGGGAAAGCCGCACCTGTACGAGGCTCACAACGTCGAATACGAACTCAAGGCCGAGATGTACGGGCAACACGCTTGGGCCGCCAACGTGGTCCGGCATTTCGAGCGGCAGTGCGCGGAACTGGCACTTGGCATCACCACTTGCAGCGACGCCGACGCCCGACGCATGCGCGAGTTGTACCAGCTCGGCACCGTGCCGGTCGAGATCCTTCCCAACGGTAT
The DNA here is from genome assembly GCF_056398045.1 of Cupriavidus sp. 05L411. Lineage (NCBI taxonomy): Bacteria > Pseudomonadati > Pseudomonadota > Betaproteobacteria > Burkholderiales > Burkholderiaceae > Cupriavidus > Cupriavidus sp. 05L411. Next base: position 25,595 of record NZ_JBFTOQ010000045.1, on the reverse strand, counting down.
CGAAATTGGCGAGACGCCGTTCCTGCCTATGCGGGAGCGCTGCATTGTGGCGCGCAATCTTGGCAAGACACGGCGCCTTGGCCTGTTCATGGGAAGCGCGCACCGACCCAACGTCGATGCACTGCATGAAGTGTTGCGGGCTGCCTGGCTGGTACCCGAAATTGACTTTGCCATCATGGGGTCGATCTGCGGGGCGATCGATGCTGGCACGCTGCCACCCAATGTGACGGCGCTTGGCGTGGTGTCTGTCGAGGAAAAGGCGATATGGTTGTCGTTGGCTGATTATGGCCTTAATCCCATGAAGGGCGGCTCGGGCACAAACCTGAAGCTGGCCGAGTATACGGCCAACGGATTGCTAACGCTGAGTACCGAGTTCGGCGCGCGCGGCAGCGGCCTGTCAGCCTGGCAGGACTTCGTGCCGATCGAGGCTGCAGGCTTGGCTGGCGCGCTGCGAGCAGCCATGGCGCTGGATGGGGACCAGGCGCAAGCCCTTGCGGCTTCGGCACGCGCCAAGGCCGCCGCGAGGGCGGACTGGCGGGCCATCGGCAAACGCTACGCTGCCTTTGCATCGGCCTTCCTGCGGACCTGAATCTCGGCCTCGCCCTTGGCCAGCTTTTCGAGGATGAGAGGTTCGCGCACGATCAGCCTGCGCAGGTCCTTCTGCACGATGCCGGTGCTGACCAAGGCATGGATGGCGCGCGAGACCGTCTCCCGGCTGACGTTGGCCATGATGGCGATGCCCTGCTGGTTGGGCAGGTTCTCGATTGTCACCAGGTTGCCGGTCGGATTCTTGGCCGCATTCATCAGGATGGCGCATACGCGTGAGTAGGCGCGGTTCATGCCCAGCATCGAGCGATAGCTGGAGGCTTGCCGGATGGTGTTGCAGAGTTTCTGGAGCAAAGTTTCGATCACCGCCGGGTGATTGTAGAAAAGCCATTTGGCCTTTTGCCGGGGCAGGAAGCCGACCAGCGAGTCGGAGGTCGCCACGATCGAGGCGGAGCGCGGCAGCCCGTCGATGATCGACAGCTCGCCGAAGTAATCGCCCGGGTCGACAAAGTCCAGTCCCACTTCGCGTCCGTCTTCGGCCAGCGCGATCACCTGAACACGGCCGGCCAACAGCAGCATCAACGAATCTCCGGCGGTGCCGTGATGGACCACGAATTCGCGTTTTCGGAACCGCTGTACCCGGATTTCAGCCTGCACTTCCTTGAGCGTTTCATCGTCTAGCCCGGCCAGTATCTTCTGGCGTCTCAGCAATTCAAGCGGTTTCATTACCGAAATTCTCGACATGGTGTTATTCAGCTTTCAATTTAATTACAAACTAACACGCCTGTCGTCAACGATTTTGTGATCGCTATCACAAAGATCGGGTCATCGTTGCGCCATGATCAAACGATGCAGGAAAGACCCGGATTCCGCCTCATTCCAATGCAGCATTTGCGAGGGCGTTGTCGCAACGGCGCATGTGGGAGCAGACGATCCATTCAGAGCGGCGTTTCGAAGCGCTGGGTCCTTGCGTGCCCCTTTGCCGGCAACGCTGCCAATGGCAGGCTGCCCGGTGCCTGTTGGCACGTGGCTGCGGCATCGGCTTGCACGGCATGCACTGGTGGGAACAACGGGGAATTGTGATGAAGTCGATGGCTCGCGGTCTGTTGATATGCCTCCTCCTGTGGGTGGCCGTGATAGCCCGCGCGGATGCGGGTCCCGCCGTGCTGGGTGAGGCTTCCGTGGTGGTGGGTGTGGCGCTGGTTGAGGAGGCAGGCGCAAAACGGCCTCTCGAACGCGGCACGAGCTTGCGCGAGGGAGTGACACTCGAGACCGGCGCCAATGGCTTCATCTATGTCAACACGCTGGACGGTGGCTTTATCAGCCTTCGGCCTAACTCAAGCCTGACGGTTGAGTCCTACGCCTACAACGGCAATGCACCCGCAGAGTCCCACATCAAGTTGCGGCTGAACCGGGGGGTGGTCCGCGCGATCTCCGGCAAGGGCGCCCAGGCCGCGCGCGAGCGCTTCCGTATGAATACGCCGGTGGCAGCCATCGGTATCCGCGGCACTGACTTCTCGGTTTTTACCAGCGAGGCGACCACGCGCGTGAGCGTGCGCAGCGGCGGTATCGTGATGTCGCCCTTCGTCGGCGGCTGCTCGCTCAGCGGCAGCGGCCCGTGCGAGGGTAGCGCCGGGCGCGAATTGTCCAGCCAGCGGCGGGGCGATATCCTGCAGATCAACCACGGCGATGCGCAGCCTACGCTGCTGGGGCCGCAGTTCCAGCACCTGGCGCCGGATGTGGTGTCGCCGCCCGGCAAAGATGAAGTCGCGGGCGGCGGCGCGCAGGCTCGTGCGGCGGAGCCGGCTGTACCGGCGGCCGCCATGGCCAACGAGATCGCTTTCGACGGCGCGGTTAGGGACGTGCCGCCGCGCCAGCCGAAGCCGCCTGTCGTGGAACCGCCTGTAGTGGTCAGGCCGCCACCGCCGCCGGAGCCGCCGGAACCGCAGAAGATCTTCTGGGGCCGATACCAGAAGCTTGCCGACCTACCGCCCAATACCAGCACGGAAGCCCTGCTGGATGGGGTGCGAAAGATGGTTGCCTTTGGCGCCTACGGCCCCTTTGCGATAACGCGCGACAACCGGGACGGCATGGTCATGCCGAAAACTGATTCCTTCCGATTCCAGCTAAAGGGCTCGGAGGCCTATGTAGTCAGTGACGGCGGCAGCAAGGCAATTGCCGCGGCCATCAGCGACCCCTCGCTGGTCATCGACTTCGCCAAGCGTCGATTCGACACCAGCCTCATCATCACGACCGACAAGCTTAGCCATCGGATGAATGCACACGGCTCGGTCCTGCCGGATGGCAGCATGCGTAGCGATCAGATCGGCAGCAATGCCAACGTACGCGGCGCGCTGGCCGGCAAGGACGCAACGCAAGCCGGCTATGCCTTCAGCAGCGATGCCGGCGCTGGGCAAACCGCACTCGGAGTCACGCTTTGGGGTCGGTAGACGGACTCGTGCGGCCCGACAACCTGAGGCTTGGCCTGGCCCTGCTCGTAGTGGGAACGGTGGCGGCGCTGGGCAGCGGAATCTGGGTGCCGGGCTGGTACACGCAGCTCGACCGTATGCTGACTGATAGCCGATGGCTGTTGCGGGACCCGGCCGCGCCGTCTTCCCGGGTCGTCGTGGTCGACATCGACGAGGCCAGCCTGGAAGCCGTGGGGCCTTGGCCTTGGCCGCGCCAATTCCTCGTGCAATTGGCGGAAGAACTGTTCGTGCGGCATGGCGCGCGCGCGGTGGCGCTCGACATTGTGTTTCCCGAAGCCCAGGACGCCGGCGGCGATGCCGCGTTGCTGCGTGTGGCGCTGCAGCACCGGCTGGTGTTCTCGCAAGCGTTTGACTTCGCCGCTGCGCTGGGCACGGTCCACGCGGGGCATCTCGGCGGCGCAGTGGCGGCAAGCGGGAGCCGCGACGCCTTCCCGCAGGCGACTGGCTACATCGGCAACTTCTTCAAGCCGGGCCCGCGCGACTGCGTCGGTCATATCACGCCGCGCTTGGATGAAGATGGCGTGGTCCGGCGCATCGCCCCTCTGATCGTATATCAGGGCGAGCGCTATCCTATGCTGGCGATGGCCCTGTTGCTGTGCGAGAAACCGGGCCTGCCACCTGCCTTGGTGTGGCCCGCGATGGCGCCACTGATAGCCGAGACCGATGGGGGCTTCCTGCCTATCTCATGGCGCCATGCCGGCAACGGTTTCGCGGTTGTGAGCGCCGCGGATGTGCTCGCGCGCCAGGTACTGACACCGACCATCGCTGGCCGCTACGTGTTGGTGGGCTCGTCGGCGCTGGGCGCATCGGACCGGATTACCTCGCCGCGCGATCCTTGGCTGCCGGGGGTGATGGTTCATGCCGAACTGCTCGAAGGGCTGCTTGACGAAGCGGCTACGCCCAGGCGGCGTTTTGACCTGTCCTGGTTGGGCTGGGGCTGGTCGCTCGCCAGCGTACTGGTGCTGGGCTACCTGTTCCGACGCGGTAACGTGGCGGCCGCCTGTGGCACGCTGGCGCTGCTGACCGTGTTGTGGCTGGTGCTGGCTGTCATGTTACCGGCACGCGGAACGGGCCTGGTTCCGGCGTTGCCGTGCGTGGTCTACTTGCTGTTTCTCGGATTGCAGGTGCCGATGGAGTGGGGCATGGCGCGCTCAGAGGCGCGTCGCTTTGACCGGCGCTTCCGGCGCTATCTGCCGCCGGCCGTGTTGGAGGCGCTATTGCGGCAGCGCGATTTCGACGCTATGCGGCCGGTCCGCCGCATCCTGACCGTGCTGTTTGCGGATATCGAGGGGTACACGACGCTGGCCGAGGTCATGCCGCCGGAGCAGCTGGTCGGCCTTACCGAGATTGTGCTGGGGCATCTGACTGCGCAAGTTCACCGCACGGGGGGCACCGTCGACAAGTACATGGGAGATGCCGTGATGGCCTTCTGGAACGCACCGCTCGATCAGCCTGACCATGCCGACCGTGGGCTGGACTGCGCGCTGGCGATGCTGGCGGGCATGGCGGGACTGAACGAGCGGCTGCGTGCCGCCTATCCAGCGCTGGCCTCGATCCGCATCTGCGTTGGCATCCACAGCGGCGAGGCGGTCGTGGGCGAGATCGGCTCGCAGACCCGCAAGAGCTATACGGCGATCGGCGATACGGTCAATATTGCCGCGCGTCTGCAGGACCTGTGCAAATCGGTCGATACAGATCTGCTCGTGGGCAGGGGGACGGCAAGCTTGTCGCATCGGCACTGCCTACGCGTGCTCGGCCGCGTGACGCTGCGCGGTCGCATTCAACCCGAGGCGGTGTACGTCATAGCTGGGGCGGCCTTGCGCAGCCAGACCGGCGCCGCGCCAGACCGGCCCCTTGACATGGCGGAGCAGATTGTCGACAACTAGCCTACGCAACGCGGCTTGGCTGGCATTGCTCCTGTTTATCGTCCTGATTCTCGGCAAGGCCATGGCGCAGCCCGTGGCTGCGCCGCCCCAACCGGCTGGCACATCGCATCCGCGCCAGCCCGCGCTGCCCGAGATCGAGCGCGATGGCCTGCAACTGCGCCAGTCGCCGCTGTCGACCGAGAGCAGGCTGCCGGGCCTAGGGGACTCGGCAGCCAACCTTGCCGGCGGTGAGCACGACGCGATCTACCAGCGCATCTACAATGCGATCGAAGCAGGCCACACCGATGAAGCGCACGGCCTGCTGGCAGCGCTCGACGCCAGCGCATTGCAGCATGCCGGTGCTGTTCTCGATGTTGCCATCCTGCTATGTGAGCTGGGTGAGCGTGACGAGGCGGCCGCGCTGTTCGCGCGCCTGCAGGGCAATATTGCACTGCCGCCCGGCATTCGCCTGCTGATCGATACTTACCTGCGGTCCGGGTGCGTCCGCGCGGGCAGCCGCCCGCGCTTGCAACTGGGTGCCTATGTGGGCTATACCAACAACGCCAATTTTGGTCCACGTGATGCCACCGTGCGATTCGCCGCTGGCGCGCCGATCCCCGCTCTGCAGTTGGCTCCGTCGGCACTGGCCCAGTCCGATCGATTCGTGGGGCTGGATGCCAACTTCTCGGTTCCCGTGGCGGGCATAGAGGGGCTTAGCCTATCTGGCTCCGGCGCAGCCCGCCAGTACGCGCAGCGGCGTGACTACGACCAGGTTGGCAGCGGACTGGGCATCTACTACGGCAAGCCAACGCAGGCTGGGCTGGTTGAAGCGCAACTTGGGCTGGGCTTTACCTGGCTGGGTCAGCGCGCCTACCAATACGGAGCCAGTGCGCAACTGGGCTACTGGCTGCCCGAACAGCACTGGCACTGGATGTCATACAGGCTCGGCATCGATACCAGCGTCGCGCTCGACCGCTACCCCGTCAGCCGTGATTTTGATGCGCGCAGGCACGATCTGCGGCTCAAGGGCAAGCTCGACCTGAGCCCATCGGTCTACCTGTTCGGGGCAATCAGCGCGGTCGGCGATATTGCGCGCAACGACCGCGCCGGCGGCAATCGGGTGGGCTACGGCGCGGTGGCTAGCATGACGTGGCAACTCCACCCCCGGCATGTCATGGTAGCGCTGGTGCAGCGCCAAGATTTGCGCGATCGCGAAGCTTACTCACCGCTTTTTTTTGGGACCACACGGCGCCGACAGGATCTCCGGCAATTCACGCTGCGCTACACCTACCAGTACTCGCGCGCGGTGTCGTTCTATTCCCAACTGGTCTACCAGCGCGCTGAGGATTCCATCCCGATTTTTCGTTATAGCGCTGGCAGCTTGGCCGGTGGGATACTATTCGACTTCTGAATGCAGTAATCGCGCTGACCGATCAAGGGTGTGATGGTGGTCACAATGTATACGGCCGGCGCGGCATAGCATCGTCAGGTGACGAACAACGTGCTCCAAATTTCACATGGATTGGGACAAACTGAGTAGCGGCGGGCTTGGCGAGTTCCATCGTCACGGGGAAAGACCTTCCCGCAATGGTTGGCGACGCTTGCTGAAGTTCGGGGTGCTGGCTTTTTTCCTAGCGGGGGCAATTGGCGCGTGGCATTGGATTGGTTGAAATCTGCCACTGGCGGGCAGGTAGCTGGCGACGGAAGCCAGCGGAACTGCGGCCAGCGACCTGAGCTTGTTCGGCCAGCTGCTTATGGCCACGGGCTGTGGCACGGCCAACATCGTCGGCAAGCGCCTAGGCCGACGACCTGATGGCCTTGATCGCCTGAATCCCCTGTTTGCCTGGCTACCTACTGCTGGTTTCACTGGCGCTCGAAGGCTCACAGGCGGTATGGCTCAGTCATCAGCACATATCGGGCATGGGCTTGGGCGCAGTGCTGTACATGGCGTACTTCGGCACGTTTCTGGCCTTGTCCTTTGGAGTAGATCGCTCTATCTCTAGAATGTGTTAAGTGCTTTGAGGAATGAGGCGGCATTAACATTGCACAGACAGCGAAATACAAACCAGCGGGAGCGGACTGCGCTCGTCGTGATCCGGGTAATGGACCAAACCATCACCAAGGAGGTGTCGATCCATGTCCCGTCTGAAACCTGTTCTATGCCTGGTGGCTTTCGGGTGCTGCATGACGCCCTGGCGCGGGGCGAGTTCCCGACCTCGCCGGACTTGCTGATGCGCTCGCCGCTCCAGCTCAAGACGTTGCCGCCACTGTCTCCGACAGCTACTGTGACTGCCACGAGGTCGCTGGGCGGCTAAGTTCATTGCAGGAGTGGGAGGGGAGGGAGGTGCAGTCGACTGTCGCAGCAGGAGGGGTACGAGTTGCATCAGGGGCTCAGCCTAAAAAAAGGCCATGCCCGGAGCGGGCTTGCCGTGCAAATAGCTTTGGGTACTCCGCTAGTGGGGTCAGTCGCTAACAGCTCGATTCTCGAGCCTTAACAGTCCCGGCCGCAGTGATGGGACACAGTAAGCGACTCTTCACCTCTCGCAAGGCGGAATATTGTTTGGAACACTCTGTGGCGCGAGTTGTGGTCCCGGGTCGCCCTCAACGCTACTGGAAGTGGCGAGGGCGCAGCGGGTTTTGGGGGAGGAGGAAGGATCGTTGGCGCCATGCGCTAGAAAGGGAACGCCCCAGTGCGATTGGCTATGCATCTGGGGCGTTGGGACGACTGACCCCTCCAGAGCCGTCCGAGTCAGCGAGCCGCCGACAAATTCAGATTAGGCGACGATACCGATATATTCTGTGATCGGCATCACAGATTTGTCATGTCGGCTGCGCACTCGCAGCCATCAGCGGGAAAAGCGCAAGGATTAGGCGTTGGCACAATTCTGGGGTGTTCTGTCGCAGACCTTGTGGTTCCAATCACTGCAGCTAGCGTCGTCGTGTGGCCACCCTCTCCGAAGGAGAGGGTTAGGCGCAGCACACGCGGTAGACGGGAGCTTGGCGGGAAAGGGGTGTCCGGCGCAACGGTTGCCCAGACTACACAGATTTTTCTGGTGGATGATCGTTAGAAAAAGGCGCCAGAACCCGGGGGGTTCTGGCTGAGCGGGAATCGCCGACGGAAGGGACCATCGGCCAAAAGATGTTAGTCCCCCGCCTTCGCAGATTCTGTGATGGCTGACACATTTACCAAATTTGCAGTCGGCAGCTATCTTGGGCAAGGCGAGCGATCAGTGTCCGTCGTCGGTGGTGTGCCGCGCTTGGCGTGCTGGCCATACCAGGTCCGCCTGCGGTCGAGGCGCTATGCAGCCATTGCTGCGTGCGTCTGACCCGCATGCTCGTCTCATCATAGTGCACAACCGGCTTGCTCAGAATCGCCTGGCCGATCTGCTCGAGCGCCGGTGGCTGAGCACTGGCGGTCTCGTTGATGTAGTTTTGAATGGTGCCCGTGCTTACCGACAGCCCGAACAGATTTCGCAAGGCCTGCGCTGCCCGGTCGATCGGCACGTGCTGTACTGCGTCAAATAGACCGCTGCCGCATTGACTCGCGGGCGATACTGCGCCGCTTGGCTTACCCCCGCCGGAAACTGACCCGTATGGGTCTTGCCGCAGCGGCATTGCGCGATTTGCACACGATGCTCGGTTACCTCAAAGCGAATGGCTGGTAGATTGATGACCTGGCGGCCCTGCGGCAGCACCGTGACCTGATCTGCCGCGATGCACTTGCCACAGGCTCTGCACCGCTAGGCCCCCCGGATGAGTGTGAGTGTGTAGGTCGGTCGCGACGGTTGCCGACCTGACCGCCGATATCAAGGCTGGCTGGCCGATTTGATTCGACCTGTAGAAGATGTTCGTGCGGCATGCTCGACGCTAACCGGATGGTCGGGAAACATAGCTTCGGCAGCTTTCCTAGCCTGGGAAGCACTTAGATATTGATCGGAGAAGACGATCGCGTGGTGACCAATACGCCGTTCAACGGCCCATCCATCCCCCAATTTCACTACCACTGTCGAACTTAGTTTCGCTATCTGCTGCACTTTCAATCCCCATTGGATTGGAGTCTTCGCTCCAAATTGGTGCAAATTCTAGAGAGTTACCATCGATTGGAGATCCCCCCATCCGAAAAAAAAAGGGGGGCAGATTGTAGAAAATTGAAAATGGAAACGCATTGCGACAGCCGCCTTTGTGCACTGCACCCAAAAATTGGGAACCTCTTCAATCTTTGGGGGCAGTTCATCTGGGCGACTTTCTTACACCCACCGCACGCGAGGATGCCGAACCGGCGCCGCGCGCCCCTCGGGCAAAGGCTGCCGGGTAGCCCGGCAGGACAGCTAGTGGCCAACAGCCAGCGTCGGTCAGCCACCAGCCATTACCGGCCGAGGCTGTGTAGAAGCGCTCCGTGCAGCAAGTCGGGGCTTTCTCTTGCGCCATTGAGCTCATCTAGTCGCTGCTTGGGTGCCAATTGGAGTTTAAATTGACTTTGAAGCCGCCACGCGAGCATTAAACGATCGTCGAAGTGCTCACGCCCCCGCCAGCATCATCGCCTTCATTGTTCTGGCAATGCCAAGCACGCTGATCACGCGCATGAGATTGTATGCGAGCACGTGCAGGCTCATCTCAGTGCTCACGTGTTCTAACGTCTTCGTCAGGAAGTGCGCGCATTCGGCACCTGGGACAGGCGCTGCTCCAGTACACATGTAGCTTCAGGTTATGCTCGAATGTCGTGAACCTATGGATCGCTCTCTCACCCGCCAGGCATTGGTATTGGTCGTCCTTCGCCACGTAGATGAAGGCTGCCTTGCTAAACCGTCCATCGGCCTTGGCGCTCGACGTCATAGGCTTCGGTACGAAGGGCGTGACGCCGGCGTCTTCGCACGCGCTGATCTCCAGTCCATTGAAGTACCCACGATCGGCAAAGGCCTGCAATTTGGTCCGGCCCATCGCCTCACGCGCAGCCTTCGCCATCTTGCTCAGTCGTGCACGGTCGCTGCCGATGTTTGTGACCTCGTGCGCGACGATCAGGTGGTGCTTGGCATCAACGGCTGTCTGCACGTTGTACCCAACAATTCCCATTCCTTTGGCTTGCGAGATCATTGAGCGCGCATCGGGATCCGTGAGTGATAGCTGTTCATCGGGCTCGCTCTTCAACTTCTCCCTCGTGCGATCCAACTCCCGCATTTGCAGGCGCAGCTTCTTGATCTTTTCCTGCAGCCTCACTGTCTTTGCCTCGATTTCAGCGGGCTGGGTTCGATCGGCGGTCTCTAGTGCGTCGAGATAGCGCTGGATGCTCTGCTCAATCTGCTGCTGGCGCTTGTCGATCTTACCTGGCGTGAAGTTGCGGTCCCGACTGTTGACTGCCTTGAACTTGCTGCTATCGACGGCCACGACTGCCTGTGAGAACAGCTTCAAGTCTCGGCACAGTGCGATGAAGCGCTGGCAGACGTTGCTGATCCCCACTCCGTTGTCATGACGGAAGTCCGCAGTGGTTTTGAAATCCGGTACAAGCCGTCCGGTCAGCCACATCAATTCGACGTTGCGCTGTGACTCGCGCTCCAGGCGGCAGCTCGACTGGATGCGGTTGAGGTAGCCATAGATACAAATCTTCAGCAAGACCGACGGGTGATATGCCGGCCGACCGGTGGCCGCAGGAGCGGCCCCCTTAAAACCAAGCCTATGCAGATCAAGCTCATCAACAAAGGCATCGATAACGCGCACGGGATTGTCTTCACCGATATAGTCATCAAGACACTCTGGTAGCAGAGTAACCTAGTGCCGGTCTTCGCCTTCGATGAATCGCTTCATGGGCCGCCTCGCGCTGACAAGTTGCTTCAGTTTAGGCGATGTACTGGCGTCTTCACACAGCCTCGGCCAGGAGGAGTCGTCCGCGCCCGTCACCGCTTGGAGGCTTCAATGCCGGCTATTCCTCAATGAACGGCCGCTCTACTCCCGATTTAGAGTTACAAAAGCCACTTATGCGGGACCGGAGTACCATTGACCACTAGCCGATCAGGTTTGCCGACACTGCACATTGCTCCGGCTTCGTGACCCCTCCATCTGTCGAGCTCCTCTCGTAGATGTTCTGGCGAGTAGACGACCCGCTCCAGTCGAGATACACACACGAAATAATTTTCGCGGTCGCGAAATTCGCGCACGCTGCCTTTGGTGAAGTCAGAGCGGTACTGTATAGATTGCTCGTCGCGATGACACCTTCAGCGTTCCACTGTGCGATTGCGGGTGCGGCTACGATAGCAAGGCCAGCAGCACAGAGGAAACTCGAAATCGCCCCTCTTGCCTTATTTATCATTTGGACTCCTTAGTTGACCGATTGCCTAAACAGTTGCCGACAGTCGCACCCGCAAGAAAGCGTCAGCGCGATCAGATAATTCCCGAGGCGCTGCGTGGGCTGCTCGATCAGGTGAAATAGTACATATGCGGCAACTACGGAGAAGGTGCTTAGGGTTACGAACTTACCAATTCCTCCCTCCAGCCGGTAAAGCTCCGAAAGGACGGGGATGCGGGCAACGAACTGATGCAGCGGCTCGTGGACAATGTAGAGGCTGAATGAAATTCGGCCAAGGAATGCGAACGCTCCGCCTGGCCCCCGAACAAGAGCCTTCGCCTTGCCGAGCAGCTCGTCGAAATCGCTGCATAGATAGACACTAAAAAGCGCTGCTGCAGCGAGTCCCTTTCGAGTCAGGCCGTGCCCCATGGCATATCCAGAGAGGAAATGGGACAAAAAATAAGCGATGAGAACTAGGTGTGCACCGATCCGAATCTTCTCACTCATTGCGAGCCACGACGTGCGAAAATTTTCGTAAAGATAAGCGAGTGCGACTCCAAAGAGGAATTCGAGAAACAACGGGTTGCTCAACTCACTGATTACCTGTGAAGGGATCGGAGAGTGGGCGGAGAGCGTTGCCGCTGTATAAGCATCAATGCAGAGCGAAGTATGGCACATCGCTTGGATACCGAATGCGCAGGCGAAGAGCACGGCCGCGGTTGCGAGCCCGCGGTGGGACTTCGAAACAAGCATGCCGATGGCGAACATCACATAAAACCAGAGCTCGTAGCTGAGCGTCCAGCCGGGCGACAGTAGGTTGTAGCCAAAGAATGGCGCATCGGTATTGGATAGCGGAATGAAGAGCAGGCTGAGAAGATAGTCGTGTCGATCTTCAGTGCCATTCCCGATGAAAACGATAGTAATGAACAGCCACGCGAGTGGGATCACCCGAAAGGCGCGCCTGATCAGGAACGGTAGGAGGAGCTGATTCTCCTTTCTCTGTGTCGTCGCGTACATCACGAAGCCAGATAGGATAAAAAAACGTCCACCCCTATCCGGCCATTTTCAAATATCGTATTCCCGATATTCGGAATTATGTCGTTCAGAAGCTCGCGGTAGTGGTAAAACATCACCAGCAACGCGCTGATGCCGCGTGGGCAGTCCAGCGACTCGATATGCCCCGAACCCAAATGGGCGCCGAGTACCTTCGTTTCGGTCTTCGACGACTGAATGGCGAGCATGCTTCTCCCGTTCCTATTTTGAGGCGAAATGGTTTTACGCAAAAATAATGCATGCTGCGCCACGACGTTGTGACGGTTGTCACACGGGCAGGGGCTCGGGGTAGCTCGCGGGTTGACCGCTGTACTCTATGATCAGTCATAGAGCGGACCAAGTAGTGGAAGGCGGATTGAGCGGGGGGGCATGCTGTGGGCGAGCTGGAAACTCAGCGAAGCGCCCTGGTAGTTGAACGCCAAGCGGTCGATTGTCCACGGGAGCGCCATGATCGCTGCTGTGTCGATGCCGTTCAGGGTGAGGGTCGCGCCGGCGGCCTGGGCGGCGGCCTTCACCTCGGCGTTCCAAGTGTCGGCCGTGAGCAGTGGATCGTCGATGGTGAGGTGGGGGCAGTGGATGGTCAAACGCGCGGCCCCGTGGGTCTGGCTATATAGATAGACGGTATCGGGGGCGCAGGCGAACATGTCTCTCTCACTGACACTGTGTGGATATCCAGTATAAGAGTGCCCCTAAGTCAGGCGCAGATAGTTGAGTTAACTGTATGGATATACAGTTATGGTATGGCTCGTACGAATGCCCAAACGTAATTGATCCGACGCCCGTACGTGGTCATTTTCGTCAAGTTCCAACAAATTCAGGCTGTCGGCCGCACCTTGCTGACCCGCCGCCGGTCGTAGATCTTGGCCACCATCTTGCCGCCGGCGTGGCCGGTGGCATCCGTAATCCGGTCGTCGCCTTCCTCCTTCCGATCGGTCACCGCGCTGGGCCGCATGTCCGCGAGCGTGAAGCGGCTGAACGTGACACCCCGCTCTTCTGCAACTGTCCCGCAGTAGCCCATCAGGCGCTTCCAGATCGTGTTCCGGCCGCTGCGGCTGTTCGCCACGGTCAGCAAGGGCGATGATCTGCTCATCTGTCAGCGCCTTGGCGCTCGGTTGCGGGGCGGCGTAGAGAGGTTGGGCGCCTTCCTTTGCATTCTCGACTTCAATCCACGGGCCGAAACGCGAGTCTTCACGAAGTAGCCGACCGGCTCGCTGCCGGCCTCATTGAGGGGGCGGACTGGGTGGTATGAATCGCAGCATCCCACTCACGGCGCGATTCATCCATGCTACGCACCCGGTCAGTGGACAATGGCTCACCCACATGCTGCGCGAGGTTGAATGCGATGTTGGAGAGTTTCGCGCCGGCGATGCGCACCGCCCCGCTGACAGGTGCCGGGGGAGCGGCGAACTCGACGTTCGGAGGGAGTGCCTTGCCCGCGGGCGAGGGCAGCATCAAGTCATCGGCAAAATCTACCCCCTGCGATTTGTCCTCAAACCGCAACCGGACCACGCGGCCGTGGAGGTCGACCGTATTCGGCATCGGGTAGCAACACCTTTTCAGGCAATGCGATCGGTTGCGGCGCGGCCTGGGCGGGGATGTCACGCACGCAAGCCAAGAAGTTCTTCTCGGCCGCCACGGTATGCCCGGGCTTGAAATGGCCCATTGCAATTTCCAGAATGCGCGCATCTGTGAGTCCCTGTGCCGCCGGCTGCTCGGCGCGCACATGCGCGGGCCGACCGCCTTTCCCAGCCGTGCCGCTCAGCACGTCGAAGATGCTGGCGGGCGCGGCGCCCAACTACGGCAGCTATCATAAGGTCGCCGAGCGACTGAGATCGCTGCAGGAGTGGGCGAGAGGGCAGCAGTCCTTGGTGGCAGGTGGCGGGTAGCTGGCGCACCGGAGTGCTCAGCAAAAACAGCCAAGCCCGGAGTGGGCTTGGCATGCAAACAGCTTCTTGCCTACGTTCGCGGGGGCAGTTGCTAGCGGCTCGATTCTAAGTCTAGGTGGTGTCGCTTGTAATGATGACGGTCACAGGTGGTGACTTAGTGTCTGAGCAAAACGCAAAAGCACCCCGACGGGAGGACTGTCTAGAAGGCGGCACCAAGACCAGCAAAGCGAGTTGGGGGTAGTCATAGCAAAAAAAGCCAGAACCGGGGGATTCTGGCGGGTGAAAACCGATGGCGGGGACCATCAGCAACTGGATATTAGTCGTCGGACACTTCAAATTCCGTGATCAGTGGCACATCTTCCGATATAGCGATTCGTGGAGCGCTCAGGGTCGGCATTGGCAACGGCGCTTGCTATGCGTACAAACGTACCGGCTTGGATCTGATGGGTCAGGGGCCGGTAGCAAGGATCCAAATGCAGAGTAGTGGGCCATTCAGCGGAATGAGAGCCAGGTAGGCGTATGGTTTGCCGACATGGATGGCCAAAAATACCTAGCAAAGAGGGTAGAAGCCACAGGGCTTCGAAGAGCAGGAATCCAGGAAATGAGATCGCCATTGCCGTGCTTCCTTTGCCGCTCCTCTATGAGGGGAATGCTCAGGAAAAGGACCGACACAAGGCCGGCCCTTACTACTATCTACAGTTCAATACTCCTGCATCAGACCCACGAGAAGTCCGAAGCTGCGATGCTACCGAGCTTGTTGGCAGCGCCGAGCAGGGCGATTTCGTGATCCGCAAGATTGAAGGCATTATTGCCGTTGGCGTCCAGCGGGCTGAACGACTGGCCTTCGTTGCGGAACAACAGTTGCACGTCGGAACCGCTCGAGTTGTAGTTGAACGTGCCGTCGGTATTGTAGGTACCCACGCGCGCAACGATCTCCGGGAAGATATCGAGCGGATTCCCAGTGTAGATGGTGCCAGGATTCGAGCCGTTCACGATCTGGATCGAGAAATGCCCATTCACGAAACCAGGGTTGCTCACGTCGATCTCGATCTTGTCTTCGCCGAAGGTGAAGTCGGTGATGTAGTCTTGCTTCAGGTCCACGCGCGTCGACTTGCCTGCCTCGCCGAAGTGGTTCGAGTCGAAGTTGAAGTAGAACTTGTCCGCGCCTGCGCCACCGGTCAGCCAGTCCGAGCCCAGACCACCTGCGATGAAGTCGTCTCCGTCGCCGCCGTCGATCTTGTCGTTGCCGGCGCCACCGTACAGGTAGTCATTGCCAGCACCACCGAAGATTTGGTCGTTGCCGTCACCGCCTACGAACCAGTCGCTACCGCTGCCGCCCTTCAGCACGCTCGCGCCGTTGGACGTGTAGACGGTATCGCCCTGGTTCGAGCCGAGGAAGGTGAAGCCCTTGGCACCGGCGTACTCGGCGATGATCTTGACGCCCGAACCCTTCAGGCCAGACGCATCGATCGTCGAGATGGTTTCGTCAGCGAACGCGAAGCCCGTAACGCTGCCGGCGCCGGAGAGGATCAGTTTGCTATCGGCGCCAGCTTGAGCGTTCAGATCGAGACGGACGAGGTGATCGTAATTATTGAAGACATCGTTACCGCCGTAGCCCAGGCCGTACCCGTGCGCGGTGCCGCCGGCGTTGCCGTCCACCGATGCTTGCGCATCAACCTTGACGTTCAGCAGATTGACTGATGCTGCCTCCAGCCAGTTGCCGCCGTAGGTGCTGGTCGCGCTATCTGCAAGCAGGGACTGGTTGCCAGAGGAACCGTTCAAATGTACGTGTGCCGAGTTGGCTGCGGTTACGTCAATGCTCGTGACGGTTGCGCTCTTGTCATTCCAGTCTGCGGCATCGATGCCCCAGGAGGTCACGGTAGAGGCGATGCCCGCGCCGATCTTGACCGTTTCCAGATCGCCCGCAGCCTTCCAATTGCCCACTTGGCCGATTGTGATGTCGCTGGCCGTCGACGACTGCACCACCAGATGCTGCAGGTTGGCGGCGCGCGCCATCAGGCTGTGGTATTCATCGCCCAGACGGATGTCGCCCACGTTGGTCGACTTGATCGTCAGGCGCTCGACGGTGTTGCCGTCGATGATGGCGCTGCTTTGGCCGTTGTTGGCCAGCACGGTCAGGTCGCCAGCCGAGTTGTTAGTGATCGACAGGTCCTTGGTATAACGACCGGAGAAGGACTCGTCGACTTGCAGGCCGCTGGCGATCGTGACGCTTTCGGTGCCGTTGTGGTTCAGCGTCACCTTGTCGGCGTTGATGACGCGGATGCCGGCGGGGTTGCCAGCGTTGCCGATCGCGGCGGTCTTGCCTTCGATGTTGATGTCGAGGGTGGTCAAGCCTTCGCCGTTGTAGTCCACTTCAACGCCTTGTGCCAGATCGCCCTTGATGTTCAGGGTCTTCAGGTCGTTCTTGAAGTCGTTGAAATCGGCGCGGCCGCTGGACTTCTGCAGGTCGATGGTGGCCAGATCCGTAATGTTGGTACCATACAATTGCACCGAGTTCACAAAGGTGGCATCTAGGGTTTCGACGCGGCTGATCGTCGGCGCGCGGTTCGATTCGCCAACGGTGCTGTTGGCATTGAACGAAGCGATGATCTTGTCGGCGCCAGCACCACCGTCGATCACATCGCCAGTGCGCAGGGTGTCGCCGACGTTCAGCACGTCATTGCCCGAACCCAGTTTGACATTCACGTCCTGGTCGGACTCGGAGATGTTCAGGTGCAGGTTGGCAGCAACCGTCGAAGCGTCGATGGTGGTCAGCGTGGAATCCAGCGCACCGACGATACCAAAGCTCAGGCCGGCCTGGCCGCCGGTGATGTTCAGCGTCTTGGTGCCGTCGCCGATCAGGTCGGTCAGATTCGACTCGAAGCCAGCCTTGTCGTCGTTGATCTTCAGGTTGATCGTTTCGACGTCGAAGTTCGGGTCGGTATTGATTTCAACGGTGGCGTTGACTTCCTTGACCGACACGTTGGCGGCTTTGCCCTTGATGTTCTGGCCATCGAAGTTCAGCGTAATTTTGTCGTCGGCGTTGATGGCGTCGACCAAGTCATACTGGGTGTTGGCGCCTTGCAAGTCCAGAAGGCTCACGTCACCCTTGATCTTCTCGATCTGAACTTGCTTCAGGTCGGTCCAGTCCTTGGTGGTGATGGACACGTCACCGGTCGGCTTGATGGTGACCTTGCTGGCGCCGGTGATGGTGGTGCCGGAATACAGGTCTGCCTTCGAAGCTAGGCTCAGTTCAACCGAACCCGGGCCGGTGATCTTGTCGCCTTGGGTCAGGGTCTCGGTACCGCCGCGCACGACGTCGCCGGCGGCCAGCGCCACGGTGTCGATGGCGGTGGTCAGCACGCTGCCCACAGGCATCGGATCGGGGCCGGCCACGATGTGGTCGATCTTCGTCTGCGGGTCGCCGCCCTGGCCGGGCTGGGTCACGGGGTGCAGCCAGTCGCGCGCTTGCTGAGCAGCCCAGTCGCCGCTGTACTTCAGGATCTCTGCTGTGGTGTCCAGTGCATCGGTGAAGCCGTTGGCCGCAACCAGCTTGGCTTCGACTGCCGTCTTATCGGTACCGATGGCGCCGTTCAGGATGTCCAGGGCGATGCTGGCCAAGGTTGCCTTTGGCGGCTGTGCCGACAGTAGGCCCGTGTAGAAGAGCAAGCCTGAGGTGTCAGCTTCACGATTGAACAGTTGTTGGTAAATTGCGTTGACCTTGGCCTCAAAGGACTGGTTTCCATATAGCGCGTTCGACTCAGCGGAGTTGCCGAAGGCGTCAATAATGGCGTTCAGGTTGCCGGCGGCGCCGTCCAACTTGGTGGCCCAGAATTCCAGGCCGACGGGATCTGCCGGACGTCCGTAGTAGGCGATGTAGACCTTTTGTACCTGATCGTAGTATTGCGATGCTGCCATGGTGTAACTCCTAGGAGGTAAAAACAAACGATCTGGAATTCGATCTGCAACTGCCTCCAGGCAAGTTGAAGTCCAGATCTCGTTTCAGGCTGTGGCACTAGCACGTGCTATTCGCGGTGCAGTCCGCGACACGCGAATTGCGTGTGGATGGGAGTATCTGGATTTGGAATGCCTTTCGCAGTGAGCGCGGTCACAACTTGGCGCGACAGCATTCGAGATGCGGATTGTGTTGGATCCGAGGGACATGGACGCACCGAACCAGGGGGGCGGTGTGATTTGTGACGGCACTCACAAAAATCGTGCGTCATGACGGAGGGCGGACGGGACTGCTGCGAGTTGGTTTTGTTTCTGACGCTGCGTTAGGGTATCAGGTACTCTACGGGAATTGCTAAGGCCTTGGCGACGCGCCGAATTGTGGAGAGTCGAATATGGGGCTTACATTCAATCTTACCGATCGCTGCTTCCTTCACTCCCATTCGCTCCGCCACTTGCCGTCGTGTGAGATTGAGTTGCAGTCGCCAGGCACGGATGAGAGAGATATTCCTTTCCTCCGCCTGCGCATAGACATGCTGTCTCATCTTAGCTAGTTCGGCTTTGTCGTCTCGCCTGGGAGCTGTGTGCGCATCTGAAACTGAGACTCCCTCCATCAACACCGAGATGGGAACGTCTAAAGCTGCTGCGATGCTTTGCCAGACCTGGGCGCTTCCTTCCCGCCCGCCGGACTCGATCATCGTGAAGTAGTTTCGAGCTACGCCGACCCTATCCGCTAGCTCTTTCTGGAGCAGTCCGCGGTATCGTCTCCATGCCTTGAGTCTTGAATTTCCCGACAGCAGAGCCAAGAGAACAAAGTGTGGCGTCCCGGCTTCGGTTGCCGCGCTACCGGCGCGCCCGACAGGAAGCAATCGTTCGCTGTACTCCCTGAGGATTTCCCAGTCGTCGGCCGGGACAAGGGCAAAGCGCTGCCCGTCACGTTCGGTGTATTCAACTTTGTTCATGCTGAGCCGTGGAGTGGTTGCAATCAGCGAGCGTCGATCTACCGTTTAGGCCAGGGTATTGTGGACCTATGTGCGATTCCTTACGCCGAGGGTACAGAGTCTCGCGAATTGGTGCTGTGACAAGAATCACGTTCGGAGTGTGCCGGGGCAGAATCAACGGCAGCAGGCTGTGCTAGAGATTGCGCGCCGGGGAACCTTCAACGGTCCGGCGCCGGGGTGCTGATCTTGCTGTAGGACGCCCAATCCGATCTGGGCAGTACCATCCAGGTGTTGGCTTGTCTGTGCTGGGTGCGCAAGCTGCTCGACGCCGTTGATGCGACCAAGTAAGCTTCCGGCGCTCGATAGTGCGCTGGTGACACCGTGCGTGGTGGCAGATGCGCTGGCGCAGGGTGACTATGACAGTGCGGCCAGATTTTGGGGGGGGCGACTAGCTTTTGGCCGTGCGCAAGAAATGGAACGCCCCAGTGCCATCACTGCGCAACTGGGGCGTTGGGACGTTTGACCTCTCTTGGGCCGTCCAGGTCAGCGAGCCGCCGACAACTTCAATTTAAGCGACGATAGGCGGGCTTGCTGTGTCCTCCATCACAATTTCTAGCGTCAGCGGGGATCGTAGAGAGCGCAGGCAAAAAAAGACGCCGAACTTTGTTGGAGCTCGGCGTTGCGGGAATTGCTAGAAGGGTCAATTTGCTAGCGAGGTCAATTATATGGATCGACGGTCTCTGATGCAGTGACGCCCATCACAGATCTGCAGTGCACAGATCAGGATGGCATGAGCGATCCGAGGCCAGCATGGGGCAAATCGGTGGGCATGCTTGGCGCCGCCGGGAATCCAGGCCCTGCCAGCGCAGGCCAGGCAACTGAAGATCCCATCGGAATGCTCACCGACGTGCTCGGCCGGGCTGGTCAGCGTGCGAAACGCTGACCAGCCAGCATCGCCAGCCAAGCCTGTGAGCGGGCCTTTGACTCGCTGAATGCAGCGGCGCGGCGAGCTAGCTACCCTAAGTCGCGGACGTAAAATCCAGCATCTCAGTCGATATGCCTAGGAAAGTTCATGCTGCGAGCTGTTGCCGAGAAACTGCGCACGTTGCACGGTTGGATGGTGAAGCCTATGGTGGCTGCCAACTCTGTGAAACGAGGCCTTATCTTCCGAGTGTTACGCAGTCGGCTGATCTGGCTTGTTGCCCTGCTGACTGCCGTCCCGCAGTTGTCGGCTGCAATAGGCTACACATGGAAAGCCACGCACCCAACCGAAGAACGCACCCTCTGGCTACTATGGGCTCTTGTCGTCCTAGGTTGGATCTACTTCATCCTGGTCCTGTTTGTCGGTTGGAGGGATCTGCATGAGCGGTTGGGTGGAAAGTCTCGTTGACATAGGTGCTACCGCTGGAACCGAAGCACCGGTGCCGCGCCCGGCCGCTTGACATTCACCCAGTCCCGCGATCGAGTACCGTCCCAGTACAGGCTGCCCACACGCTTCCCGGCGACGCCTTCCAGCTTCGGCGTATTGTCGCTAAGCCACTTCCGGTCCTCACTGCTGGACAGGTACAGCAGGCTTTCCTTCGGATTGGTCAGCGGCTTTTTGAGCGCTACCTTGCACTCCTCTTGTCCGCTCAATGGTCCTGCGTTCCTTCACCACACCCTCGGCAATCGTGACCAATTCGTAGCGCTCAAGCAGGAACCCTTCTTCCAGATGCCAATGCCTGCGCCTCGTGATCATGGGAATCGTGAGGTCGCCAGAGAACCAGGTCGCCTTCAAAGGTGCTGCTGCATCAGGAATGATGGTGTCGAGCGGCACCTCCCTGGGATCGTGACAGGGCGAAATGCTGAGCTTGACCAAATACAAAGCATCGTCCCGGATCTCCCAGGTTCCCTGATAGCCGCGCCAGCTAGCGGTACATAGGTTGGTACCCACCTGAGTAGGCCGCTCGCGACCTCTGGTCGATCGAGTAGTGGAGCGAGTGGCTCAGCGAGCAGCGCGGTCGGCTCGCCGTCGATTATCACGACCTCTGCCATCTGCAGAGTGGCCCAGGCCATACCGGACATAGCCATCGGCGTTACAGCGAGGATTCGCTTCATCCGCATACCGTTGTTGATCATTGTGATGGCGCAACCATGGCACGGTGCCCGGCCGCCATTGGGTTCCGTGCGGGACCTCTACTCGGCAGCCTTCGCCTGCGGCTCGGCATCCACGAGTTCGGGCGGGTAGGGCTGCATGAGTCTCCACTTCCTTGTTTCACATCAAACGCGGCCTTGGCCGCCGCGACTACTATAAAAACAGAAAAAACAAAACACCCAATGGTAGGGGGTGCTATGGATGTCACCGTGTGGGCGGCCATCGGGCTGCTGTCGTTCCTGTTGGAGATTATTACTCTCTCTGGGTTCTTCATTTGCGTTACTGTGGCGGCAATAGTTGGGGGCGTTGCCGCCGTCCTTGATGCGGGGCCGATGTGGTCCATTGTGGCAGCTGCTGCCTTCTTCCTGCTTGCGCGCTGGCTCTCTTCTGTTCTTGGATCAGATGCGGCACTGCTCCGCTACGAGGAAGCTACCCACAATGTTGCCAGTGACGATGGCGATATGGTTCACATAGCTCATTGGAACCAGTACGGCGAAACGCTCGTTGAATATCAAAATCGAGCGTGGCCCGTAAGCCTTGTGCTCGGCCATCATCACCGGGCGGGAGATTACCGGGTGGTCGAGGTGAAAGAGAGTCACTTGCTTGTCACCCCGCTCGGTAAGCGCTACTGGCCGAAGAGGCGTTGGCGTCGGTCCCGGTCGGCAGGCTAGGCGGTCGCGTGCAACGCAATGTGGATGCGCAGCGGCTTTGTCGTCATAAGGCGGCTGAAGCGAGCTGGATTGATGTGGTGAGGACTGCTTATGTCGCCAACGAGTAGAACTGGTCGGGCTGCGGACGGATTGGTGCCGCGAGCGTACTTCATCTGTCCTTTCACGATCATATGCATTACCTCGATGCTGCCCAGTAGAATCCGCGCGCAGCGAAACACTTTGAAACAGAGCATGGGTCGGGTGCGGAGCTTGATCGCCTGATGGTCCTGTTCCACGATGTTGCTCAAATACTTGGCTTGGCGAATCCTGATGTGCCTTTCGCGCTGTGCGTTGATCGCGTGCAGCCCGGCCAGATTGGCGTCGCTTTTGTCGATGGTCACCGGGGGCGCCATTCTGGTCGATGGCCTTCTCGAAGTAGCGCCGGGCCGCCGCCGTATTCCGTTTGGCTCGGAACAGAAAATCGACCGCGTCGCCCGCGTTGTCCACGGCCCGGTACAAGTACTTCCACTGGATTTGTCGAGATAGCAGGCTCTGTCGCAGTTAGGGAGCGAGGCAAGCAGCGCCCTCATCGCCGGAAAGCCAAAAAAAGTGACGAGCCAGTCCAGCTTATGACAAAATAATTGCCCCCTGGTCACACCGGAAATGACGTTGCGGTCCGGACGTCGACGCACCCTTGAGTCATATTTCTGGCACGGTTCCCATTTCGCTGGTCAACGGCTTCCTGTCGGGCGCCGATCCCGCCGCCATTGAGCGGCTGGCGGAGCGTTCCGGCATCCCCCACGGCTTGCTGCGCCGCCCTGGCTCCCGCGTGACCGAGGAGCAGTTCTCCACGCTCTACCGCCTGCTCGCGACCGAACTGGACGACGAAATGCCGGGCATTTTCAGCCGCCCCTTGCGCAACGGCACGCTGAAATACCTGTGCCTGAGCCTGCTCGACGCCCCGCGGCTGGAAGTCGCGCTGCACCGGTTCGGCCAGTTCTTCCACCTGATCCTGGATGATTTCCGCCTGGATTCGGGCCGCGACGGCGAAGGCGGCTGGGTTGCCATGGAGGCGGATCCGGCGGGCCCCAGCGTGACCGAACTCGGCCGCGAACTTATCATGAAGCTCGTGCACGGCATTGCCTCATGGCTGGTTGGGAAGCGGATCCCGCTGATCGCGGCGGAGTTCGATTTTGCGCGTCCCGCGCACGCAACGGACTACCTCTTTCTCTTTCCGGGGCCGGTTCAGTTCGGTAGCGCGCAGACACGTATGCGTTTCGAGGCGGCTTACCTTGATATGCCAGTGCGGCAACGCAAGCCCGACCTGCAGAGATTCCTGGCGCGCGCCCCGGAAGACTGGATCTTCGTCTCCTTTGCCGACCAGATGGTTTGCCACCGGGTCAGGCAATTCCTTGCCGATTGCCTTCCCGCCATGCCGACGCTGGAAGTGGTTGCCCAGGACCTGCACTATTCCGTGCGCACGCTTTGCCGCCGGCTTGCGGACGAAGGCACGACGTTCCAAGCGATCAAGGACGACGTCCGGCGCGATATCGCGATCCAGCGGCTCACGCGTTCGCCCGATGCCATCGCGGCAATCGCTTATGACGTCGGCTTTGACAACCCGACCGCGTTCCACCGCGCCTTCCGGCACTGGACCGGCAGCACGCCCAAGGCGTACCGCGGCATGGCCTGAGCGGCCCGGCTAGGCGGCACCGCTGTAATGGGTGCCGAAACGCTGCCTGAGCACCAGCTTATGCAGCTTGCCGGTCGCGGTCAGCGGCAGTTCCGGCACGAACATCACATCGTCCGGGATCCACCACTTGGCCACCTTGCCTTCATAGAAGGCCAGTAGTTGTTGCGCATCGAGTGTGCTGCCGGCGCGCCTTACCGCGACCAGCAGGGGGCGTTCGTCCCACTTGGGATGGGCACAGGCGATACAGGCCGCCAGTTCGATCTCCGGATGCGCAACGGCGATGCCTTCCAGTTCGATCGAGGAAATCCATTCGCCGCCGGACTTGATCACATCCTTGCTGCGATCCGTGATCTGCATATAGCCGTCGGCGTCGATCGTAGCGACATCGCCGGTGGCGAACCAGCCATCATTCTCTAGGCAGGTTTCCTCCATGCCGAAGTAGCGCTCCACGACCCAATGGCCGCGCACCATCAGGTCGCCCGCCGAGCGTCCGTCCCATGGCAACTCGGCACCATCGGCGTCGACGACCTTCATCTCGACACCCGGCACGACTCTGCCTTGCTTGGCCTCGAGCTGCGCGCGCTCCTGCTCCGGCTTTTGCGCGAAGCCCTGCGAGGGCGAAAACACAGTGCCAACCGGCGACAGCTCGGTCATGCCCCAGGCGTGTACTGACTTGATGCCCAGTTCGCCCAGCGCCTTGGCCAGTTGCGGCGGGCATGCCGCGCCGCCCACAATGACACGCTCCAGGCTCTTGCAGCGCTCGCCCGTGCGGCGCATATGGTCGGCCAGGCCGAGCCAGACCGTGGGCACGCCGGCCGACACCGTCACGCCTTCCTGGTCGAACAACGCCGACAGGGACGCGCCGTCGAGCGCCGGGCCCGGCAGCACCAGCTTCGCCCCGACCAGCGCCGCGGAGAACGGCAGCCCCCAGGCATTGACGTGGAACATCGGCACGACAGGCACCACGGAGTCCGACGCACGCAGGCAAAGCGCGTCCGGCAGCGCCGAGGCATAGGCCATCAGGCAAAGCGAACGGTGCGAGTACAAGACGCCCTTCGGGTTGCCGGTGGTGCCGGAGGTGTAGCAAAGCACTGCCGCCAGCTGCTCATCCAGGCGGGGCCAGTCGAAATGGCCGGGCTGCCCGCCGATCAGGGCCTCGTAGCTTTCGAGCGGCAGCGCCGGTGCTTGCGGCAGGCTGGTGGCGTCGCACAGCATGACCCATGACTCGACATGAGGACATTGCGGCGCGATCTGCTCGACCAGGCCCAGGAAGGAGGCATCGAAGCAGACCACGCGGTCGCGGGCATGATTGATGATGTATGCGATCTGTTCGGGGAACAGGCGGGGGTTGATGGTATGACAAACCGCGCCAATGCCGGTCACGCCATAGTACAGCTCCATATGGCGATAGCCGTTCCACGCCAGCGTGCCGACGCGGTCTCCCGCCACGATGCCGCGGCCCGTCAGCGCATTGGCCAGTTGCATGGCGCGGACATGGCAGTCCCCGTAGGTATAGCGGTGAATGTCGCCCTCGACGCGCCGGGATACGATTTCCACCGTGCCGGAGTGCCGCGCCGCCTGCTCCAGCAGCGCAGACAATTGCAAAGGCGCGTACATCATCTGACCGAACAGGTCCATAGTCTTGTCTCCTGACAGGCGGTTTGTCGTTATGCCGGTTGCATTCATCGGTCATGGCGACGCCGGCTGCGAGGCATTCTAGAGGTGCCCGCCACCTCCGGCACTGACAGGAATGGCCGAACTAGTGACAAATCCGGCCAATCGAACTGGGGTGCATGGCAGGCGACCCGCGCGACGCAAAGCGGCAGGTTTTGTCAATGAATGGGCAGGTTTGGTTATTCCCGCATGACGCGGCGGGCGCTACGATCCGGTACCCAGACCATGCAGTGCCGGCATCCGGCCAGATGCACCGCGCCCTGTCCCCAAAATGGAGTCCCCAAAAAATGACCTACCGTGCCCCGCTCAAGGACATGTTGTTCGTGATGAACGAACTGGCTGATCTTGACGCAGTCAGCAAGCTGCCTGGCTTCGAGGACGCCACGCCGGAGACGGCGCAGGCGGTGCTCGACGAGGCAGCCAAATTCAACGAACA
>NZ_JBFTOQ010000044.1:0-56449 GCF_056398045.1 Cupriavidus sp. 05L411 | reverse complement strand
GCTTGCCGCTGCGTGCGCCGTCGGTGAAGGCGTCGGTTGCGCGGAAGTCGTAGCCGTACTTGTCGGCGGGGACCGAGGTGCGGAATTCATAGCCGTACTTGTCGCCGGCGAGGGTGTCCTTGGCGGAAGCGGCCTGGGCGGCGCCGATGGCGGCGAGCGACAGCACGAGGGTGGAAGCGAGCTTGAGGGCGAAGGTCTTGGTCATGATGTTCTCCAGTATCTTAAAATTCGTTGAATTTCGTTGATTGTTCGCTGCGACTGCCAGAACGTTGCTTTGTTTGTGCGCGCCGTCCATGTAACGAACTATAGGAGAGTCATCGGTGCGTTAGACCAGTCTTATCCGGATAGATTATTCAGAATTTTTGAATTGGCGTCTGTGGCATCAGCTGGCTGGCAGCGCTCAGCGCTGACAATGTGCCTTAGCGAGGTTCCCGGCTCTGCGCAATGGCACGAGCGGCTCCGGCTCGCAAGCTGGACCTCCGGGTTTCCGGCTCCCGCACTTTCCAAGACGCCCGGCAGCGTGTTTCCCGCCGTGGCAAGCTCCCGGTGCCATCGTTGCTCTTTTTCCACTTCGGCTTCCTGGAGAAAGTCACGTTAGACTGGTCCCACTGTTTGATCGCGCACTTTTCAACTGGTGCACGATTTCAGCTGAAACGCGGAAGGCCAGCGGTGAGAGTCACATGGGCAACTGTTTGACGTCGAGGGCTGTGAATCATGGCATTTACGTACACGCTGATCGATCTCGCTGGTTCCATAGCGCTGCTGCTGTTGGGCACCCAAATGGTTCAAACCGGTCTACAGCGCGCCTTCGGCGCCGGCCTTCGGTCCCTCCTGGGTCGGGCGCTAAGCGGGCGATTCCGCGCCTTCCTCGGTGGAATCGGTGTCACGGCGATATTGCAAAGCAGTACGGCGACCGGACTGATGACTGCCGGCTTTGCTGCCGAGGGACTCGCCGGGCTTGTTCCCGCTCTTGCCGTCATGCTCGGCGCAAACGTCGGCGCGACGTTTCTCGTGCAAGCGCTGTCCTTTGAGGTCGCGGCAGTCTCACCTGCGCTGATCCTGGTTGGTGTGCTGATGTTCCGCAAGGTATCGAACACGCGTGCGCACGACCTGGGCCGCATGTTCATTGGTTTGGGCTTGATGCTGCTCGCGCTGAACCAGTTGCTGATGTTGATGACGGATTATGAGGATGCCCCCAGTCTTCGCATGCTGCTGGGCGCCGCATCCACCGTACCGGTGGTCGATGTTCTGCTGGCCGTCGGCTTGACCTGGGCTGCAAATTCGAACGTGGCGATCGTTCTGCTCGTTACGGCGCTTTGCGCAAAGAACGTGGTCCCGCCGGATACCGCTTTTGCACTGGTATTGGGTGCGAACCTAGGCACCGCGATCAACCCCGTGCTGGCCGCGACCACGCCGAACGATCCGCCATCAAGGCGATTACACGTTGGAAACCTGCTCATGCGCGCGGTCGGCGTCGCGGTGGCACTCGCCGCGCTCGGGCCAATAGGCCGGTTCATGGTCACGATCGAACCTGACAATGCGCGTGTGGTTGCCGATTTTCATACGCTATTCAACCTGGCTCTCGCCTGCCTGTTCCTGCCGTTGCTTTCCGTC
This sequence comes from Cupriavidus sp. 05L411, assembly GCF_056398045.1. NCBI lineage: Bacteria > Pseudomonadati > Pseudomonadota > Betaproteobacteria > Burkholderiales > Burkholderiaceae > Cupriavidus > Cupriavidus sp. 05L411. The sequence goes on along the minus strand of NZ_JBFTOQ010000044.1, from coordinate 54,835 downwards.
TACGCGAACCTGTTAAGGCGGCTAATGCCGCTGCCCGTGGAGGTCGCCGACGAATCACCGCCACTTCACCTCGATCCGGTTGCGAGGAGGATTCCGATGATGGCGCGCGGCAACGTGGCGCGCCTGGCTGATGCCCTCGGCGAGATGCTGTCGGGTCCCCGCGACGCGTCGGTTGAACGCGACCGAAAACGTATCGCGGAGGTCGGTCAGCGTGACGACATTCTGGATAGCCTGCATGGCACGGCCGGGCCGCACCTGAGGTCTCTCGATCCCGAGCATTTCGTGGAGAACGACCTTCCGCGCTTGAGCCAGAGAAGATACCCGGCGTATGGCGAAGAGAGCGTTGGATTCAAAATCAAGGAGCACCGAGGCTACACGCTCGAACACGTTGGCGCATTTGGCAAGCCGCAGACGTTTTACCCCGCGAAGTCACTGTGGCTCACCTTGCAGGATCTCCAGGTCGTCCAAGAACTAGAGCCCGCCGGAGGTGCAACGCAATCGACGCTTGCTACCTACATCCACGGGACCGCGCGCTTCGACGACAGTCGCTTGTCCATTATTGGTGAATCCGAGAACGGAACGCGTACGGTCCAGATCTCCTTCGCAGCCCGCGAAATCGGCGTGGCGGACCAGCAAGGCCTTCGCGAATGGCAAGAAGCGCTTGGCATTGCCTTCTCCGACGCGCCGCTTGGCACAGCAAGGCTCGGCTATAACCGCTCTGACCGCGAGATGCAGGAGCCGGATCAGTGGTGGGCGTCGTGCCACGTGCCCGAAAGCAGCCTGCAAGCGCTTTGCGAGGGCGTTGAGAGCGGTCGGCTCACCGCCGTTAAGGTCGGGCTATGCCTGCGCAACATTTACATGTCCGACCAGGGGCTGGCTGCCTTGCCAGGGGAGGCATGTCTGTTCCTTAACCCCGGCATGGGCGACAACACCGTGGAGTCGCCGGAAATCGCAAGCGGATATGTTGTTCATCTCTCGTTGGATCTCGCGAAAGTCAGCTTGCGCCGGCTCCAAGAAGAACAGGGTTCGCACGAGGCGCCGTCGCTTCAAGAGCAGATAAACACTACCGAGGCAGATGCCATTGGCGTACTGGTGGAGAAGCTCGGCAAGCTGGTCGCAAGCTTGAAATGGCTTGCGGCGCTTGTCGCTCTCCTGGTTATCGTTTTTGTATTGAAAAATCGATGATCGAGAGGGCGTCGCATATTGCCTAATTGCTCGGGAAAAGCAACCGATTTCCGATCAACGTGACAGAACTCCAGAACGCGCTATTTGCACTGCATGTGCGCAACCTAACAGACGACCTGTCCAGAGCCAGCATAGTCTCGTTAGTAGATATAGCGCCCGTGGGCCTGTGCGTCGCGAGCTAAGCACCGGCACTCCGGTTTTCCCCAGAGCCTCATGCATCCGATCTTTCGCGCAGGTGCGACCTGCATCGTCATCTCCCTTCCCGCGGCGGCGCTTGCGTGCGCGAGCTGCGGTTGCACACTGAGCTCGGATTGGGATAGTCAGGGGTATTACGCCGATGCGGGGCTCAGGCTCGACCTGCGTTATGACTACCTGAATCAGGCGCAATTGCGCTCCGGTACGGGCGCCGTCAACCGCAGCGATTACGCGATCCCGAGCGATCGTGAACTCGAGCAACGCACTATCAATCGCTACACCACACTCGGTATCGACTACAGCTTCAACCCGGACTGGGCCGTCAACGTCCAGATTCCCTATGTGGACCGGACACACACCACGCTCTCCCCCGGCGATACTGAAGTATCCGGCTCGTCCGGCAACGGGCCGGGCGACGTGCGTGTGGTGGGCCGTTACCAGGGCCTGGCCGAGAGCAAGAACCTGGGCGTCCAACTCGGTCTGAAGCTCCCAACCGGCGCCTTCCACCAGAGCTTCGATCGCGGGCCCTCTGCAGGGACTCCGCTGGATCGGGGCGTGCAACTCGGCACGGGCACCACCGACCTGCTGGTGGGCGCGTACTACTACGGTGCCATCAGCCAGGACTTCGATGGCTTCGCCCAGGTGCTATTGCAGATGCCGCTGGACTACCGGGAGCAATACAAGCCTGGCATGTCCCTGTCCGCGAACCTTGGGGTGCGATACGTGGGCTTCGATATCGTCACTCCCCAATTACAGATCAACACGCGAGTCGCCAAGCGCGACCTTGGCGACGCTGCCGACACCCCTAATAGTGGCGGTACCCTGATGTACCTGAGCCCGGGCGTTACGATCAACCTGAACCGGCACATCAAGCTCTATGCCTTTGTGCAGCTGCCGATCTACCAGCGTGTCAACGGCTTGCAGCTGGCCCCACGCTGGACGGGAACAGTCGGCACACGCTACGTTTTCTGAATTGGCTGTCGGGGGCCCTACGGCTTGAGGAGCGGCATCACCTGCGTCTCAAGCTGCGGCAGATCGATGGTTGGCTCAGCGTGCCATCCATCCCGTTGCAGGACGCCGTTGCGATCGATTACGAACGTGACCGGGATTCTCCATAGACGGCCAAAAGCCGTCACGTCAGCATCGCCGACAAAGGCCAGCGCAAAGGAGAATGATCTCATCACCGAGAGTGCTTCCGCCTGATCGCTGGCCTTGTCGATGTTGACAGCGATGACGTCCACCCCCAGTTCGTGATTTTTTTCGTAGAACGCCTCAAGCGCGGGCATCTCCTTGCGACAGGGCGCGCACCAGCTCGCCCAGAAATTGACAATCGTAACGCGGCCTGCCGCGGTGGCTGGCGTTACGTGCCGCCCGTCCGTGAGCTTGATGTCGAAGGCCGGAACCGGCGCGCCGACCTTAAGCTCGCCTGCGATAGCCGGCACCGAAACTGACAACAGGGCGGACAGCAGCATTAGCAGCGCGCGCATCGTCGGACTCCTCGTTGCACTCCGGAAGGCAGCCTTGCTTCGGGATGCGGACTCAGCGGCGCGAAAACGCCATGCACCACCCGTGAAGACTGATAGGACCCTCCAGAATCTTGCAGGTTCCAGTATCGGAATCCGGTGCCGTCGAGGGCCTGAACGAACTACAGTCGGAGCACGATTGCCCATCCTTGGGGCTCTCCTGGTAGTGGAGCATCCCCTTTGTCGCGGAAGCGCCCTTGGCGGACGGTGAGTGAATCGCGATCGGAATCAGAGCAATGGATCCGAGCATGATGGTGCCGCGACGAAGCAAGTTTCGGCGGGACAACGGTATGATTTTTTTCACGGTGTTTCCTCCCTGATACAGGCTCAGAACATGAACCACGCATAGAAGAACAGCGTGTTGTTATCGGCTGCGCGTCTGAGCGTTGAATCGTAGTTCGAGTGACTACCATTGAACTTGGTATAGCCTGTATATTGAAGACCAAATCGGACGTTCATTTGCGGGTCCCAAGCAAACTTGAACTTCGGCCAATAGTTCAGCTCGACGAGATAGCCCGACGTATCCGGCTTGCCTGTTGTCGTGCCAAACCCGGCGAAATCGGCGTCGCCTGTCACCTTGAATGCACCGGCGGTAATGCCATAGGTGCGATCGAACAGATAGGTGATCTTCGCTCGGGTCGAACGCAGCGTCGAGCTGGGATTGTCATTGTTCCCGTTGGGAAAGCCTGATCGCCAGTCGGTTTTTTCGTTGATCATGGCAGCCTGCGCGCTGATGATGTGGCGATCATCCTTGCTGAAGAACTGGTATTGGGCATCGAAGCCAAGATCGCGAAACCGGTCCGCGGGTGTTCCGCCGCTGTCCGGCACTTCGACCGAGGCAATCGTTCCGAAGTGGCCGATCATGAAATTCTGGTGTTCATTGCCGATGGTATAAGCGATTCGCCAGTACGGATTGGCGCCAGAGAGTGAAACTCTTTGACTATCCGGGGTGCCCGCGCGCAAGACAGAGAGTGCCCCTTTCGCCGTTTGATATGAGGTCGCCTCAAGGTATAGGGAGTCCAGCACGTGCGCATAGGCACCAATTCCCGCAACCCGGGCGCCCGACTCCAGGAACGTTAGTGTGCCTCGGCCCGGGGCCGCGATGCTCGGGCTCCAGTACGGAAAGCTCCAGGCCGGTGCCGTATTGAAAACGTCCTGAACGGTGGGGTTGTTGTGCAATGTCAGGCCGACGATCGTTGGCTTTTCTTCCGACCCGAACAGTTTCACGACACGTAGATCCGTATTGTCGAGCGCACTATGTCCGGCGAACGTCTGGTTGTCCGTGGTGCTGACGTTGTTGTAGGTCCACTGGATGAAAGCGCCGGCGTTGTCCGTGATCTTCCCGCCGGAGAACAGGCTGATGGCTTCCGCGACAAACTCGTTGTTCTTGCCGTAAAGCTTATCGCCGGTCGATTTGTCGGTATTGTCGTTGATGGAGTTGCGCGAAAAGACCGCCATCAGCGCTAGTGGAACCTTCTCGCGCTCACCCAGCGTGTATCCGCCAAGCTTGAATTTCCGTCCGAATGGTGTCAGCTCAGGATAGATCGTGTGACAGGACGCGCAATTCAGGCCGGTTTGCCTGGCAAATAGCGGATTGGCTTCGGTCCGCGGAATGAAGCCAAAATTGACGATCAACCAAAGCGCAAGCGCGGCGCATCTAATGACAGCACAGAGGGTCTTCATTACCGTTCTCCCATCTGCCATTCGCTCGGCTTCAGTCTTACAGAAAACTCTAGGTCAGCGATGCGCGGTCGTTAAGTGGGAGATCTACTCCTGCTCGTCTGGGTGCATCCACCATTGGCTCGGAATAGCGCGCATCGCGAGCGCCGCCCTCGGGCGGGGGCAAGACGGGATGCGATGGCATGTCCTACCGCAGCAGTAGGGAACCAACCCATTCCGCATCTCGTTGCTCATCTGCACAATGCTGCCTGGGGGATATCCAGATGCGTGCTCGCGTATTGCCGCCCTTGCTGAGCGTTGGCTTTCTCATTGCGTCCTTCGCACTGAGCCTGGCTTGCCCGTGCGTGGCAAGGGCCCAGATATTCGGCGCCGTCGGTGCCGATGGATCGATCATCCTGACAGACAGACCGGGTAATCCTGCGCTGCATCTGGTTGTCACCTCTAGCGAGCCGGCAGCGCGGGGCGCAAGAAAGGACAATGCCGCCGCGTCCGCGACGATGGACTCCACTCAGTATTCCGAGATCATCGCCGAGGCGAGCCGCGATGCCCGGGTGCCACCGGAGCTGATAAGTGCGGTGATCGTGGTCGAATCCGGATACAACCCGAACGCGGTGTCCAAGAAGGGAGCGCGCGGCCTGATGCAGTTGATGCCGGAGACCGCCAGGCGGTTTTCCGCGGGCGACATCCTCAATCCCCGCGACAATGTGTTGGCCGGCGCCAAATACCTGCGCTTTCTCCTGGATCTGTTCAGAGACGATGTTGAGCTGGCACTGGCGGCGTATAACGCGGGAGAGAATGCGGTGATCCGGGCGGGCTATCACATCCCGGCGTATGCGGAAACGCAAAGCTACGTGCCGATGGTGATGGCGCACTACCGGCGCTTGAGCAGTAGCAGGAGCCCCTAGGCAGCGGGTGCGCGCGCATGGCGCTCGGAGCGATTGATAATCCGCTTCTCGCATCCCGCCAGCCAGCCGGAGGCACCTGCCGTCACTATTGCTGAATCGTCGCGCGTTGCATCTGGGCACTGATGAACCCAGCGCTCGCGTTCTTGAGGGCGAGCACTTGCAACTGCTGGCGAATTGCGCCCTTCATCTGATCGAATGTCGGCACCTGGGTCGCACGCTTGGCTTCCAGCTTGACGATCACGCGAGCGTTATCGACGGCAATCGGCGCGGGCGTAACGCCGCCGGCGGAGAGTTGCGTCACGGCCTGCGCGACCGCTAGCGGCACACCTTGCGTCTTTCCCTCGGCCGCGGGCGTCTTGAAACTGACCCATGGCATTTCACCACCGTCTTCCTTGCTCGAAGCAATGCTGTACTCGCGCACGAGCGCGTCGAAGGCCGCACCTGAGCGCAATCGTTCAAGCACTTTCGCTGCCGTAGCATCGTCAGCCACGGATAGAATCCGCAGCTTATACTCCTCGTCGCCCATCAAGCCAACGATCTCGTGGTAGCGCGCGTTGACCTGCGCGTCGGTGATCGGCTCGGGATGGATGTTGTCCCGCAAGTAGAGTTCTGTCTCCGCAGCAGCCTTGCTGGCATTGACCGCTTCCTGTACCGCCGGCTTCATGCCGTAGTTCTGCTTTTCGGCACCCTGGCGCAAGACCTCGCGCGCAATGAGTTCCTGCTTGAACAGCCGGCGCAGCTCGGGCGTATCCGGCTGACGCGCCGCGCGCATGGCGTCGCCGAGCCGCGCTAGCGGAATCGCCACGCCATTCACGATCGCCAATGTGTCCGTTGGCAAGCTGCCGCTTTCCTTGCTGATGGGCTGCTGAGCGAAAACGGGTGCTGCCTGGCCAAGCGCGAAGGCGATGGAAACGGCGATGAAGGTCAAGGCATTCGTTTTCATTTGCATCTCCCGGTTGCGTGTCGTCAACAAGATCGCTGCCGTGGGTCGAGGGATGGCAGCGGCACGCCGCGGCGCTTGATTCCTCCTGGCCTTTGCATTTTGCTGGTGGCCGGTTACGTTCGCCATGGGTCAACACCCTACAGATGAGGTAGGGCTACCCACCAAGGAGCCGCATCGTACAGGCGATGAATGATGGGGGGCGTGATCCGCACCGCCTTGCATTGGGGGATTTTGCCCATGCCTTTTGGCGTGGATTACCACTGTTCTTGTTACCCGCTTGGCCGAGCATAGTGATAGAACCCCGGGACTGGTGTCGCCTCGCTTCGCCCCCGGATGTCCCGGGCCGTTATTGAATCGCTGAGGGAGACCATCATGAACAAGCCCACCGCCGCCGCACTTGCCTGCAGCTTGGTGTTCGCAGCCGCAGGCGTTCTTGCTGCCGATGACACGGTTGGCGACATCGCCATCAAAAGCCTGATGAATCACGAAGTCACGGCCCAGGAAGGAGCTCAGAGCGATGCGGAGAACTACCGTGGCATGGCTGCGGAGCCGATGAAGGACGAGCCGGCGAGCCCGGACAGCATGAGCGAGCAGCAGATGAAAGACGAGCCGATGAGCCACGACAGCGTGGCCGACGATGGCGCTAAGAATCCGACGGAGCAGTAGTCCGGATGGATGATGGCGAGGCGCGTGCGCAGCTTGCCCAGGTCGTGCCGGTATTCCGGCCCGGCCTTTCTCTCTCGGCACAAGCAGAACACCCAAGCCTTCAGGGACGGCTAGCCCGGTGCGTCTAGCGCCTTGGCGCGTACCGTTGCCTGTCGCACAGAGTGCCGGGTGTCCCCGCCATTGCGTGACAAGCGCCGTTTGGCCCGGTGAATGGTACGTCCGCATTGGCTATATGTAGGCCAACAGTGACGTTATTGTATTCGAGGCAATGCATTAATCTTGTGTTTGAATGGGTTGTACCAAATACAGCCCTAATCCATCTGGGTGGTGTATCTCCGTGAATTTAGTTCCTAGCCTTATATTACAGAAAGTTACGAAACGCGAAGACCAGCCGGGAGAGGTCATGATGAGCAAGCGCTGGGAGGGCTGCACCGACCTGCCGCGATATCTCCATGCCAGCGGAGAATCGAGCCGAAGCCATCTCCATCTGGCCACCAGGCGTTATGGGAGCGGCTCCTCGTCAGGCCCCTTGATTCCGAGTGGGTGCTGGCCGGCCAATGCTCCGCGTGCGTACTACGGCGGCACCCTGGGGCGTACCTGCATCGCTCAGATAAAGCGCATGGCGAGAATGATCGCGTGACGCAGAACAGTTTCGTGCCCCGTCCCCCGGCGGGCACTTTTTCATGCCGGCGGCACTTACGGCCGCACATTGTTTCGATCCATGCTTTATGGGAGGTTCTCGTTGATTTCAGCCAATCGCAGAAATGAATAACAGAATAAAATAGGGTGGTAAAGGGAGGGGGAAGTGAATATAAAATATAATGTTCTGATCGTCGAAGATCATCATCTTCTACGAAGCGGGCTACGCTCGATGGTATCCGGCATCGGCGAGTTCAATGTCGTCGGCGAGGCGAAAGACGGCAGAGAGGCGTGTCATCTTGCTATCTCATTGAATCCGGACCTGATCCTGATGGATTTATCGATGCCCGGCATGAACGGAATCGATGCGATCTCCGCGATCCGACGCCGAACGCCGGCCGTTCGGATCATTGCGCTCACTGTTCACCAAAGCGACGAGTACGTCCGGGAGGCGCTGCGCGCTGGTGTGGATGGCTACGTCTTGAAGGATTCTTCATTCGAAGACCTGGTTTTTGCGATGCATGCCGTCATGCAGGGCAAAAAGCATCTGAGTTCGGAAATGTATGGAAACCTGGTGGAATCGTTTGTTAGCGGAAATGACCATTTGGCTTCGAACAAGAATGCGTGGGATGTGCTTACGGCCAGGGAACGCAGCGTCCTGAAGCTCGTTGCGGAGGGCCGATCCAATAAGCAGGCTGGGCAATACCTGAACCTCAGCCCAAAAACCATCGAGAAGTATCGTGCCAGTCTGATGCATAAGTTAGGGATCACAAATCTGACTGGGCTGGTTCTGATCGCAATCAATATGGGCCTGATCACCTCCCTGGCCAAGCGATACTATGATCCGAATCGCAATGAAGACCCGCCGCTGACGCATGCACATGAAGCGCCCAATGACAGCGCGAGCAGCGCCGATGCCGTTCGGGATGGCCAGTCCGGCAGCACCGCCGGAAACGAGGATCGGCTTGGTTGTCCTCGTCGCGACGCTCAAGAGTAGGTTAGTTGGCGTGGGCGGCGTGCGTATGGCCGCCCGCACAGCTTGCACAGTTTGCGTGGCAATGAGGCACATGTCCGGACCACAAGCCGATGCAGGGACGTTGTCGTTGTCCCGCGGCGGATCAGGCTCTCCACGTTGCCGAGACGAGGGTTCCGCTGCACTCGCTTGACTGGAGCGAGAAACTCCCGCCATTCGATTCGACCCGCTCTTGCATCCCGATCAGGCCCAGCCCCGAGAAGGACGCGTCGTCGGCCGAAAGGGGAAGCTGCTCGAAGCCGATGCCGTTGTCTTGTATCGTTAGCAGGATGTCGCTGGCGTTGCGTTGCAATGTCACCCTGATCTCGGTTGCCACCGCGTGCTTCACGACGTTGTTTATTGCCTCCTGGGCCACTCGGTACATATCTGCTTTGAGACTGTCCGGAACCTCGTCTTCCCTGACCCGGCAATCGAAGATGACGACGACCTTCCCGCTGCCGTGCTCCACCTGCCTGCACAGGGATGCCAGTGCGGGGGCCAGGCCCAGGTCATCCAGCAGCCTGGGGCGCAGCTCGTTGCAGATCTGGCGCACCTCGCCGATGGTTTCACGGATACGCAGTACCGTGGTATCAAGTAACGCAACGGCCTCCTCGACGTTGCCGCGCTCGATGCGCAGCAGTGAGTCTTCAACCATCAGCTTGATCAATGTCAGTGCCTGCCCGAGGCCATCGTGGAGCTCGGAGGATACCCGCTTGCGCTCTTTCTCCTGCCCGATCATCAGGTGCGCGTAGAGGCGACGAAGGTCCGATTCAGGACGGCTCAGCGCTTCGATGCTGCCATTTTGCAGAATGACGGGTTCCTCGAAGACAACCAGGAACGCGCTGAAGCTGCCCTCGCTATCCGCAATGGGTTGCTTGTGCAACAGGATATCGGTGTCCCGGCCTCCCCGTCCGCGCAAGACCGTGCCAAAGGAGTGAAACGCACTTGACGCACTGCCGGAGAATCCCTCGCTAACGCGTTTCTGATCGCTGTCCCGAACCAGTTCGACAAGCGACTTGCCTATCAAGTCCGCAATCGAATAGCCAAACATCGCCGCAGCGCTGCTGTTCGCCGACAAAAACCGTCCGCCCGGCGCGAGAATGGCCAGAGCGGTACCGTGAACATCTGTTATCGCGCGCAGGACCCTGTTGCTCGAATCGATCGCGGCCATCATCTTGCGCATTGCTTCGGTGACGTCACGCAGTTTCAGATGCTCTCCTCCGTGGGGAGTGCTTGCGCTCATCGGAACTCCTAAAGTGCTGATGCGGCCGCGGTCCGCGCGAAATGGACGGAAAGCGCTAGCCACCTTCTTACGCAATGGCGATGTCCAGGAACACGGGAAGACGCCGCCTAAGGGCATTCCTCTTCAGGTGTGTCTTATTGTATGTACCCGGGAAGCCAATTGCCAATACGGCTCATTGCCGTAGCCATGTGGAGGGTCTCTACCCATGCCGTTCGGCGGGTATCCCTACTTCTTTCCCATCGCTCGCTAGCCAAGAATGAGAAAAAGGCCGCGGTTGGGCCGAGGCGATCGTCCCGAGGGCAGGGGGTTTTCCATGCGCATCGATACGCAACTGAAGAATTGGGGTCGAACCAAGGGCTTCACGCTGCTGGAGCTGCTGGTCGTCCTGGTCATCATCGGCTTGCTGGCAGGCCTCGTTGCACCAAAGTACTTCGCTCAACTCGGTAAGTCAAACATCAGCATCGCCAAGGCGCAGATCAGTTCCTTGGGCAAGGCGCTGGACCAGTATCGACTGGATGTGGGGTCCTACCCGACCACGGAAGAGCGGCTCGAAGCCCTGGTGGCAAAACCACAGAACGAGCCGCGCTGGAGCGGGCCCTACCTGGAGAAGGCCGTGCCGCTGGATCCATGGGGCAGACCCTATCAATACCGCTCGCCAGGCGAGCATGGTGACTACGATCTGGTCTCCTTCGGAAAGGATGGCCAAGTTGGAGGCGATGGCGAAAACGCGGATGTCACGTCCTGGTAAGCGTGCCCTGCCTGCGAAGAGGTAGCGCGCTGGTCGGATGGCCCGACAGGGAGAACGAGGTGAAGTACCTGATGCGCGTCTTTGATACCTGCGGCGAGGTGCAGTCAATCCACATCGACAGCGACTCGCCGGCCAGTGCGGCCGCAACGGCGCGCTCGCGCGGGCTGCGCGTGGTATCGATTCGGCAAGCCGCTGGCGCCAAGCGCGGGCCTGGCCGCTGGATGACGCTGCAGGTAACGAAGTTCGACGTCGAGTTGTTTGCAAGAGAGCTGGCCGCTTTGCTGGACGCCGGTGTTGGCGTGATCGACGCTTTACGCACGCTGGGCAGCAATGAGGGCCGCGATGCTTCGGCAAGAACCTACCGGCAACTGCTAAGGCAACTGGATGAAGGCCACGCATTGTCCGCCGCGCTCGAGCATGCGGAGCATGTCTTCCCGACCGTCCTGATAGCCTGCGTAAAGGCCAGCGAACAAACTGGCGGCCTTGCCGAAAGCCTGAAGCGCTATTCGCGCAATAGCGCCACGTTGCGAGAATTGCGCGCCCGGGTGGTTTCCGCAGCCATCTATCCATCCGTCCTGATGGCCGTTGGCCTGGCTGTGGTTTTCTTCCTGCTGGCTTTTGTCGTCCCGCGTTTCGCGAACCTGCTCGAGAACAGCGGCCGCGAACTTCCGCTGCTGTCGCGATGGCTGATGGCCTGGGGCGGCTTGGTCCACGCGCACGGGTCTTCGCTGGTAGCAGGCTTCGCGGTGATTCTGCTGGGATCGATCGTTGTACTGCGCCGGCAGGGCGTGCGCAACTGGATTGCCGATCGCATCCTTGCGTTGCCCGGCATCGGCATGCATTTCCGTATCTATCGCCAGTCGCAATTCTTCAGAACCTCGGCGATGCTGGTCGATGGCGGCATTCCGGTGGTCCAGGCACTCGATCTCGCCCGTGGCCTGATCGGCCGTGGCGACCGCGTGGCGCTCGCCACGGCGATGAATACCATCCGGAACGGCGGAAAGATGTCCGACGCATTCCAGGATTGCGGGCTGGCAAGCGCGATTACCTATCGATTGCTGACCGTCGCCGAAAAGACCGGCGGCCTGGGCCCCGTGCTCGACAAGATTGCCGGATTCCAGGAGGCAAAGGTGTCACGGGCCATCGATGTGATCTCGCGATTGGTCGAGCCAATGATGATGATCTTCATCGGCGTGGTCATCGGCGGCATTGTCGTCCTGATGTATTTGCCGATTTTTGAAATAGCCTCCAGCCTCCAATAGGTACGTCATGGATCCGAACGGCGCGAATATGGAAAGAGGGAGCGTTCAGTTCCGAGCCACCCTGCGCGAGCTCGGCGAGCGCCACGGCTCCGGGATACGCGCCCTCGAGGCATTGTTTGCACAACAGCCCATGGGCGCCGACGAGGTTCTCGCGCAGCTGGCGGCCGAGTTCAGGATGGTCCCGATCAGTATCCGTGAGCTGCATCAGCTTGAGCCGGAGTTTGAAGTCCTTCCCTTTGTCGAGGCGGCTACCAGGCTGTGCGTAGGTTTCCGGCAAGGAACGGGCCTGCTATTCGTGATCGCCGACCCGCTGGACACGCGAACCCGCAGCTGTGTCGATCAACGCATGCGCGCACGCCCTACCGTGCACTACAGTTGGTCGCTGGCCAGTGTTGGCGATCTGACTGCCTACCTGGCCGCGCGTGAAAAGGATGTGCGCGCTCTGGACACGCTCGCTTTCGATGACCCGATACAACGCACCAATGATCCGTCCGCGCTGGCCCTGACGCTACAGGGCATCAGCAGCGACGACAGCGCGGTCGTGCGCCTGCTCAATTCGACGATCTACGACGCATTGAAAATGAAGGCCAGCGATATTCACCTTGAATGCAGGGTGAACGGCCTGGTGATCAAATGCCGCGTGGATGGTGTGCTGACGGTGGTCGGCCGGGCGGAAGGACGAGGCGTCGCCGACCAGGTGCTATCGCGCGTCAAGGTAATCTCGGAACTCGATATCGCCGAGCGGCGGGTGCCGCAGGATGGTCGCTTCAAGGCCCAATATGCGGGGCGAGACATCGATTTTCGCGTGTCGATCATGCCGAACCTGTTCGGCGAGGATGCCGTTCTTCGCATTCTCGATCGCTACCAGCTATCGCAGGCGTCGGGTGGCTTGACGCTCGAGGCGCTCGGCTTCCAGGAGGCTGATATGCGTTTCATGCGCTCGGTCGCGTCGATGCCGTACGGCATGCTGCTCGTGACCGGGCCGACGGGCAGTGGCAAGACCACCACCCTTTACGCAATCCTGACCGAAATCAACGACGGCCTTGACAAGATCGTGACGATTGAAGACCCGGTCGAGTATCAGTTGGGCGACATCCTCCAGATTCCGGTGAACGAAGCGAAGGGGCTGACGTTCGCCCGGGGGCTGCGTTCGATCCTGCGACACGATCCCGACAAGATCATGGTCGGCGAAATCCGCGATCCCGAGACCGCACAGATCGCCGTGCAAGCGGCGCTCACGGGGCATCAGGTCTTTACGACCGTGCACGCGAACAACGTGTTCGATGTCATCGGCCGCTTCACCAATATGGACGTCGATCCCTATAGCTTCGTGTCCGCATTGAACGGCGTGGTGGCGCAACGCCTGGTTCGCCAATGCTGTGCCGATTGTGCGATCGAGGAGGCGGGAGATGCGGACGCGCTGGCACGTGCCGGGATCGATCCTGAGGTGGCAGCGGGCTTTCGCTTCCGCAGGGGGCTCGGCTGCGCCGCCTGCCGTGGCTCGGGATATCGTGGGCGACGCGCCATTGCGGAAGCGTTGCGGATGAACGACGAACTGCGCGAACTGCTGTCGGAGCGAGCGCCGCTCGGCCGCATCAAGAGCGCGGCGCTGCGCCACGGGATGGAGACCCTGCGCACCGCGGCGGTCCGTCTGATGGCGAAGGGCGAAACGACCCTCGAGGAGATCAATCGTGTCACGATCGTCGAATGATGTCCTCGCAATCGGGCTGGGCACCTGTGCAGCCGCGGTCGGGGTGCGCCCCACAAGGCTGCAGTATCTGCTGCGCCTGGCGCAGCGCGTGCGCCAGGGGGAAAAGGTTGTCGCCGCGCCGTCGTCCCTGCCGCCGGTCGTCGAGCACGCCAGCATCGCGATGGTCGAGGCACAGCACTTCTCCGAGCAAGGCGCGCTCGACGTCCTGGGTCAGGCATTGGAGCAAGCCCCCGGTGTTCCTGGACGCTCGACGCAATCGAAGCGCCGTGCGTTCATCGTGCTGGACGATTTCTGGGCCAATCACGGGATCCTGCGGGGCGACTTCCGCACCATGCGCACGCGGGAGGTCGAAGATATCGCCCGGAGTTACTTCGCCGAGACGTTCGGGCTGGATGGCGATGCCATCGTGATCCGCACCGTGATGCAGCGGGGCGGCAGAGCGATGTTCGCCAGCGCGCTGTCGAGATCGCTGCACGATGGCATCCGCGATGTCAGCGCGGCGGCGCGTGTGGAAGTGCAAAGCCTGATGCTCGGGCTGCCTCAGGCGATGAATCGGGCCCGGCATTGCGTCGACGGCAGCGCTTCAATGCTGGTGGTGGTGGCCGAAACCGTACTGCACGCCGTGTTGATTGACCATAACCGCTGGGCCGCCTATGGCGCGCACCGCCTGTTTGCCGACGATGTCGCCGATACATTGCGGCTTGCGGCCATTGCCGAGCAAGTCTTCGAACGGTTCTCGAAAACGCGGCGAGAGGACTGCACGATCTATCTGGGCGGGATCGACCTTGATCCTTCTGCGTTCGAGCAACGGTTCGCCACCGTGCGCCGCTTGCAGCAGATCGTGTCGAGCGCTTCGGCCCCGCTGCGCTTGATGGGGTTCGCGCTATGATGCCGCCGCTCAAGATCGACTTCAGCCGGCGCCCGGCAACACTGGCTCCAAGCGGCGTCGTGCTGCTGATGTTGGCGGGATTGATGCTGCTGCTCAGCGCCAGGGCTCTGTGGCTCGCGTATGAGGACAATGATCGCGCCCGAACCCAGTTCGGGATAGCAGCGCGCGAAGAGAACGCCAGTAAGCACCCGCCCAAGACCGCGCCCACGCCTGCCGCCAAATTGGCTGAAAAGCAGGGCGAGGCGATCCTGCGCGAGCTTACCGTGCCATGGCAGAGCCTGCTGTCCATCGTGGAGGATTATCCTGCCCGCGACGTTGCGCTGATCGGTATTGATCAAAGTCCCGCGCAGAGTCAGATCCGCATCACGGCGGAGGCCAAGGATGCCGACGGGATGATCGCCTACCTGAAGTATCTGCAGGGCAGCGTGCTCCTGCATGAGGCGGTGTTGAGCGGTCACCTGATCGAGACCAACGTGCCCGGGACGCCGGTGCGCTTCCAGATCGTCGCAGTGTGGAGAAAGCCATGACGACCCACCGGCTTGCCGATCTGCTGTTGACGCTGCATTTCGAGATGCGGCGCACATTTGGCGTGCCAGGCCTGCTTGGCGCGCTGGCGCTAGGTGTGGCCGCCGCGACATGGAGCGTGATTCCCACCGTGGAGGCGCAGACCAGAGGCTTGCTCGACAGCGCACGGCAGGCCCGTGCTGCGAAAGCACGATATCCCGGCGACGCTGGCCGGGCGCCGGCCGAAGTGAACTCCCTGGGCAAGCTGCCGGCCTTGTTCACGACCTTCGCCGAGAGCGGGAACGACATCGCCGTGATCTTCTCCCAGGCGCGTGATAGCCATCTGACCCTGGGATCGGCACAGTACCAGATCGTGACGGAGCCTGGGGCAGGATTCACGCACTACCAGGTTGTGCTGCCGGTCAAGGATCAGTACGGCACGATTCGCCGTTTTGTTGCATCCGTTCTCAACAGCGTGCCAAACGCCGCGCTGCAGGAGATTCATGTCGAACGGCCAGCGGTGGACGGGAATGTTCTCGAGGCCCGTATCCGCTTCGATCTGATCTATCGGACGAGCCGGCCATGAACAGCGCTTTGGTCAGGAGAATACTGATTGCCGGCACGGGCCTGGCGACCGCCGCATTGATTGGTTGGGACCAGGCGCCGGAGCACCGCGTGCCGGCCGTGGCCTCTGCCATCAGGGCTGCCTATGGGCGCAGCCTGCCGAGCAGGTCAGGCGTCATGCCCGCCGCCCCTCCGGCTTCGATCGCGGGGGCGCCGCGGCGCACGCAAGCTGCGGCAAGCGAGCCCGCGGCGCGCCCGGTTTCCGAGGCCGCGCCGCGCGAACGGCTTGCGGCGTTGCGTGCGCCGCTGTCGCCAGATACGGGCCACGATCCATTCAGCGTTTCGTCCTGGCTTCCCCCGCCTGCGCCACCGGCACCGCCCGCTCCGGCCCAGCCCCCTCCGGCTCCCACGGCGCCGCCGTTGCCGTTTGCCTATGTTGGCGCGCTGGGTGCGGACGCTTCGAAGGAGCAAATGTTCCTGAGCAGTGGTGACCGTTTGTTGATCGTATCGCTGGGGGATGTGATTGACGGGCAATACCGCCTTGAGGCGATCACGGCAACAGGTGCGACCTTTACCTATTTGCCGCTTAACGTGAAACAGGTCATGTCCACCCAGGGCGAAGGAAAGTAAATGAAATCCCGGTGCAGATCGGACGCTGCCTGCAGAGTAGAGCGCTGCGACGCGTCCCTCAGGTCAATAGCCGCGTCAGGTTGCACGGCTCCTCGTGTACGTTATGCCAGCTACCACGCGCGTCGATTCAGTGCGGCGCTGATCGTGATGGTGCTCGGTGGCTGCGCGGTGGAGCCAGGCGCGCTACGTAACGCGAGCGTTCGCTACCCCACCGATGCGGAGATACAGCTGAACTACATGCACGAACGCAACGGCCAGATGAACGCGATGCTGGATGAGGTGGACCGGCTGCGAGCCAGTTACCAGTTTCATGAAGCCGCGCTGAAGCTCGATGAAGCGAGCAGGATCGATCCCACCAGCGAGCGAGGGCGGAAGCTGGGCGCAGCGCTACAGATCGATATACGCGATCTTGTCATCTTGGCGGAGGTCCAGCGGATGCTTGAGCGCGGCTCATATGACAGTGCGGCGGAACGTGTGCACGACGTGCTTGCGGAGAATCCGACCAACGTCCAGGCACAGCAGATGATGAGGCTGATCGAAGACAAGCGGCGGCAGCTGCGGGCCGCGCGCGAGGAAAAGAGCGCGGCCGCCTCGATCATGCGTACGCCGGTGACGCTGCAGTTTCGCGACGCGAACGTGCGGATGGTCTTTGAAGCGCTGTCGCGCACGTCGGGCTTGAATGTCATCTTTGACCGTGATGTGCGCACGGACCTCAAGACGACGATCTTCGTGACCAACGCCGCGATCGAGGACGCGGTCAATCTGATCTTGTTGCAAAACCAACTGGACAAGAAGGTCCTGAATGCGAACACGCTCTTCATCTATCCCGCCACGCCAAACAAGCAACTGGAGTACCAGGAGCTGAAGGTCCGAACCTTCCAGTTGTCGAACATCGACGCCAAACAGGTGCAGGCCTTGTTGAAGAGCCTGTTGAAGATCAAGGAGATCGTGATCGACGAACATGCCAACACCCTGTCGATTCGCGGAACGCCCGACACCATTCGGCTCGCGGAACAGCTGATCGCCGCACAGGATCTTCCCGAACCCGAGGTCATGCTGGAGGTTCAAGTCCTGGAGGTCTCGCATGAACGGCTGACGGACCTGGGAATTGCATGGCCGAACAGCTTCACGATGGCCACGCCAAGTACGGCGTCCACGTGGGGCGCCCTGCACACGCTGCCGATTAACCAACTGGTGGTCAGCGGGCTGTCGGCAACCGCCAACTTCAAGCTGACGGATACCGATGCGAACCTGCTTGCGAGTCCTCGCATCCGCACCCGTAACAAGGAAAAAGCAAAGATCCTGATTGGCGACAAGGTGCCGGTGATATCGAGTTCGAGCACCCCGAGCACCAGTGGTCCTTCCTATGCGCAAAATATCCAGTACCTGGATGTCGGTATCAAGCTTGAGGTTGAACCGCAGGTCTACCGCGACGACGATGTCGGCATCAAGATCAGTCTCGAGGTCAGCAACATCACGAAGACAATATCGAGCAGCAACGCACAGACCGGCCTCAGCTCGCTGGCTTACCAGATCGGCACACGCAGCGCATCGACCAGTCTGCGTCTCAGGGACGGCGAGACACAGGTCCTCGGCGGCCTGATTTCGGATGTCGATCGCACCACGGCGGACAAGGTGCCTGGCTTGGGCCAGTTGCCGATTCTCGGGCGTTTGTTTTCGGATCACAACGGCGACCATGTCAAGACGGAGATCGTTTTGCAGATCACCCCGCACATCATCCGTCCTCAACGCATCGCGGATGCCGATACGCGTGAAATCTGGTCCGGCACGGATGCCAATGTGCGCACCGAGCAGTTGCGTCTCGATCCCGCCAGCGCCCCTGCGCCCGCCGTTGCCGATCCCATGGCGCCGGTCAAGCCAGGAAGGGTTGGCGGCGGAACCGTGGCACCCGTGGTGCCCGTGGCACCGGCGGGTGTCGGCGGTGCGGCCATTGGAGAAGGCACACCGGCTGCTGCGGGTGGCCGCGCCTCTCCGCCCGCGCCTTCTCCGGTGCCGCCCAGAGGCTCGCTCGGGCAGGCTCCCGCGTCGCCGCGGACAACCCCGCCAGTGGATCCGTATGCGGGGAGGTTCCCGGCGATCCAGGCCGCGCCGGCGGCACCGGTGGCGGCGGCGCCGGCTGATGCGAACGCGGCCGTCCCGGACGCGACCGGCACGGCAGGCGCGACGCAAGTGCTTGCACCCGCGGCAGGGCCAGCTCCTGTGCCACCCTCAATCCTGAAGATGCCGCCCGGCGACATGTCCAGCGACAACCCACTCTATCCGGTCCCCAATGGGACGCATTGACTCATGACGCTCCAGGCCCAGTCTGCACGTTGCCGCGGTCGCCCGCTCCTTCATGGCCGCGGTTTCACCTTGATGGAGCTGGTGGTAACGCTGGCACTTGTTGGCATTGTCGCGCTGGCGATCCTGCCATTTTCCGAGTTGATGGTGCAGCGTGAAAAGGAGCAGGAGCTAAGGCTCGCGCTGCGGCAGATCCGTACCGCGCTGGACGCCTACAAGGACGCCAGTGACTACGGTTCGATAGAAAGAGAAGTCGGTGCTTCCGGCTATCCGCCGACACTGACCGTGCTGGTGACCGGCGTCAAAGACGCGAAGGATCCGAAGGCCGGGCTGCTGATGTTCCTGCGCAGCGTGCCGCGCGATCCGTTCTTCAATGGTGATGCCTCCACGCCGGCGGAGGACACCTGGAACTCGCGTGCCTACGGCAGCGTGGAGAGCGGCCCGCAAGGTGGCAATGACGTGTTTGACGTGTCATCCAAGACTGACCGCCTCGGTCTCAATGGCATTCCCTACAAAGATTGGTGAGGCTCACGATGAAACCCGCTCGCAGCCGCAGGCTCCATGGGTTTACCTTGATCGAACTGGTGGTCGTGATGGCGATCATCGGCTTGCTGCTGACCATTGCACTACCGCGCTACCTTCGCAGCATCGATCGCGGCAAGGAGCAGGTGCAGCGGCAGAACCTTGCCGTGATGCGGGATGCGATCGATAAGTACTTCGGTGACAACGGCCAGTATCCGGAGAATCTCGATGAACTGGTGCTAAAGCACTATCTGCGCAGGGTCCCGGAAGATCCGGTCACGGGTGGCACCAGCTGGACGGTCATCGCGCCGCCGGATACGGACAAGGCTGGCGTCTATGACGTCGCGCCGGCGAGCGAAGCGGCGGCGGTGCCGGCGGCTGCTGCCGTGGTGCCGGAAAAATGAGCCGCCTTCGCTGTATGCGTCGTTCAAGCCGGCATCGCCAGGGCGACGGCGCCCATGGCCTGGTCCTGCTGACGCTGCTGATCGCCCTGATCCTTGTTTCAGTGGCATTGATGGGCGCGCTCGATGTCTGGTCATTGCAACGGCAGCGGCTGCAGGAAGAGGAGTTGCTGTTCGTCGGCAACCAGTACCGGCTGGCCATCCAGCGTTACTACCAGGCGGGCCGGACTCTGCCGGCGTCGGTCGACGACCTGCTGGAAGACAAGCGCTCTCCTGTGCCGCTACACCATCTGCGGCGTGCTTACCCGGACCCGATCACCGGGAAGAACGACTGGCTGTTTCTCCGCGACGGCGACCGTATTTACGGTGTGTATAGCAAGTCCACGGCGCCCGCGATCAAACACGCGAATTTCCCCCGGCGCTATGCGGATTTCGCCAACGCGAAGACCTATGGCGAGTGGCAGTTCTTTTATCTGCCACCGGGCCGCCGAAGCCGCGCGAGCAATCCGCTTCCCAGTACGCAAGATTCGACCGGACAAGCCGATGCAGCTGCTCGGCGCACAGGTGTGAACAACGCATCTCCGTTCAGTCCCAACGGGCGGTCCAGATGACGTCGCCGGCGCGGCAGGGCGTTCGATGGATTGCCCTACCGCATCAGTAGGGTGTTGACCCATGCAAACCTCCATCGGCGTTCTCCACAATACAAGCGTGGGGAGAGAACCGCAGAAAGGGCGTCCCCGGAACGAGACGGTTGAAGGCGCGTTGCGCTTCTTCGTTCATCGGGCTGGGGACCAGGGCCAGGGAGTTTGCTTATCCCGGCGCTGGTTGCGCGCTTTGCATTGATCAGTGATGACCGGCAAGGACGGGTGTCATTGCCGCAGGCGTGGGAATTGATGTCCTACGGGAATCGCGCTGGCTGACCCGCAGGAAGGAGGTTATATGTTTAGTACTCGCATATATCGCGGCGGCGTGTCGGCGCTGGTTTTGCTTCTCTTCGCTCTACCTGCGGCGGCCCAGTCATTCCGGGTTCAATGTCCTGAAGAAACGCCGCTTCATCCAAAGTCGGCCACGGGTGTGGTCAGCGATGGAATCAAGTGTCAGCAGATCTCGGGTGGTGACGGCTACGCAACGATGGGCGATGGCACGCAGACCTACTTGTTTGCCTTCGGTCCACTGTCGGGCCTCACTGATATCAAGAACGGCCTCCCGGGAACGCAGAAGGCGTCCGTGTTTCGCACGCCGGAAGATCCGAATGGCGCGATTGGCCTTGTCCCGGATCCGAATGCCGGTGGCGCAATCACGGGACACGTCGATGCGCGGGCGATCATGGATGTCGGTGTCATGAATGGCAACATGCCGGCCCCTACCATGGCGATCGATGAGGATGATGAATTCTTCCTGACCCTGACGAACGTCGGAATGATCATGCGCCCGGACCTGTTCGAGCAGCACACTGTGCACTTCCACGGCTACCCGAATGCGTCCTCGTTCTACGACGGCGTGCCGGATGCCTCCGTCGCCATCAACATCGGCGGCAGTTTCACTTACTACTACCTGGCGCCGGACGCGGGAACCTACTTCTGGCACTGCCACATCACCCCGCCGGAGCACCTCCAGATGGGCATGGTGGGTCAGATCTATGTGCGGCCACGCCAGAACCGGGTCCCTTTGAACGCTTCGCTGTACGCTGCGTTGCAAGCCCAGCAGAGCGATCCGCGCACGAAGTGCGGAGGCGACATTCTGTGCTCGACGCCGCTGCCGCGCGTGGACAATGGTGCTACCCACCAGCCCAACAAGAGCAACTCACCGACGCTGTACGCCTACAACGACGGCGATGGCACGACCGCCTACGACGTCGAGTACCCGATCCAGATCCATGGTTTCGATCCGAATTTCCACTTCGTTGGCATGACCTTCAACCCGGAGCCATTTACCGACATGAAGGACAAGTACTTCCTTTTGAACGGACGGAGCTATCCGGACACGGTAACGCAGGGGCCCATGAGTACACAGGTGGCGGATGGCACAGCGCATTTCTCGCAGCCGCTGCCGACCGTCATCAACATTCCACTCGGTGGCAAGGCGTTACTAAGGATCTCGGATCTCGACGTCAGCGAGTTCCAGACGCTGGCTTCACTCGGCATCCCGATGCATGTCGTTGGCGTCAACGCGCGATTGTTGCGCGATATGACGGGCAACAATCTGGCCTACGACACGAACTCGATCACCCTGGGGGGCGGTGAATCGATCGATGTGATCCTGGACGCAAGCAACAAGAGCCGCTACCCGGTGGGATCGACGTATTACCTGTACACGCCGAATCTGGATCACCTTTCGAATGACGCCGAGAACTTCGGTGGCTTGATGACCGAGGTCCACATCTGCAATGTGGTGGACCCGACTACCAAGTCCTGCAATTAGGAGAAGCGCCGTGGGCCACTCTACCAGCAACACGTGGATTGCGACTTTCGCGCGGCTTGCCTGCGCTATCGTTGCCGTGCTGTTCTGCGTGCCGGTGCACGCCGCGGCGCCAGGCATAACGGGGACGAGTTTCGATCTGACTGCCGAGGCGGCGCGCATTAGCCAGCCGGATGGCTCCAGCATCTACTCCTGGGGCTACGGCTGCCGTGCCGGCGGCACTGCGCCGGCCGGCTTTTCCCCTGCGGCTATCCCCGGTGCGGCCTGTCCCAGCATGCAGATACCGGGCCCGACGCTGATCGTCAGAAAGGGCGATACCGTGACGGTGACGCTCAGGAACAACCTGCCGGCGGCCGCCGGCAATACCTCGATTCTCTTCCCCGGGTTCCAGGTCACCACGTCAAACGGCGTGCCAGGCCTGCTCACCAGGGAGGCCGCGCACGGCGGGTCGGTCACCTATAGCTTCGTCGCAACGGCGGAGGGTACCCATGGTTACTACAGCGGCACGCAGGGCGACCTGCAGATAGAGATGGGACTGTATGGGGCCATCATTGTCTTGCCGACCACCCTACCTGCTGGCTGCCGCGCCGTCGGCAGCACGCTGCCGGACGGACAGACTGACTTCCGCAACGCGGCGGCAGCCTACACCAACAGCGCGGCGTGCTACGACCGCGAGTACCTGTTCCAATTTTCCGAGATGGATCCCCGCATCCATTCCCAGGCGGAGCAGCAGGTCGGGACACTGGCCGGGAAGGCGTGCACACGGCCCAACGGCTGCATGACCGTCGAGACCGAACCCTATCATCCAGCTTATTTCATGATCAATGGCCGCTCCATGCCCGACGACATGGATCCGAACTATGCCGTGCAGTATCCGCACCAGCCGTACAACGGCAATCCGCATATGCATCCCGGCGAGCTCGTGCTGCTGAGAATCATCGGTACCGGCCGCTGGCAGCATCCGTTCCATGAGCACGGCAATCACGTGYGGGTGCTGGCGCGCGACGGCAATCTAATACTCAGCCAGACCGACAATGTCTCGCCTGCCGGGCCGCTGCTGTTCACCACGACGACCACACCTGGCGTGGCGATGGATGGCATCTTCTACTGGACGGGCCGAGGTCTCAACTGGGACGTGTATGGCCATGTCGACGGCGGCCTGTACACCGACCCGGCGTTCCCTGCATACCTCGGTAAGCCGGTGGTATGCACCCCGGATGCAAACGGTTATTACACGGCAGACCCGATGGCGCCGAACTACTACGAGTGGTGCCAGGATCATAACAAGGCCCTCGAGACCCATCCGTTCGGCCAGGTCGGCAGCGGCGGTCCTGTAACGCTACCCGATGCGAACATCCTGACGAACGGTACCTGGTATGGCGGCAGTCCCTATCTGGGGCCCGATGCGACGGTCCGCGCTGTCGGGCCTACGGGCACTACGCCGCCCTCGGGCACGATCGCGAATCCCCCGACGAGCGAAGCTGGGTTCGCCTTCATGTGGCACTCGCACAATGAGCGCGAGATCACCACGAACAATATCTTCCCGGGCGGGATGATGATGATGATGCTTGTCGATCCACAAGCCTTCACGATCAACGAAGCCAATTAGAGGTCAGGGGAAACGCGATGAGATCCAACCAGTTCAAGGCGAGCCTCTTCGACTTGCTCAAGACAGGCCTCGCTGCATCGATTCTATTGATGGCGAGCTGCGCATCGTTCGCGCAGAGTGTCAACCTGACCGCGAGCGCGACAAGTACCACGCTGCCCGACGGACAAGTTGTACCGATGTGGGGCTACACCTGCACCGGCGCCGCTGCGCCCGCCGCTTGCAAGGGCTTGAATCCGAATGCCGGGACGAGCTGGACGCCAGTGGTGATTACCGTCCCTCCTGGCAATCTGACGATCAACCTTACCAATCATCTGCCGGTGCCTCCGGGCGCCACCTCGGGAATTCCCACGTCGCTGGTGATCGTGGGTCAATTGGGCGGCGGTCTGGGCGCGGCGCGAACAACAATGCCCAGCCCGAACCATGCGGTCCAGGCCGTGACCTGGCCGATCGCCGGGGATAGCAACGGCGCTACCTTTAGTCCGCCCAATCAGGGGCCCCGGGTCCAGTCCTTTGCAACCGAAGTGGCCACGGCCACCGGCGCAAGCCCAACGGCGCTGACATGGAGCAATCTCAAGCCCGGTACTTACCTGATCGAATCGGGAACCCACCCGTCCATCCAGGGTCCGRTGGGTCTTTATGGCGTGCTGGTGGTTACCACCGCTCCCGTAGTGCCCGCGCTGGGCACAGCCTATCCGGGCGTCACCTACAACGCGGACGTTCCTCTGCTGCTCAGCGAAATCGATGCCACGCAAAATGCCGCCGTTGCCACGGCTGTGTCGACCGCGAATTTCAGCGAAACCTCCTCCCGCGTCCTCAGGGACTCTGTCAGTTCCATCTCGGTGGCGCTCGACTCCGCCGGCAACCCCATCGCGGGTACCGGCTACAAGGCTGGCGATCTCGTCGCGTTCTCCGGTGGCGGCGCTTCGGTAGCGGCGACGGCTCATGTCGCAAGCGTGGATGGCACCGGCGCTATCACCGGTATCACGGTTGACAGTGCCGGGACGGGTTATTACGCCGTTCCCGACGTTACGGTAACGAGTACCACCGGCACCGGGGCGCAGGTCGTTGCGGCGTTGACCTTGACAGGCGTGATTTGCAGTGACCGCGCAGCCGCGTGCTATCCGCCTGCTGTCAACTACGATCCGCGCTACTACCTTATCAATGGCATCGCTTTCGACAGGACCAAGACCGCCAGTTCGCTATTCTCGACGAACCCTGCCAACACCACTGGCAGTGTCCTGGTGCGCTTCGTCAACGCTGGTCTGCGCATGCACGTACCGTCCATCGTAGGGGCGCTGACCACCGACAACAGTTCAGGTACGCCCAAGGTGGTTTCGGGACTGTCGCTGCTAGCGGAGGACGGCAATCTCCTCCCGGGGAACCGGCGAGTGCAGAATGAAGTATTCCTGGCTGCAGGCAAGACGTATGACGTACTGATCAATGCCCCCGTGGCTGTCGCTCCGGCGACCGCGCCAGCGGCCCTGGCGGTGTTTGATCGCCAGTTGAGCCTATCCACCAACAATCAGCGCGACGGCGGCATGATGGCATACATCGGCGCCAATGGCGCCACACTGCCCTCCAGCGGGGTGACTGCGAAGGCCAACCCCGACTCCTACTTCCTGGCTTCGGGCAGTAGCCTGACGGTGGCGGACCCCGCCAAGGGCGTGGTCGCCAACGACGTGGGCGTCTACGGCGTCAAGCTGCTGACAACACCCACGGGCGGCACGGTCACCTTGAATCCTGATGGTACGTTTACCTACGTGCCCAATGCTGGCACCACGTCCGACAGCTTCACCTACCAGGCGAACGGAAACGCCGCGCTGACGGCGAAGGTGACGCTGGCCGCCTGTACCGGTAGTTGCAAGGGAGGGGCGCCCACAGCCGGCGGCGACAGCTTCCTCAGCAATATTGCATCGCGGTTGCAGATCGGCGCGCCCGGCGTGCTGGCGAACGATAGCGATCCTTCGCAGCTTCCGCTGACTGCCGCGCTGGTTGCCGGTAGCGCCACGGGCGGCACGGTCACGCTGAACGCGGATGGCTCGTTCACGGCAATACCCACGGCTGCGCCGGGCCCCGCAACGACGGCTACCGTGACCTTCAAGTACAAGGCGGTGAATTCGCAGAAGACGCCGAGCAATGCTGCCACGGCGACGGTGACGTTCAAGGGCGGCAGTGGCCTGGTCGTGAATGTACTTGACGCGCCGAGCGTGCGGCCGGGGGCAACGCCGATCAAGATCACCGACTACCGCTGGATCATCGAGGAAGACCGCACCTTCCAGATCGACCCCGCATGCCAGGTGAACTCCGCCACGCGGCCGGCCAATTGCCCGCCGCTGCCGGTGCCGAGCCTGGGGACCAGCTTCCATACCAGCTATATGCCTGTCATTGCCGCGGGCTGTGTCGGTCAGGTTGCTTGCGAGGCGGGGCAGACAGTCTTCGACCCAGCGAGCAATTCGCACATGCCAGCCGTGTGCGACGTTGGCAATGGCGTCTGTCGCACGGACTCCTCGCAGCAGGCCCCGGTCGACCCGAGCCAGGTAGCGCTCGACCCGGCCAAGCACTACTACATTTCGATCTTGCCCGGCGATGCCGGCAACCCCTTCGCTGCGGGCGCGGGCGCTCCCCAGCCGGTCGATCCAGCCAAGCCCCAGGGGCTGCAGAGGCCTTTCAGTATTGCCAAGGACTGCCCGTCGGTCGCGGATTTCGCCCCCGGAACGGGAACCTGTGGCCACGGCATGGGCGGCGCGCCGATCGCGCCTGCACAGAAGGCGGTCAACATACCGCTGCAACAAACGCCGCTGGCGACGGCGAAGATCTCGGTGTTCGTGTTCGAGGATGACGCACCGCTTAACGGCGAAGTCGACGTCAGCGGCGGCACCGATGCCTTCGGGACGTCCCGGGAGCCGGGACTGGGAGGCTTCGAGATCAAGCTATTCGACGACGCCGGTGGCACGGGCGATCCAACCGGACAGATGACGTACGACATGTTCAACATGCCGCTGTCCAATTCGCTGCAGGGGATGATCGATCCGATCACGCACCTGAATGCGTGCCCGATCTCGCCAACGCCGAAGTCGGCGAAAGACGGACTGGTCGGCATGATTCCCACCTGTCCGAAATATGAATCCGACGGCAAGACACCGTCCCCGCTGGTCGGTCAGGCCATCATCGCCAATCTGATGCCCGGCAGATACGGCGTGGTCGCAACGCCGGCAGCCGACAGAATTGCCAAGGGCGAGGAGTGGCTCCAGACAAATACGCTTGACGGACAGAAAGCCCATGATGCCTTCATCAAGGTAGGCGGCCCGGCGTACTTCCAGGAGTTTGGCCCGGCCGGCTTCCACGTCTCCGTCGGCTTCGCCAACGCGAAGATCATCAATGATCGCAGGACCAATGCCGCGAAGTCCGGCCTATGCGACCGTTCCGGAGCCTCGTGCGCCAATGCGGTCAACGGCAGAATCACCAACCTGCACTACAGCCGGCCGCCCAACCAGCATCTCTACGGCAGCGGCTCGCGCGACTCCCTGGCTTTCACGCAGTGCTATGTGAGTCTGGGGGATCCGGACGGCGAGGATATCGCCTTCACCAAGTGCAACGACAAAGGCGAGTTCAGCTTTTCCGGTATTCCCGATGGCACTTTCAGGCTAACGGTCTTCGACCAGTGGAACGACCAGATCGTCGATGGCCTTGCCACGGCGGTACAGCTCGGACCTAACGCGAGGAGCGTCAATGTCGGAGATCTCGCGGTCCTGCAATGGCACACGAATCTCTATACCAGGACTTTCATCGATCTGAACCGTGACGGCGTTTCGCAAGACGGCGAGCCCGGCCTCACGCTGGTGCCGACCAACATCCGCTTCCGCGACGGCAGCTACTCCAATTTCAACAATACCGACCTCAACGGCTACGCCGCGTTCAACGAGGTCTTCCCGCTGTTCAACTGGTACGTGGTGGAAGCCGATACAACCCGTTTCAAGCAGACGGGTGTGCACGTGGTCTATGACGCTGGCGGTCCGCCGGATGGCACGCCTGGTGGCGGCAAGTCGAACATTGCGGCGAATTTTGCCAACACAACGGAATCCGCGACCGCACATCTACCAAACCAGCTACGGGTCCCTGGCGCGGTGTACTGCGACAACGCCGATTGCACTGGCTATTCGATCCTGCAACCCGGCCACAGTGCCGCCAACCCGTCGACCGGCCGGATCGATCCGCCGTCGGTGACCACCCTTGGCTGGCAGGGCTTTTCGGGCCAGAGCTCGTTCATCGAGTTCGGCAAGGCGCCGTTTGCCGCAAATGAGAACGGCGGTATCAAGGGTGAGGTGATCTATGCTTCTACGCGGCCGTTTGACGACCCCGCGCTGCTGATCCACACGAGCTGGACGCCCAACGTGCCGAACGTAACTGTCAACCTGTATCAGGAGGGTACCGCTCAGGATGGAACGCCCAGCCTGACCCTGGTGGATACCACCACGACCAGCAGCTGGGACGATTGGGCGCAGGGCTTTCGCAACAACGGCGTGCCCAATATGAACTGTCCGGGCCAGGAAACCACGGACCCGTACTTCTTCACATTGCGCAATAGCACCCAGTGGCTCGATCCGAAGCATACTGCCTTGCCGGCAAACTCCCAGTTCAAGTGCTATGACGGCATGCACATGTTCAATCAGCTGCAGCCCGCGCCCTACGATGGGATGTACCAATTCCCCAGCGTGAAAAGCAGGAATCCGCAAACCGGAAGGCCGATGGGTACCAACTGCAGCATCTGCGTGCCGAATCCCGCGGGTGGCGGAGTCTTTGAGGCCGGAACGCCCATGCTGCCCCCCGGCAAGTATGTGGTCGAGGTGGTTGTGCCCCCGGGCTACGAACTGGTGAAAGAGGAAGACAAGAACATCCTCATTGGCGACAACTACATCGCGCCGGTGACCCAGCAGTTCGCTGGCCTGGGCAGTATCTTCATCCTGCCCGACCAGGCGGCCGTGAATGCCACCTATAACGCGAACAATCCGCAGAACCCGACCACGGATCTGGGATCCACGCCCAGGCATGAGGGCGACACCGGGAGCGTCGAGACCTTCTGGCCCTGCGTCGGTGCGCTGCGCATCGTTCCCGACTATATCAGCCTGTTCCCGGGCTCGCAGGAAGTGGCGCCGTTCGCCGGTGCGTCGCGGCACCTGTGCGACCGCAAGGAGGTCACGCTTACCGATCAGATGACGGTGCTGGCGAAGTTCTGGGTATTCAGCTCAACCCACGTCGCCGCGCACTTCACCGGCTTCATGCTGGACGACTTCTCTTCGGAATTCGACCCGTATTCGCCGCAATTCGGCGAGAAG
This sequence comes from Cupriavidus sp. 05L411, assembly GCF_056398045.1. Taxonomy (NCBI): domain Bacteria; kingdom Pseudomonadati; phylum Pseudomonadota; class Betaproteobacteria; order Burkholderiales; family Burkholderiaceae; genus Cupriavidus; species Cupriavidus sp. 05L411. The sequence goes on along the minus strand of NZ_JBFTOQ010000044.1, from coordinate 25,952 downwards.
TTCGCCGTACCCAACGTGCCGGTGTCGATGAAGGATTTCGGCGGCAACGAAGTGGCCCGTGTGTACTCCGACCAGTGGGGCATCTTCAATGGCCTGAACTATTCGACCTGGGAAGTCAACCCGCCAAATCCGACCGGCTATGCGCCGACCATGATGGTCGCCTGCATGAACGACCCGGATATGCCGGATCCCGCGCACCCAGGGCAGACCATCAAGGATCCGCTGTACAACCCAGCGTACAGCCAGTTCTGCTATGAGATTCCCTTCATGCCGGGACAGACCCAGTACATGGATACGCCGGTGGTGCCGGTGCAGGCCTTCGCGGACGGCTACAACCAGCCTGACTGCGCGTATCCGGATGCCACTCCCGCGATCTCGATGGTGGTGGGCGATACCAGCAACGGTGGTGCCGGTCCTTGGGTCAGCGCCGCGGGCCACAGCCTGACCATCAGTGCGCTGGGCGACCAGCAGGTGATCAACCATGCCTACAGCGGGCCAGGGGCGACCAAGGCGCCGTACAACCAGAAGTTCATCACGCGCCATTACGGTTTCGGTAGCCAGTGCACCACCGTCGGTGGCGCCTGCACCGTTGCGTCGAGCGTGAGCATCGGTGGCGTGCCGGCGCAGATCACGTCCTGGACCGACCAGTCGATCACGGTCACGGTGCCGACGCTGTCGACCGATCACGGCGAACTGGTGATCACGGCAGGCAATGGCAAGAAGTCCGTCGACTCGGTCAGCGTCAGCATCGGCGGGAAGGCGCCGGCGTACGTCGCTGGCGAGAACGCCACCAGCAACGCCATCCAGACGGCGATCGACCGCGCTACCCCAGGCGACCTGATCATCGTGGGCCCGGGTGTCTACAAGGAGATGCTGCTGATGTGGAAACCGGTCCGGCTGCAAGGCGTTGGCGCTGCGTCGGTGACGGTCAATGCGAATACGCACCCTTCAGGCAAGATGGATCCGTGGCGTGCGCAGGTCAGCTGCCTGTTCGGCGTGTCCCGCAATGGTGGAGCGATCTCGTCGTCGAATCCCTTCGATCCCACCAACACCTACAGTTGCCCGTCAACCATGCAGCGGAAGATCGACCCCATACCATTCGAGCCGACCGTCGGGTGGGACAACACGCTCAACGGCAACCTGGGAGAGCTACTGATCGAGCCGACGCTGATGGGGGCGTACGAAGGTGCGGCGATTACGGTGCTGGCCAAAGGCGTGCAGGACGTCAACGGGCAGCCCGACCCCAACTGCGTCGCGAACGGCATCTGCACGCCGCTGACGACAAGCGCCGCGGATTGCGCTAATAATCCCGGCAATTTCCTCTGCAACCCGTCGCGCATCGATGGCATTACCTTCACCAACAGCTCGCAAGGCGGTGGTGGCATCTTCCTGCACGGCTGGAACCACAACATGGAGGTCTCGAACAACCGGGTCTTCGGCAACGCCGGCACGCTCACGGGCGGGATCACGATCGGCCAGGTCGAGGTGCCGGACGGCACCATCGGCGCCGACGGCGTGACCCAGATTCCGTTTGGCTACAACATGAACGTGAATGTGCACCACAACTCGGTGACCGCCAACGCTTCCTACGGCGACGAGATCAATTCGACCACGCCGTCGTCGGTAGGTGGTGTGACCTTCTGCTCGGGGGCCGACAACTACCATTTCAACTACAACTGGGTGTGCGGCAATATGAGCAGTGGCGACGGCGGCGGTGTTGCCCACTTCGGCTTCAGCTACAACGGCGACATTTCGCACAACGTGGTGCTGTTCAACCAGAGCAACAATCCGACGTTACCTACCTACGGGGGCGGCGTCATCGTCCAGGGGGTACCGCCGGACGGCACGTTCTGCGAGAACCAGACCGTCGACGTCGATTGCGCACCGCAGCTGTCCGATGGCGTCGGCCCGGGCCTGACGATTGACGGCAACCTGCTGATCGGCAACACAGCGGAAAGCGGTAAAGGCGGTGGGCTGCGCTTGCAGAACATCAATGGTACCGATGTACAACGCAGTCCAAAGGACTCGTCGAAGTGGTACCGGGTCTCCGTCACCAACAACATCATCGCGAATAACGTCGCGGGCTGGGCGGGAGGCGGCGTGTCGATCCAGGATGCCGTGGGTGTGAGTTTCATCAACAACACGGTCGTTTCCAACGACACGACTGCGTCGGCGGGCGTACTCTTCAACACGCCCGCGGCTGCCCAGGCCAATGTGCCGCCGCCGACCAACTGCACCACGGTGGGCGCGGAGACCACCTGCGACCCGATCACGACCTCGGCCTACCAGCCGGCCGGACTGGAGACGGCGCGTCACACGCCGAACTTCATCGCCGCGTTCGGCAACGCCGCGGTGACTTGCCCGGCAGGGACGGACCCGGGTGCGACCCATGCATGTACGACGTTCTCGAACCCGGTGCTGTCCAACAATCTGTTCTGGCAGAACCGCTCGTTCTACATCACGGTGGGCGGACCCAACGCCACGATCCCCGGCTTGCAGAACCTGGTGACTTTGAACCCCACGCTGAGCCAGACGGGCAAGACAACGGGCTATTGCGATCCCAAGGCGGTCTATTGGGACATCGGGGCCTTTGGCGACTCCGCTCCGAACAAGCATGAGTCGGGCCTGACGCTTACTCCCCTGTACTCGATCCTGACCGACGCCGGGGACTATCAGGGGGCAAACAACCAGGGCTCCAACCCAGCCGTGATCAGCCAGTACTGCAATGGCTCGCGCGTGCCGCCGGAAGGTGGCGGGATTGGGTTCGCCGTGCCTCCGGGCATTGCGGACGCGGTGCTGCCCAACCCGCTCTTCGGCCTGATGCCGACGGCGACCCCGGATGAAGGCAACCAGTGGATCAATATGTCCTACGGACCGCTCTCCCTGTTCAATGCCAGCATCCCATCGGGCAGCCCGGGCTACAACGTGCCGCTTGGCAACTACGCGATCACGTCCGGTTCGCCGGCAATCGACACCGCCACCGACGCGGGTGCCCCGAATCACGACTTCTTCGGTACCGTCCGGCCGCAAGGCGCGAAGTTCGATATCGGCGCGGTCGAGTTCGTGGCAAGCGCCGCATCCGGCGCGACCCTGACGCCGCAGACCCAGGACTTCGGCAGCGTCGAGCGGGGCGAGGCAGGGCCGGTTCATGTCTTTACGCTGAAGAATACGGGAGGCGTACCGTTGACTGGCATTGCGAACCCGGCGATCACGGTGGATAGCGCGAACTTCGTCATCGTTGCACAGCAGACGACCTGCGGCGCCGTCAACCCGAACGCGGGCAGCAGGATCACCAGCCTGACTCCGAACGGCACCTGCGCCATCGCCGTGCGGTTCAGGCCTAGCGGCCGCGACGCAGCGAACTCGGCTCAGAAGGGGACGCTCAGCATTTCCGATAGCGCCGGTACGCAGAGCTCGGCCTTGACTGGCGTGGCAATACGTTAGGAAAAGGGGGAGGAGCGCGAGGTGGAAAAGGGGGGGGGGAGGGGAGCGGCTCTGGGCGCCCCCTCCTGCATCGAGGAGCCAGGAACAGGTAAGCGCCAGGGATGACATAAGAAGATGTCCAGCCATACCAGAAACTTGATGACGATCGCGATGTTGCTCGCCGGTGGCGTCTGGGCGGGTAGGGCCCTGGCGGACTCGGCCTTCCCGCAGGAAGCGCCCTCGGCGGCGCTGACACATGCGCCTTCGCCGTCCGCCAGGACCTCGCCCTATACGCCGGTGAAGCTGCCAAAGCACGCGAAGGCCTACTACGATCTCTACGGCGGTGTCGAGGATCTGCACGTACGCCAGACTGCATCGGGCAACCTGATCCGCTTTAGCTATCGCGTGACCGACCCCAGGATCGCCCAGATGCTGGGCGACAAGAATGCGACGCCCTACCTGCTCGGGCAAAGGAGTCGGGCACTTCTGCAGATTCCTGTCATGGACAAGATTGGCCAGTTGCGGCAATCGGGCCCGCTGGCGGTCGGCCAGGAATACTGGATGGTGTTTTCCAACAAAGGCAACCTGATTAAAACCGGGGACCGCGTCAACGTGATGATCGGTGCCTTTCATATCGACGGCCTGGTGGTTGAATGATCGCGCGTGGGCGCGATCTGTGAGGTATGGATTGAGGGGGGTGTGCTCATGAACCGAATTCTCTTCCTGGCATTGGGGCTGGCGTCCCTGGCGGGGTCTGCCGGCGCGGCGACGGAAAGCGCATCGGGGAGCCGGCTGACGGCCGCTCAGATCGCCGACAGGAACGTGGCGGCTCGCGGCGGGCTTGAAGCCTGGCGGGCGGTAAGCAGTCTGACCATGTCGGGCCAGATCGATGTCGGCGGCAAGAAGGACGTGATGCTGCCGTACGTGGCCACGATGAAGCGGCCGCACAAGAGCCGCTTCGAGCTTCGCTTCCAGGACCAGACGGCCCTGCAGGTGTACGACGGGGCGCAAGGGTGGAAGGTCAGGCCCTTCCTGGGGCGCGATGAGGTCGAGCCGTACAGCGCAGCCGAGGCCAAGATCGCCGCGCAAGCCGCGGAGCTGGATGGCCCGTTGGTCGACTACGCCAGGAAAGGCACCAAGGTGGAACTGCTGGGGATGGAGTCCGTGGAGGGGCACCAGGCCTACAAGCTCAAGCTGACGATGAAGGACCGCGTGGAGCGGCGCTTGTGGGTGGACGCAACGAGCTTTCTCGAACTGAAGATGGAGGGCGAGCCGCGCAAGCTGGACGGCAGGATGCATGGTGTTGCCGTCTACTACCGGGATTACAAGACGGAGGGCGGGCTGAAGATGCCGCATGTCCTGGAGACCGCTGTCGAAGGCGTCAAGAAGGCCCACCGGATGACCGTCGAGCATGTGGCGATGAACCAGCCGGTGGACGATGCCGTGTTTGCGAAACCGCAGTTGGCGTCGGCCAGGTTACCCGGCAAGTAAGGGGGGGCTATGACTATCAGACGGATCGCCCTCGGGGCTCTCGCCGCTTGTGTCTCGCTGGCGGCGCTGGCGGCGCTGGCGGCGCAGCCATCGCCGTCGCCCGATTTGAGCGTGGCCCAGATCGTGGAGAAGAACGCTGCCGCACGGGGAGGACTTGAGGCCTGGCGGAAGATCCAGACCATGGTCTGGGTCGGACACGTGGAGAGCGCGAACGCGCCTGCCCGTTTTTTGCTGGCCATGAAGCGTCCCAACAAGACACGCTTCGAGATCACCGCGCTCAATCAGATGGCCGTGCGCGTCTTTGATGGCAGCCATGGCTGGAAGCTCCACCCGACCCAGGGCGGCAAGCCGAATCTGCAGCCCTATTCGATGGAAGAGGTGAAGTTCGCGCATGACGAGCAGGTGATCGACGGGCCGCTCATGGACTACGAGGCCAAGGGTATCGCCGTGACGCTCGACGGCGTCGATGAAGTCGAAGGGCACAAGGCATACCGCCTTGGCATCCGGCTACCCTCGGGCGGGAGCCGCCGCCTGTGGATCGACGCGAAGACATTCCTGGAACTCAAATACGACCGCGAATCTCGCAATGTCCTGGGACAGTCGCACACAGTCACTGTCTTCTATCGCGACTACAGGGCAATCGACGGGCTCCAGATTCCGTGCACGATCGAGAGCGGCGTCGCGACGGCCCAGGCAACGGACAAGCTCGTGATTGACGAAGTCTCGTTCAACCCCTCGCTGGGCGACTGGATGTTCGCCAAGCCCGGCACGCCGAGGCAGGATAAGCCGGTGTCGATCGATGCCCAGGCGCGGCCAGGTTCGGGCGATATGGCCTGGCCGGCGCCATAGCGATGAGCCGGGGACTATCCGCGCTGCGGGCGCTCGTAGCGGGCTTCGTCGCCGCTGCGCTGACGGGGTTTGGCGGCCAAGCCAGTGGCGCCTCGGCAACGGATGCCGGCGAAGCGATTTTCCAGCGCGGCGAGCTGCCTTCGGGGGCGCCGCTCGACGCGATCCGCGATGGCGGCATGCGAATGCAGGGGGCCGCCGCGGCCTGCGTCAATTGCCATCGGCGCAGCGGCCTCGGCGCCAAGGAGGGCTTTGGCACCGTGCCGCCGATCACCGGGCGCTATCTCTTTCACCCGCGCGCCAAGAGCCTCGAGGACCTCGACCTCCCCTACGTCGAGGGCATGCGGGCCGATCGCGATCCGTATACCGATGACACCGTTGCCCGAGCCATCCGCGAAGGCCTGGACTCGGAAGGCCGGCCACTCAACTACCTGATGCCGCAATTCGCGCTGAACGATGCCGACATGGCCGCACTGATCGCATACCTGAAGCGGATGGACCAACGCAGGCCGCCGGGGGTCACGGACACGGTACTCCATTTCGCTACCATCATCACGCCCGACGCGGATCCCGTGAAGCGCCGCGGCATGCTGGATGTGCTGGACCACTACTTCGCCGACAAGAATACGTTTCCGCTCGGGCCGACCCCTGCGCTACGCACCTCGCGCAAGATGATGTTCATGGTCAATCGCCGCTGGCAACTGCATGTCTGGGAACTCACCGGCCCGGAAGCGACCTGGCTGGATCAACTCAAGCGGCATCTGGCGGCGGAGCCCGTCCTTGCCGTGGTGTCCGGGCTCGGCGGCAGGAACTGGGCGCCGGTCCATGCTTTCTGCGAGCAGGAATCCGTGCCATGCCTGTTTCCGAATATCGAGGTGCCAGTCAACAGCGATACCGATTTCTATTCCCTGTATTTCTCCAGCGGCGTGCTGCTGGAAGCGGACCTGATCGCGAAGAAGATCCTGGATGCGGGCAGTGGCAAGGTGGCGAAGTCGGTGCGCCAGTTCTATCGTGCCGGCGACAGCGGGGAGCCGGCGGCCAAGGCGCTCGCCGTCAAGCTGAAGGGGCACGGCGTCGCGGTATCCAGCCACGCTCTCGCCAACGGCGAGAGCGTGGCTCAAGCGCTGCGCGGCGCAGCGGGCGCGGACGCGCTCATGCTGTGGCTGCGGCCTGGCGACATCGCCGCGCTTGGCAACGCGCCGCCGCCGCGCGCCGACGTGTTCATGTCTGGCCTGATGGGCGGGCTCGAGCGCACGCCGTTGCCTGCGGGCTGGCGCGGCGTGACTCGCCTCGCCTATCCCGTCGACCTGCCAGAGCGCCGGCGTGTGCGCGTGGACTATGCGCTGGGCTGGTTTGCGATCCGGCGTATCCCGGTCGTCGCCGAGCAGACGCAGGCGGACACGTTTCTTGCCTGTGGCCTGCTGGCTGAGACGCTGAGCCACATGGTCGACGCGTTTGCGCGTGACTATCTGGTGGAGCGCATGGACGACATGATAGAGCGCCGCATCATCACCGGCTACTATCCACGCCTGACGCTTGGGCCGGGCCAGCGTTTCGCTTCCAAAGGGGGATACATCGTCCGGTTCGCGGAGCCTGAGCATACACGGCTGACCGTGGACGGGGAGTGGACGGTGCCGTAGGGAAGCATCCAGGTGAAGGTCCATCCGGAGGGATGTGCGGATTGCCATGATCCGCTAGCGCAGCGTGTCGATAATTGCTGAAGGAGGTTTCCATGAGCGCGTTCAAAGAACGATGGGGCAGGGCGCTGGTATCGGCCCTTGCGGCGGGGAGCACGATCGCGGCGGTGATGCCGTATGCGCTGGCGCACGATGGCGCCGATCCGCATGCGCATCACCACATGATGCGGGACACGCGCACATCCACCGCGGCCTACTCACTGCCATCCGTGACGCTGGTACGAGACGATGGCCGTACCGTCTCCCTGAAGGATGAACTGGACGACGGCCGCCCCGTGGTCCTGACGTTCATCTATACCACTTGCACATCCGTTTGCCCGGTGATCAGCCAGACGCTCTCGCAATTGCAGGGCGAGCTTGGCCCGAACAGGGACAAGGTGCACATGGTGTCGATCTCGATCGACCCGGAGCAGGACACGCCGTCGCGCCTGCGGGAATATGCGATGAAGTTCGGAGCGGGTCCCGAATGGCAGCACTACACCGGCGCTGTTGCCGCGAGCGTTGCCACGCAGCGCGCATTCAACGTCTATCACGAGGACAAGATGAACCACAGTCCCGTGGTATTCCTGCGTGCGGCGCCGGGCAATCCATGGCTGCGGATCGATGGCTTTGCTACCGCGGACGAGCTGTTCCTTGCCTATCAGAAGCTGGTCGCAGCTAACTGACTGGAGCATGATCCGGCTTCTGGCGCCTTGCAGGGATCTCCGTCAGGTCCCTGCAAAGCGCCGGAATGCCGACAGTAGACGTTTCGCTGGCCGGCAACGCGGATGCCGGACGTCCCGTCTCAGCGCTCTGCTCCCACCGCCGGGCTAGCCGCCATCACCGCCGGCGCCACCATCTGCGCGAGCAAGCGCAACACGGCCACCTCGGTCTGCGTCCACGCGCCGCGCGCCGCAAGGAAGTTGAACGTCCCTACGCATTGTCCGCGCTCACATACCGGTACATTGACCACGGCCGAAAGCGCAAGCCCGCGAATCGTCGAGATATCGTCGAACACGGCTTCAAGCGCCGCGTCTCCCTCGCCCACGAAGACCTCGCCCTGATGCAACACCCAGCGTGTCCACGGCGTATCAGCCTTGTACTTGCGGCCGCCCACGGGGTAGGCGGCAGTGTCGGAGGACCATAGCCGCACCACTTCGGAGCTGGCGCGCCGGTAGGCGTTGATGGTGAGCAGCCCCGGGCCCAGCAGCGCGGCAGTGGCGCTGCCGATCGCATCGAAGGCGATGGCGGGCTTGGCTGCGCGCGCCAGCGTGTCGCATAGCGAGGCTAGCAAGGCCACAGGCAAGGTCACGACGGAGGGCGCGGCATCATTCACGATATCGGTCACGGCTTCACTCTCCCTTGATGCCCAGGTCCCGAATCAACTTGCCATAGCGGTCCGCGTCGCGGCGCAGGATGGTGCCGAACTGCTGCGGTGTGGAGGTGGCGGTTTCCACGCCGATGGCGTTCATCTTTTCCTTCACGTCCGGCAGTGACATGATGCTGTTGATCTCCTGGTTCAGGCGTGCCACCAGCGCTGGCGGCATGCCGGCCGGGCCGAAGGCGCCGTACCACACGGACAGCTCATAGCCGGGCACGGTCTCGGCCACGGTGGGCACGTTGGGCAGCAGCGGCGAGCGCTTGGCTTCGGTCACGGCGAGCAGGCGCAGCTTGTTGGCCTTGACGTGGGGCAGGGTTTGCGTGCCGGCGGAGAACAGCAATTGCGTTTGCCCGGCCACAGTGTCGACCACGGCGGGCGCGCCGCCCTTGTAGGGCACATGCAGCATCTGCACGCCGGCCATCTTTTCGAACAGCACCGCGCTCAGGTGGTTGGTGGAGCCAGGGCCGGCGCTGGCATAGGCCAGCTTGCCGGGGTTGGCGCGCGCGTAGGCGATCAGCTCCTTGACGTTGTGCGCGGGTACCGATGGGTTGACCACCATGGTGTTGGTGACAAAGGCCAGCAGGCCCAGCGGGGTGAAGTCTTCCACGCCGCGAAAGGGCATGTTGGGCATCAGCGCGGGGTTCATCGCGTGCGTGCTCATGGAGCCGACCAGCAGCGTGTAGCCGTCGGGCTTGGCGCGCGCCACCATGGCAGAGCCGATGTTGCCGGATGCGCCGGGCTTGTTGTCGACGATCACCGGCTGGCCGAGCGAGCGGGTCAGGTGCTCGGACAGCACGCGGGCAAGGATGTCGGTGGAGCCGCCGGCGGCCCACGGCACGATCAGCGTGATGGGCTTTTGCGGGAAGGGATCGGCGGCGCCAGCGCCCGAGGCGGCGGCAAACAGCGAGAACGTGGCAAGGCCCAGCAGGCAGCGCTTCAAAACGGCTTTCATCTCTTTCCTTCTCCGATGGCTATGCGAACCGCACGGTGCGATCCGGTTTGATTCGATCCTGCAAGTCGGGTCCAGCAGACAGTGGACCAGTGAGCCAATGCATCGTCAGCGGCCCACGGCATATCCCTGCATGCCACGCGCATTGGCGCCGGCGCGCAGCACCAGCCGCCCCTGCGCATCGCGCTCCCGCGTGCAGGCGGACATCCGCCCCTCCGACCAGGGCTCGCCCACCTTGACCTCATGGCCGCGCGCGCGCAGCGCCGCGATGGTGTCCTCGGGCAGCCGGGACTCCACGCTGAGCCGGTTGAGCACCACCGAGCGCGGCCAGAACGAGCCGGGGAAATGATCGACATGCCAGGCAGGCGCATCGATGGCTTCCTGCAGGTTCATGCCGTGCACGGCGTGGCGCAGGAAGAAAGCGACGGACCATTGGTCCTGCTGGTCGCCGCCGGGGGTGCCGAAGACCATATAGGGCTCGCCGTCGCGCAGCGCGAGCGAGGGCGACAGCGTGGTGCACGGGCGCTTGCCCGGCGCTAGCGTGTTGGGCAGGCCCGGCTCCAGCCAGGTCATCTGCAGGCGGGTATTGAGCGCGAAGCCCAGCTCGGGAATCACCGGGCTGGACGACAGCCAGCCGCCCGATGGCGTGGCCGCGACCATGTTGCCCTCGCGGTCGATCACATCGATGTGGCAGGTGTCGCCGACGAAGATCTCGCGCTCGGCCCATTCCGCTACCGGCGGCATGGCCGCAAAGGTGGGCTCGCCCACGCCGAAGCGCACATCGGCGTGGCGCAGCGTGCGCTGCGCCGCGCCAAGGTCAGGCAGGCGTGGCGCGCGGCCATCGACGGTGCCCGGCAGGATGTCGAGCGAGGCGCGTTCGCCGATCTGGCGCGCGCGTGCGGCGAGGTAGCCGGGGTCGAGCAGGCCAGCCAGCGGCGCATCGCCAAAGTTGGGGTCGCCGTACCACGCCAGGCGGTCGGCCATGGCCAGCTTGGCCGCCTCGGCAATGCGGTGCACGAACTCGGGCGAGGTGGGCGCGTGCGCGGCGAGATCGGCGTGGCGTAGCATGCCGAGTTGCTGCAGGAACGCCGGGCCCTGGCTCCAGATGCCGCACTTGGCCACCGTATAGCGGCCAAAATCCAGCGTGGCGGGCGCCTCCACGGTGGGTGTCCAGTGCACCATGTCTTCATGGCGCAGCAGTCCTTTATGCCGCTCGCCAGTGGTGTCGCGCACCGCCTGGGTACGGCAGAAGCTGTCGATTTCCTTGGCGACGAAGCCCCGGTACCAGCCATCCAGCGCGGCGTCGATCTGCTGCTCGCGCTTGCCGCTGGCGGCTTCGGCCGTCTCGACGATGCGGGTATAGGTGCGTGCCACGCCAGGCAGCGTATGCAGGCTGCCCGGGCGGGGCACGCGGCCATCAGGCAGCCAGACATCGGCCGAGCTGTGCCATTCGTTCTGGAACAGTTCGCGCACCGCCAGGATGGCTTGCGAGATGCGCGGCACCAGCGGGAAGCCGTCGCGCGCATAGCCGATGGCGGGGGCCAGCACATCCGCCAGCGTCCAGGTGCCATAGTCGCGCAGCATGGTTAGCCACGCGCCGAAGGCGCCGGGCACCGTGGCGGGCAGCAGGCCGATGCCGGGCACCAGGTCCAGTCCCATGGCGCGCATCGCGGCCGGGTCGGCCAGCGCGGGCGCCGGGCCTTGCCCGCAGATGGCGCGCACCGCGCGTTCGCGCTCGCTCCACAGCAGGATGGGCACCTCCCCGCCCGGGCCGTTCAGGTGCGGCTCCACCACCTGCAGCACAAAGCCGCCGGCAACGGCCGCGTCGAACGCGTTGCCGCCGCGCTCCAGCACGCTCATGGCGGTTTGCGAGGCCAGCCAGTGGGTGGACGAGGCCACGCCAAAGGTACCGACGATTTCCGGGCGGGTGGTGAACATGGAGACTCCGTGGCGGATCGGGCAGGGTGGCGAAACGCGCTGGCGCTCAAGCGCGCAACGCAAGCCGAGTGGGTTGGTGCCAGGAAGTATAAGGTCACCGGATAACTGTTTTTGGTCAATAAATTATCGTTGCATAACAGATTGGTTATGCATAGCACGGGCCATGGCCGCACTCGGACTAGCCCTTCGCCAACGCGAAGAGCAGAAGCAGGACATTCACAACGATTAATGCGTACAACACCAGCATGGGCGCCGGCGTGCTCCGGCACTGCGCAACCACTTTGTGCAAGCGCCCGTCCCGTCCGCGTTTGAGCAGGTAGGCCAGGCTCATGCCGAACGCGCCAAACCAGGCCAGGTTACCAAGAGTGCCCTTGGGGCCGGAGGCCGTCTTGTTGGCGAGAGGGGGCGCAGCGGCGACCGTCGGCAAAGCGTGGACGGATGTTTCCGTCGTGGTGGCGGTCATGGCCGGTGGCGCGTTGTGCAGCGCGGCCATCGGCTGCGCCGGAGCTGGCGGATTCTGTCTGGGGGGCATTGGCCTTGCTGCTTCGCCGCGTCGTGGGCTGCTATGCGCTTCCAGCTTCTCGTGCCGCTTGCCAGAGCGATTGGCGTCCCGGGCTGACTTCGGCCTGGCATCGTGCTGCGGCCATTGTGCGAAGACACCGTCAAGACAGTGCACGGAGTCGCAAGCGTCCCGCTTCTTGCGCCAGGCTACGATGTCCGCTTTGCGAATTGCACCCGCGTGGAGCTGCCGTTGCTGCTCGGCATAGATGCGCTCATAGCCAATCGACAGAAGGGCGTAATCGCAGATAAGCCGCGCCGCGCGTGGGCGTTTGTCTGCTTGCCGCGCGCATGCCAGGTGGCTTGCGGCCGGGCCTTGGCAGCCGGCAGGGGCCACACCGGGCGCTGTTTTACAGACGATGTCGGACGCCTGCGCACCAGGAATGACAAACAGGCTCAATGCGAGGAGGACGGCCAGGTGGCCTGTGACCCTGTTCATCGTGTCTTCTCATAGAAGTGACGATTTCGGCGCTGAGGTCCAGCCGGGATCCGCCAGGCATTGTGCTACAACGTCATGACCGCGGTCCGCGCGTTACCGCACGTACGCTGCCAGTGCCAGTGCCAGTGCCGGTGGTTCAAATGTGCCCTAGTAGAATCAAAGGCTTGCAACGCGCACAGGCCCAGGACTTTCATTGCCCTCACCAGTCGACAAACTCCAGCACAACCTCATCTCGCGCCTGCGCCTGAAGCACCTCGCGCTGCTCCTGGCGCTGGACCGCCAGCGCTCGGTCTCGCGCGTGGCGGCCGAGATGGACCTGACCCAGCCCGCCGTGACCAAGGCGCTGCGGGAGATCGAGGAGATCTTCATGGTGCCGCTGTTCGTGCGTTCGCGCCGGGGGCTGGAGCCGACTGGGACCGGCGCGGCGGTATTGGCGCATGCGCGGCTGGCCATGGCGGATACGGAGGCGCTGGGGCGGGAGCTGGCGGTGATCGGCGCCGGATTGCATGGGCGGCTGCGCATCGGCGTGATTCCCTATGTGGCGCCGGTGGTGCTGGACGCGGCCTGCTCGCACGGCCTGCAGCAGCAGCCGCGCGTGGCGGTGCTGGTGCGCGAGGGCACCACGGATGAACTGGTGGCGGCGCTGCGCGCGCACGAGCTTGATTGCGTGATCGCGCGGTCCTTTTACGCGCCCGGCGACGACATCGCGCAGACGCCGCTCTACCGCGAGGAACCGGCGCTGGTGGTGCCTGTGGACGCCGCTGCGCGGCTCGCGCGCGGCAAGCTGGACTGGCAGCGCCTGGCGGCGCTGGACTGGATCCTGCCGCCCGCGCACACGCCGATCCGGCGCACCATCAACACGCTGTTCGCCACCGCCGGCGCGGTGCCGCCCACGCCAATGGTGGAAACCTATTCGATCAAGACCATCGCCACGCTGATGCGCAACCAGCCACGCGCCATCACCATCGTGCCGCGCGCGGTGGCGGCCGAGCTCGCAGCCACTGGCAGCGCGGCTGTGCTGCCACATACGCTCACGTGGGACCTGCCCGCGGTGGGCGCGATGTGGTTGCGGCGCACGGAGCATAGCGAACCGCTGCAGGCGCTGGTGCGGGCGTTGCTGCAGGCGGTGGCGGTGAAGGGGTGAAGCAAACCGCGGCAACAGGATGGTCATCACCGATGTCATCCATGTAGTCCGCCACGCGATGGCCGTCGGCTGCCGCCCTATAGCGCTCGCCTGGCGATTTGCTGCACCATGTCGCAAAGCACCTTGGCCGTGGGCGAGAGCGGTACGCTGTGCCGGGTGATCAGGCCCAGGGTCCGCGATACCTCGGGCTCGACCAGCGGGATGCCGCGCAATGTGGCATGCGCCTTCACGGGCAGGGCCAGGCGCGGCACCGCGGCGACGCCCAGCCCGGCTTCGACCAGCCCGAGCAGCGTCGACACATGCGCCACCTCAAAAAAGCTTGTCGGCCTGCGTTCGCAGTTTGCCAAGGCAGAGTCAATCAGTACGCGATTGCCGCTGGAGCGGTCGACAGTCATGAACCGCTCGTCGGCCAGCTCCGACCACCTTACGCTTTTGCGGCGCGCAAGCGGATGCGTATGGCAGACAGCTAGCACAAACTTCTCGCTGAAGATCCCTTCAAAGGCCACGTCCGGCTCCTGCGTTCCGATGAAGTTGATGCCGAAGTCCGCGCGCCCGGTGATGACGGCATTCAGCACGGTGTTGGCGCTCTCATCCAGCACACGGACACGGATGCGCGGGTAGTGCTGCGCAAATCGCAGGATCACCGATGGCAGGAAGTAGTAGGCGGCGGACGGCACGCAGGCCACCGTCACCAGGCCGCTGCGTTGCGCGGCAAGGTCCGTGATGTTCAGCACCCCTCCCTCAAGCTCCTCGAGTGCCGCCCGTGCGTGATCCAGGAACAGGCGTCCGACGTTCGTCAATGCAACGTGGCGCGTGCTGCGTTCGAACAGCTTGACACCCAGGATGCCTTCGAGCTTTTCAATGCGCCGGCTCAGTGCCGGCGGCGAGAGGTGGAGGTCGTCCGCAGCCGCGCGGAACGACAGCCGGTCCGCTACGGCCACGAATGCCTGTAGTTCCTGCAAATCGAAATTGATGCGTGCCATGCAACGAAGTCTCCTGGGATTGCAATATACAGATGATTACCTTGAGGACATCATAAATGCATGAGCAAAGACATTCCCTGTGTATTGATGCGTGGCGGCACTTCCCGCGGACCCTTGTTCCGTGCGGACTGGCTGCCCGATGACCCGGCCAGGCGGGATCAGGTATTGCTGTCGGCGATGGGCTCGCCCCATGCGTTGCAGGTCGATGGGCTTGGTGGTGGCAGTTCGCTGACCAGCAAGGCGGCGATCGTGTCGCGCTCGCATCGGCCAGGATGCGACATAGATTATCTGTTTGCGCAGGTTGCGGTCGACAGGAATCGGGTCGACACCCGTCCCAACTGTGGAAATATGCTAGCCGCCGTGGCGCCATTTGCCATCGAGGAGGGCTTGGTGCACGCTGGCCAGTGCGCGACCACCATCCGCATCTTCAACGTCAATACCTCGTCAGTCGTCGAAGCCGTGGTCCAGACCCCGGGCGGCCAGGTGACCTACGCCGGCGATACGCGGATTGATGGCGTTGCCGGGACCGCGGCCCCGATCATGCTGAACTTCCTGGATGCATGGGGGCGCGTGACCGGCGCCATCTTCCCGACCGGGAACACGATCGACGTGATCGACGAGGTCCTGGTTACCTGCATCGATGCCGCCATGCCTCTCGTAGTCGTTCATGCGGCCTCGCTCGGCGTGCGTGGAGACGAAACCCCCATGGCGCTCGATGCCAATATGGCGATGCTCGCGCGGCTGGAGTCGCTGCGCAGGGAGGCTGGTCGCCGGATGGGGCTGGGCGACGTCAGCAACAGCGTCATTCCGAAGCCCGTTCTCGTCAGCCGCCACGGCAGGGCGAATGAGATCACGTCGCGCTATTTCACCCCTTCGCATTGCCACGCGGCACACGCTGTGACCGGTGCAGTCGGTATTGCAGCGGCCTATTGCGTGCCTGGGACAGTGGCCAACGGGCTTGCTTCGACGCTCTCGCCGGAGGGCCGCATCGTGGTGCATCACCCTGCCGGCAGCATCGAAGTCCACGTCGAGCTGGAGCGTGATGGCGGCCCGCCGCGCTTCCGCCGCATCGGGCTAGTGCGCACCGCCAGACGCATCATGAAAGGCATGCTGTCCGTTCCCGACGAAGTGCTGGGCTGACGTCCAGGGCGCTTCGACCAGCATCGCATCACGACAAAAAACACCAGGAGACCATCATGACTTGTACCTTCAGGCACGCCTGTGCCATCGCGCTGGCCCTCACTGTCGGCGTGGCGCACGCCTTCCCCGACAAGAACATTACGATCGTCGTTCCAACCTCGGCGGGTGGCGGCAACGATGCCATGGCGCGCGTGATCGCCCAGCGCATGAGCGTGTCGCTCGGCAAGCCGGTAGTGGTGGAGAACCGTGCCGGCGCCAACGGCGCGATCGCATCCGAGTATGTTGCGCGGGCCAAGCCGGACGGGCATACCATCCTGTTCGGATACATCGCGACGCATGGGATCAACCCGGCTCTTCAGAAGCTGCGCTACGACCCCGTCAAGGATTTCGCGCCGATCGGCATGGTCGCCAATTCCCCCACCCTGGTTGTCGTCAACCCGATGGTGAAAGCCGGCGATATGCAGCAACTGATCGATCTGGCACGTAACAAGAATGCGAACCTGAACTACGCCTCAGCGGGCAACGGCACCGCCCCCCATGCCGCGGCGGAACTATTCAGGCTCGCCACGCAGACGTTGATGGTGCACGTGCCTTACAAAGGATCCGCGCCGGCGCTGGTCGATACGATCGCGGGCAATACGCAGATCATGTTCCCGAGCTTGTTCACCGCCTACCCGCAGATCCGCAACGGCAAGGTTCGCGTTCTCGCCGTGGCCAGCAGCAAGCGCACGCCGCTGCTGAGGGACACGCCGACACTGAACGAGCTGGGGATCGATGTCGCGGTCGATCAGTGGTATGCCATGTTCTCCCCCGCAGGCACGCCCCCGGAGATCGTCGCCAGGCTGAATGCGGAGCTCAATGCAGCGCTGCGCGACCAGGCGGTCGCGGAGAAGATCGCGGAGCAGGGCGCCTACGTGCAGACCAGCACGCCACAGGAACTCGGCGCGCTCGTGCGCGCCGAGGTCGCCAAATGGAAGCGGGTGGTTCAGGCGGCCGGCATGACCACGGACTGATTCCGGCAATTCCCGGTGTGCGGCGCCAGCCCCGGCACCATCGGTGTATCGCACGATTCGCGCACCTCCTTACCTCACAACGTGGCCTCGCAACATGGCCTCACAACACCCAACCACGGGGGACAAATGAACCGACACCGCCTCGCCATGCGCGTCGCAAAACACACTTCGCTCGGTGCGATCTCAACACTGATGGCGTGCGCAGCGCATGCCCAATCCAGCGTGGCGCTGTACGGCATCGTCGACGCCGGCATCCGGTACGCGACCAACGCGAATACGGCCAGGGACGGCAAGCTCGAACTATCGGAGGGCGCGCTGAACGGGTCGCGATTCGGACTGCGGGGTAGAGAGGATCTCGGCGCAGGGACTGCAGCGGTCTATGTGTTGGAAGCGGGCTTTGACCTCGGCACGGGAAGTGCCCTGCAGTCATCCGTCGCGGGCTATGGCCAAGCGTCATCCGGTGGCACGGGGCGCATGTTCGGCCGGCAGGCTTTTGTCGGGATGCAAAGCCGTTTCGGCGCGATCACACTGGGCCGCCAGTATGGCGTCGCCTATCAGGCGATGGCAGGCGCGCAGATCTTCGGCAACCCGAACCTGGACACGCTGGCGATCGCTCGCGTCTATACCGGTAGCCGGCAAGACAATGCGGTCAAATATGAAGGAAAGGCCGGCAGCTGGAAGCTGGCCGCGCACCACGCCTTCGGTGAAGTGCCCGGCAACACGCGCGCCAATGCCAGTACCGGGATCAGCCTCGGCTACGACGACAAGAAATTCCAGGCGAGTGCGTTTTACCAGCAGGCCCGAAGTGCCAATGGCGCGCAGGCAAGAAAGACCGTGGGCGCTACGG
Organism: Cupriavidus sp. 05L411; assembly: GCF_056398045.1. Lineage (NCBI taxonomy): Bacteria > Pseudomonadati > Pseudomonadota > Betaproteobacteria > Burkholderiales > Burkholderiaceae > Cupriavidus > Cupriavidus sp. 05L411. The sequence goes on along the minus strand of NZ_JBFTOQ010000044.1, from coordinate 8,124 downwards.
CCGGATACGCGAGCGGCCGCCTGAAAGCGACTGCCGGATACCTCACTAACCGCTACAACGCCGCTGGCACCCGAAACGAAGTCATCATCGGCGGCGTCAGCTATCAGTTGTCACCGGCCTGGCTGGTCGGCGTGGGCGCATTCCACGATGAGCAGAAGGACCCGGGCGGCCGGCGCTCGGCCGCCTATCTTCTCGCCGACTACCGTTTCTCCAAGCGCACGGATGTCTATGTCGAAGCCGACTACAACCGCATCACTGGCGGATACTCGCTGATCAAGTCGCAAGGAAGGGTGGGTGGCAAGGTGGGCGCGATGGTCGGGCTTCGGCATGTTTTCTGATGCATCGTTCGCAACCGCGGCTTGCCGGAGCGCGCAAGCCGTTTGTCCGGATGCGATCGGGCGCCGCTCAAACGGCTTCGGCCTCACTCAAGCATCTCGAACTCCCCGAAATACGCTTCATTCAACGTCAGTCCCAACCCCGGCAAGTTATCGTCCAATTGCAGGTACCCCCTGTCCGGCGCCGGCTCCCCCTTGAAGATGTAGTAGAACAGCTCATTGCCCACTTCCACGTCGTGCACCGGAAAGAACTCGGACATCGGCGATGCGGTCGAGGCCATGGTGAGGTGGTAGTTGTGCATCTGGCCCGCGTGCGGGATGACCGGCACGGACCAGGCCTCGGCCATGGCGTTGATCTTCTGCGCGGCGGTGATGCCGCCAACCCGGTTGGTGTCGTACTGGATCACGTCCACCGCGCGGCGCTCCAGCAGGTCCTTGAAGCCGTAGGAGGTGAACTCATGCTCGCCGCCGGAGATGGGGAAGGGGCTCATCTTCTTGAGTTCGGCGTAGCCTTCGATGTCGTCGGCAATCACCGGTTCTTCCAGCCAGCGCGGGTTGAATTCGGCCAGGCGCGGAATCATGCGGCGGGCGTACTCCAGCGTCCAGCCCATATAGCACTCCAGCATGATGTCGACGCTGTCGCCCACCAGCTCGCGCAGCAGGCGCACTTGCTCGATGTTCTTCTGCATGCCGGCGGGGCCATCCTTCGGGCCGTAGCCAAAGCGCATCTTCATCGCCGTGAAGCCCTGGTCGAGATAGCTCTGAGCCTCGGCCAGGAAGGCGTCGCGGTCATCGTTGTTGTAGAGCTTGGAGGCGTAGCACCAGATCTTTTCCTTGGTGCGCCCGCCCAGCAGCTTGAACACCGGCTTGCCCACGGCCTTGCCCATCAGGTCCCACAGCGCGATGTCCACCGCCGAGATCGCTGCCATGCCGATGCCCTTGCGGCCCCAGGCATGAGTGCGGCGATACATTTTCTGCCACAGGTATTCATTGTCGAAGGGATCCTGGCCAATCACGATCGGGGCCAGGTACTGGTCGATGATTTCCTTGGCCACGCGCGGCGCCAGCGCGCAGTTGCCGATGCCGACGAGGCCCGTGTCGGTCTCGACTTCCACCACCAGCCAGCCGTGGAAGCGGAAGGAGCCCATGGCGTCGCCGCGCTCGAACAGGATGTCGGTGGCGTTGGTGCAGAAGTGGGCCTGCGGGGGCACGGTCTTGCCCTTCCATTCAAAGACGCGGGTGCGGATGTTGGTGATTTTCAAGAGAGTCTCCGTGGGTTTGGTTGCCGGTGGCGAATGGGTGGCGGGCTTAGAGGGCTTAGTGGGCTTGGTGGGCTTAGCGGGCTTAGTCGGCTTTGCGGGCCGCGCGGCTGCTGCCCATCTGGCAGGCAATGCGGAAAGCCTGCAGCGTGGCGCCGAGGTCGGCGCGGCCTTGCTGCGTGATATCGAAGGCGGTGCCGTGGGCCGGCGTGGTGATCGGCACCGGCAGGCCGCCCTGCACGGTGACCCCGCGCGAGAAACCCATCAGCTTGATGCCGATCTGGCCCTGGTCGTGATACATGGTGACGATGGCGTCGAACTGCCGCTGCGCCGGGCCACCCTGTACCTTGAGGAAGATGGTGTCGGCGGGGAACGGGCCATCGGCCGCCACGCCGCGCGCCTGTGCGTCGGCCACGGCCGGCGCGATGATGTCGATCTCCTCGCGTCCGAAGGCGCCGTTGTCGCCGTTGTGCGGGTTCAGGCCACATACGGCAATGCGCGGGCGGGCCATGCCGGCGCCGCGCAGGGCCTGGTCGATCAGGTCGATGGCGTCGCCCACGCTGGCGCGGTTGATCATGGCGGGCACGTCCTTGAGCGCCACGTGCGACGTCACGCGGGAGGTCCACAGGCCATCAAGCACATTGAACTCGCAGAAGGCGCCGTGGTAGCCAAGCTTCTCGGCGAACCAGTGCAGCTCGTCGTTATGCCCCATGCCGGCGGCATGCAGCGCGCTCTTGTTGAGCGGGCCGAACAGGATGGCATCGGCCTTGCCGGCGTCGGCCAGTTCCAGCGCCAGTGCCAGCGTGCCGAGGCTGTAGCGCCCGCCTTCGGCGCTGGCCACGCCGCGCTGGTAGGCGGGCTTGCCGTCGAGTTGCCAGTGGAACAGGCGCGCCGCGTTGTTGCTGTCATTGCCGGCGAACACCAGCGAATCGGTTTCGCGCAGTGCGATGTCAACACCGGCCACCTGCATGCCGTGACGCCATTCGTCGCGATCGGCAATCAGCAGGATATCGGCGCGCGCCGCGGTATCGGGGTCCGCGAGCAGCTTGGCGATCAGTTCGGGGCCGATGCCGGCGGGGTCGCCGAGCACCATGGCGATTCTGGGTCGTTGGGTCATGGGGTTCTCAGAGTGATCGGGAGATGTTGGTTCAGTCCAGCTTGACGCCGAGCTCGGCAATCATCTTGCCGTAGCGCGCATATTCGGCGCGCGAGAAGGCATCGAACTGGGCGGCATTGAGTGTGCCTGGCAGCGCGCCTACGTCGTTCAGGCGGCGCACGGTGTCGGGATCCTTGAGTACGGTGGCCAGCGCGGCGCCCAGCTTTTGCAGCGTGGCGGGTGGCGTGCCGGCGGGGGCGTAGACGCCGTACCAGGCATTGGTCTGGATGCCCGGCACGCCGGCTTCGGCCAGCGTGGGCACGCTCTGCAATAGCGCCGAGCGCTGATCGGCGGTGACCGCCAGCGCGCGCAACTTGCCGGCCTTGATATGGTTGATGACGGACGGCATGGTCTCGAAGCTCATGTCGACCTGCCCGCCCATCAGGTCCACCAGCGCGCTGCTGCTGCTCTTGTAGGGCACGTGCAGCAACTTGCCATGGATCTGGTGCGCAAACGCCGCGCCGGCCAGGTGCTGGGTGCTGCCGACGCCGGAGGAGCTATAGCGGAATTTGTCGGGATTGGCCTGGATCTGCGCCACCAGCGACTTGACGTCGCGCGCCGTCACCTGGTTGTTGACCACCAGCACATTGGGCACCGACGACACCAGCGCCACCGGCACCAGGTCCTTGAGCGGATTGAATTGCAGCTTGAGCAGGTGCGGCGCGATGGCCTGCGAGGTGACCACACCCATCAGCAGCGTGTTGCCATCGGGCGCGGACTTGGCGGTCATGTCGGCGGCAATGGTGTTGGAAGCGCCGGGCCGGTTGTCCACCACCACGGGTTGCTTGAGGATGGCGGCGAGCTTGTCGGAGACGATGCGGGCCATGACGTCGGTGCCGCCGCCGGGCGCGGCACCCACCATCAACCGTACCGGGCGGGTATCTTGCGCGTAGGCGCCGGTAATGGCGGTGGCAATTCCCAGCAAGCCGGCGAGGGCGCCGGACATCCATCGTTTCATCATTGTCTCCATCATTGTTATGGGCCTGCGCTGATGTGCTGATGCGCGGATAGCCAGACTATAAGGATGGGAGTGATATCTGACTAATGATGTTTATTGAATGGGTGATTACCTGCGGGAATACGTGGGGAAGCCCCCTGGTGTGTCTTGCACGCCCTGCGGCCGGTCTGAAACGCCCTTTCAGGCTGGCGAGCACCCGGCACGCAGCAGCTTGATCAGTTGGCCGGCCGCGGCGGACAGCGAGCCCCCGCGCCGGGTCACGATGCCAAAGGTCTGTTGCCGGGACTGCATCCGCACCGGCAGGATCCGCAGCAGCTTTTGCCGGGCAAACAGCTCCGCCACGCTGGTCGGCAGCAGTGATACCAGCCTGGCGCTGCGCTGCAGCATGGTCACGGTGACAAAGGTGGAGGAGGTGGAGATCGCGTTGGGCGGCATGCCCAGTCCCGCCATGTCCAGCTCCCGCTGCAGCAGGGCATGCATGGGCATCTGGCCGGGATAAACGATCCAGCGGTAGCCGGCAAGGTCGGCAAAGCCCAGTTCCCGGCCGCGCGGCGCCGCGTGGGCATAGCCCACCACCACGGAGATCGGCTCGTCGCCCAGCGGCTCGTAGTGATAGCTGGCGGGCTGGTCGCTCACCAGCGCACGACCGATGACAAGGTCCAGGCGGCCATCGTCGAGCAGCGCCAGCATGCGCAGGCTGGTGTCCTCGACGATCTCGATGGACAGGTTCGGCTGGTCGGCCTGCATGGCATCGAGCGCCGGCACCAGCACCTGCGGCACCGCGCCCATGATGGTGCCCACGGCCAGGTGCCCGCCACGGCCCGAGCGGATCTCGGCCATGTCCTGGCACAGCGACGTCAGGTCCGTTGCCAGCAGGCGGGCATAGCGGATCACGCAGTGGCCGAACTGGTTCGCCCGCATGCCGGTCTTGGAGCGCTCGAACAGCGGCGCATCGAGCATGCCTTCCAGCTCCTGCAAGGCCTTGCTGGCCGCGGACTGCGTCATGGCCATGGCCGACGCGGCCTGGTGCAGCGATTTGTGGTCGTCCAGCGCGATCAGCAATTGCAGTTGCTTCATGCGCAGGCGGGACATCAGCACGTCCAGCGTGGCTTTCATGTGCGTTCGGGTTCCGGAAGGGTGACGGCCATGTGAGCGGTCATGTGGGCGGCCACGTGAGTCGTAAAAGCGATCACGAGATGGAAAGGTTTCAATATACAGCGCGGCGTGGCGCGCCGTATATTCATTCCCTGCCGCAAGTCGCCGAGCCATAACAAGGAGAGAGACACCATGCCCAATATCCATCCCGCCTACCGTGGCGTATTCCCGGTGGCGCCCACCATCTTCGACGAGCAGGGGGGCCTCGACCTCGACGGCCAGCGCCGCTGCATCGATTTCATGATCGACGCCGGCTCCAACGGCATCTGCATCCTGGCGAACTTCTCCGAGCAGTTCGTCCTCACCGACGATGAGCGCAGCCTGCTGATGGCCACGGTGCTTGAGCACGTGGCCGGCCGCGTGCCGGTGATCGTCACCACCACGCATTTCAGCTCGCGCATCTGCGCCGAGCGCAGCCGTGCCGCGCAGGATGCCGGCGCCGCCATGGTGATGGTGATGCCGCCGTATCACGGCGCCACCATCCGCGTGCCCGAGCGCGCCATCTACGAGTTCTTCGCGACCGTCTCGGCGGCGATCGATATCCCCATCATGATCCAGGACGCGCCTGTCAGCGGCACCACGCTGTCGGCGCCGTTCCTGGCGCGCATGGCCAAGGAGATTGCCAACGTCTCGTACTTCAAGATCGAGGTGCCGCAAGCCGCGGTAAAGCTGCGCGAGCTGATCGCGCTTGGCGGCGACGCCATCGTCGGCCCGTGGGATGGCGAGGAAGCCATCACGCTGATGGCCGACCTCGATGCCGGCGCCACCGGCGCGATGACCGGCGCGGGCTTCCCCGATGGCATCCGCATGATCGTGGATGCCTACCAGGCCGGCGACACGGAGCTGGCCGCGCAGCATTACCAGCAATGGCTGCCGCTGATCAACTATGAGAACCGGCAAGGCTGGCTGGCAACCGCCAAGGCGCTGATGAAGGAGGGCGGCGTGATTGCCTGCGACGCGCTGCGCCATCCCTTGCAGCCCATGCACCCGGCCACGCGTGCCGGCTTGCTGCAGATCGCGCGCCGGCTGGATCCGATGGTGCTGCGCTGGGGCAAGTAAGGCGAGCCGTGGCTGACGTGAGCTGCTATCCCCTATCCCCTATCCTCTAACCCATATCCATATCGAACGACTGGCGGCGCCGCTGACGCGCCGCTTTTTCATTTCAAGGACCCAAGATGAACCTCACAGGCGAACTGCTCATTGGCCGCCAGTCCGTGCGCGGCACCCATGGCGAGATCCGGGCCATCGATCCCGCATCCGGCGAAACCCTGACACCGGCTTTTGGCGGCGCCACGCGCGCGCAACTGGACCAGGCTTGCGCGCTGGCCGCGCAGGCGTTCGATGTGTATCGCGAAACGCCGCTTGAGCAACGCGCCGCGCTCCTCGAGAAGATCGCCGCCAATATCCTGGAGCTCGGCGACGCGCTGATCGCGCGCTGCGTCAGCGAGAGCGGCCTGCCGCGCGCCCGCATCGAAGGTGAACGGGGGCGCACCGTGGGCCAGTTGCGCCTGTTTGCCGGCGTGGTGCGGCAGGGCGACTTCCTCGGCCTGCGCATCGATCCCGCGCAGCCGGAGCGCATGCCGCTGCCGCGCGTGGACCTGCGCCTGCGCCACATCGCGCTGGGCCCGGTGGCCGTGTTCGGCGCCAGCAATTTTCCGCTGGCGTTCTCGGTGGCGGGTGGCGACACGGCGTCGGCGCTCGCCGCCGGCTGCCCGGTCGTCGTCAAGGCGCATCCGGCGCATCCCGGTACCTCGGAGCTGGTCGGCCGTGCGATCCAGAAGGCGGTGGAAGAACTTGGCTTGCCCGAGGGCACGTTCTCGCTGCTGTTCGATTCCGGGCTGGAGATCGCGCAGGGGCTGGTCAGCGATCATCGCATCAAGGCGGTCGGCTTCACCGGCTCGCGCGCCGGCGGCACCGCGCTGATGCAGCTCGCCGCAGCCCGCAGCGAGCCGATTCCCGTCTACGCGGAAATGAGCAGCATCAACCCGGTCCTGCTGTTCCCGCACGCGCTGGGCAACCGCGCTGATGCCATCGGCAAGGCATTCGCTGCCTCGCTGACGCTGGGTGCGGGCCAGTTCTGCACCAATCCCGGCCTGATCCTTGCCGTGGACGGCCCGGATCTGGAGCGCTTCCTGGCAACGGCCGAAGCGGCGATTGCTCAGATCCCGGCTTCAACCATGCTCACGCCCGGCATTCACCGCGCTTACGGCGCGGGGGTGGAAACCATCGGCTGCCATCCGCAGGTGAGCACCGTGGCGCGTGGCCAGGCGGGTGTGCAATACCAGGGACAGGCCACATTGTTCTCCACCACCGCGCAAGCGTTCCTTGAACACGAGGCCCTGCGCGCGGAAATCTTCGGCGCGGCGTCGCTGGTGGTGCGTTGCCCGGACCTGGCCACCATGCAGCACGTGGTGGAATCCCTCGAAGGGCAATTGACCGCCGCCATCCACATCGATGAAGCCGATTACGACACTGCGCGCAGCTTCCTGCCAGCCTTGGAGCGGCGCGTGGGCCGGATCTTGGTGAACGGTTTCGCCACGGGTGTGGAAGTCAGCCACGCCATGGTGCACGGCGGCCCATATCCGTCCACGTCGGACGGGCGTTCGACTTCCGTCGGCTCGCTGGCGATCGCGCGCTTCCTGCGTCCGGTCTGCTACCAGGACATGCCCGCGGCTTTGCTGCCGCAAGCGTTGCGCGCGGGCAATCCGCTGGGCCTTGCGGTGCGGGTGGACGGCGAAATGCAATCCAGCCGTTAGCCGTTAGCCATTAGCCCTTAGCTCACCTGTTCCATCTCGCTTCAAAGCAAAGCGCGCGGCGCGGCTGTCAGCCGGCACCGCGCGCGGTGAAACCGCTTGCTAACGGATGCATCAAGCGTTGGCACCCTCGGTGAAGACATCGACCTTGCCGCTGCGGGCGCCGTCGGTGTAGGCATCGAAGCTGCGGGCCGGCGTAGCCGATACGCCGGTGCGATCCAGGCCGGCAACCAGCGCGCCATCGGTGTACGGGTCAAACTTGCCGGCACGTGCGCCGTCGGTATAGGCATCGAATCCGCGAGCCGGCGAAGCCGAAACCCCCGAGCGGTCCAGGCCGGCGATGCGTGCGCCTTCGGTGAAGGTATCCAGCTTGCCGCTGCGTGCGCCGTCGGTGAAGGCGTCGGTTGCGCGGAAGTCGTAGCCGTACTTGTCGGCGGGGACCGAGGTGCGGAATTCATAGCCGTACTTGTCGCCGGCGAGGGTGTCCTTGGCGGAAGCGGCCTGCCTG
>NZ_JBFTOQ010000043.1:0-57672 GCF_056398045.1 Cupriavidus sp. 05L411 | reverse complement strand
GGGGCGGCGACCTACTTTCTTGTCTTGCCAAGAAAGTAGGCAAAGAAGGCGCGCCGGATGGGGCGACTACCCCCTCGGGCTTCGGCGAAAAGAGCGGCCGGGACCCAAACTCGCATCGCCTTAAGGCGATACTCAGACATGGGTCCCTCGTTTCCTCTCTTTTCGCCGAATCCCGAGGCGCCCCATACGGCCTTGGCACACCTTGACGGCTCGCTTCGCATCGCCGTGGGTGATTCCCGCCCCTTCGGGCGGAAATCACGGCTACACCGAATCGTTTGTCTGATCGCGTCGTTTCTGGTCCCGCTGGTTGGCTCCCCTCTCCCGCCTGCGGGAGAGGGGCTGGGGGAGAGGGCGGGCGCTCGATGTGGCGCTCGCCGTCATTCTCCTACTTGTTCACCATCCGCGCCGGCACCGAGAGTGTCAACGCCGCACCCACCACCAGACACGCCGCCAGCAAGTACATCCCGGAGTCCGTGCTCTGCGTCATGTCTTTCAACCAGCCCACCGCATACGGGCTGATGAACCCAGCCAGGTTGCCCAGCGAGTTGATCAGTGCGATCCCCGCGGCCGCGCCTGTGCCAGCCAGGAAGGCCGTCGGCAGGCTCCAGAAGAGCGGCAGGGTGGTCAGGATGCCGATGGTGGCCAGCGTCAGGCCGAGCAGTGCCAGCACGGTATTGTTGTGCCATTGCACCGACAGCACCAGGCCGACTGCGCCCAGCAGCGCGGGAACGGCGATATGCCAGCGGCGTTCGCGGGTGCGATCGGCGCTGTAGGCCACCAGCACCATGCCAACCACCGCGCAGCCGTAGGGGATGGCGGTGAGCAGGCCGATGTCCAGCGGGCTCTTCACGCCGGTCTGCTTGATGATGGTGGGCAGCCAGAAGCTCACGCCATACAGGCCCATCACGAAGCTGAAGTAGATCGCGCTCATCAGCCACACGCGCGGGCTGGACAGCACCTTGCCGATCGGCGCGTCTTCCTTGTGCATGTCCTCGGCGGCGATATTGCGCTGGAGCAGGGCCTTCTCTTCGTTGCTCAGCCACTTGGCGTGGACGATGCGGTCGTCCAGGTAGGCCAGCACCACCAGCCCTACCAGCACCGACGGGATGCCTTCGAGCAGGAACATCCATTGCCAGCCGGACCAGCCGTTGCGGCCGTCGAACGATTGCATCATCCAGCCCGACAGCGGCCCACCGATCACGCCGGAGAGCGCAATCGCGGTCATGAAGAAGGTGGTGGTGCGCCCGCGCCGGTGCGACGGGTACCAGTAGGTCAGATAGAGGATGATGCCGGGGAAGAAGCCGGCCTCGGCGATCCCCAGCAAGAAGCGCAGCACGTAGAACATCGTCGGCGTGGTGACGAACATCATCGCCGCCGAGATCACGCCCCAGGTGATCATGATCCGCGCGATCCAGATGCGCGCGCCGACCTTGTGCAGGATCACGTTGCTGGGCACTTCAAACAGGAAGTAGCCGATGAAGAAGATGCCCGCGCCGAGGCCGTAGATGGTCTCGCTGAACTTCAGGTCGCCGAGCATCTGCAGCTTGGCGAAGCCGACGTTGACGCGGTCCAGGTACGCCACCACATAGCAAAGCAGAAGGAACGGCACCAGGCGCAAGGTCACCTTGCGGTAGGTGGCGTCCTCGAACGCGGGGTCGGCGGCGCCGGAGTGTACTGCGGTTGTTGTCATGCTGTCTCCTCTTGGATCTGTAGATCTACATGGATCTATTTTTCTGGTTGCACGATACCGCCGGGGTGGCGCCGCTTGCCGCATGCGGCGCCGGAAAAAACGTCTGCCATGTCTGGGCGAATGCCTTAATGCGAGAACGGGCCGCGGCCGCGCAGCGCGTTGGCGACCATCATCAGCGCTAGCAGGAAGGGCAGTGCCACGTAGAGGCACCAGTGCACGCGGTCCCCCACGGTGTCGCCCCATTTGCGCTTGAAGACCTGCAGGCGTGGCATGGCCGAGGGGTTGGTGGCGCGTTTGTTTCTGACGTGCCACGCCATCCAGAAGAAGAAAATGGCGAAGGCGACGGACAGGAAATTGATATTACCCATGTTGAATGGCGATGGTTTTCAGTGTGGTGAATCCGTACAGGGCTTCGAAGCCCTTCTCGCGGCCGTAGCCGGACTGCCCGCTGCCGCCGAAAGGTAGCTCTACCCCGCCGCCGGCACCGTAGTTGTTGATAAAGACCTGACCCGCGCGCAGCTTGTGCGCCAGGCGCAGCTGGCGCGCGCCATCGCGAGTCCAGATGCCGGCGACCAGGCCGTAGGGCGTGCCGTTGGCGAGCGCGATGGCTTCTGCCTCGGTGTCGAACGGCGTGGCGGCCAGCAGTGGGCCAAACACTTCCTCCTGCGCCAGCCGGTGCGTGGGCGGCACGTCGCGGAACAGCATCGGCACCTGGTAATAGCCGGACTCCGGCGCTTGCGCCACGATCTGGCCTTGCGCCATGGCGGTAATGCCGGCGTGCTGCGCATCGGAGACGAAATCCCAGACGCGCTGCTGCTGCTTGCGGTTGATCAGCGGGCCGCATTCCAGGTCCAGCTCCGACGGCCCGACGCGCAAGGACTCGAACACCGTGGCCAGGCGGTCGAGCACGGCGTTGTAAAGCGGGCGTTCCACCAGCACGCGGCTGCCGGCCGAGCAGGTCTGGCCCGCGTTTTGCACGATGCCGTTGACGATGACCGGCACCAAGGCGTCGATGTCGGCATCGGCAAAGACGATCTGGGGTGACTTGCCGCCGAGCTCCAGCGTGACCGGCACGTGGTTTTCGGCCGCCATCTGCGCGATCAGCTTGCCGGTCTGCGGCGAGCCGGTAAAGGAGATGTGGTTGATGCCGGTGTGGCGCGCCAGCGCGGCGCCGGCTTCATGGCCGTAGCCGGTGACGATGTTCAGCGCGCCCTCGGGCAGGCCGGCTTCGGCCGCCAGCTCCGCCACGCGCAGCAGCGACAGGCAGGCGTCTTCGGCGGGCTTGACCACGCAGGCATTGCCCGTGGCCAGCGCCGCGCCCACGCTGCGCCCGAAGATCTGCAGCGGGTAGTTCCACGGGATGATGTGGCCGGTCACACCATGCGGCTCGCGCACGGTCAGCACGGTAAAGCCGGGCTGGTAGGGGATGGTCTGGCCGTGCAGCTTGTCGACCGCGCCGGCGTAGAACTCGAAGTAGCGCGCCACGGCGCGCGCGTCGGCGGTGGCCTGGCGCAGGGGCTTGCCGGTATCGCGCGCTTCCAGCGCGGCGAGCTCGGCCTCGTGCTCGATCAGCGTCAGCGCCACGCGGTTGAGCAGGCGGGACCGCTCGGCGGGCGCCATCGCGCGCCAGGCGCCGTCGGCCGCCTGGCGCGCGGCGTGCACGGCCACGTTGATGTCGACCGCGTTGCCGCGGGCAATTTCGGCGAAAGGCTCGCCGCTGGATGGGTCGAATACCTTGATGCGCAAGCCGGAGTCCGGCGCGATCAGGCGGTTGGCAACGAAGTGCTGGGCGTGCATTGGATGGCTCCGGCTGGATGCGACTGCCAGGTTGTGGCTGGCAGTGCGCCTGTCGATGCGGCTTGCGGACAATCCGCCATTATCACTCACGGCGCGAGACGCGCAAGGCACGCGCGCGTCAGGCCTGGGTCAGCTTCGAAACGCTATAATGCCCGCCATCCTCAAACACAGGCATCTGGAGAGCAAGCATGAGCTTCAACCTCGTTTCCCCCGGCAAGGACATCCCGAACGATTTCAACGTCATCATCGAAATCTCCGCCCAGAGCGATCCGGTGAAGTACGAAGCCGACAAGGAAACCGGCCTGCTCTTCGTCGACCGATTCATCGGCACCGGCATGCGCTACCCGGCCAACTACGGCTTCATTCCCCAGACTCTGTCGGGCGACGGCGACCCCGTCGACGTGCTGGTGCTCTCGCCGTTCCCGATCCTGGCCGGCGCCGTGGTGCGCTGCCGCGCGCTGGGCATGCTCAAGATGACCGACGAGTCGGGCGTGGATGCCAAGCTGGTCGCCGTGCCGCTGGACAAGCTGTCGCCCGCCACCGCCTTCATGAAGGGCCTGTCGGACGTGCCGCAGAACCTGCTGGACCAGATCAAGCACTTCTTTGAGAACTACAAGGCACTCGAAGCAGGCAAGTGGGTCAAGGTGGAAGGCTGGGCCGGCATTGAAGAAGCCCACAAGGAAATCACCGACGGCGTGGCGAACTACACCAAGTAAGCACCGGCATCCATGGCCAGTCATGCCGGAATCCGGCGCGTGGCTGAACCGATGCTGAATAAACCCCGCTGCGGCGGGGTTTTTTGTTGCGCCAGGCTTGATGGAAACCAAAGACACCATAAAGCCGGTGGGTTAAGCTTCAATCACAGAACAACTCGGCAGGCGAACTGCCAATTCCCCATGTCCGCTACCTTTTCGACGCCGTCCACCCTGGCACGGTATTCCGGCCCGGCGGTGTTCTTCCACTGGGCAGTATTCCTGCTGATCGCCACCGCGTACGCCGCGATCGAGCTCAAGGGCTTTCTGCCCAAGGGTAGCGCTTCCCGGGCGTTGTCGATGTCGGTGCACACATGGGCTGGCGCGCTGGTGCTCGTCTTGGCGGTGCCGCGCCTGCTGTGGCGCCTGGTGCGCGGCGCGCCGGCGCCCGAGCCCGGTCCGCGCTGGATGCAGCTGCTCGGCAGTGCCATGCACCTCGTGCTCTATCTGTTCATTTTCGTGCAGCCCGTGCTGGGCCTGCTGGCCCTCAACGCCGGCGGCCACCTGCTGACGGTGCCAGGCCTTGGCATCGAGCTGCCCTCGCTGGTGGCGCAAAGCAAGGACCTGAAAGAGATCCTCGAGGACGTCCACGGCACACTGGGCACCGCCTTCTACACGGTGATCGGGCTGCACGCCATCGCGGCGCTGTTCCACCACTACATGCTGGGCGATAACACGCTGCGGCGCATGTGGCGCTAGACATGCGGCGGGCAAGCCCGCCCTAGCTGCGTGCAAACGGCGTGCGGTCGTTGAGCTCGTCCAGGTAGGCATCGATGCCCTGGCGCTCGCGCACCAGGAAACGCTCCACGGCATCGGCAAAGGACGGGTGCGCCAGCCAGTGAGCGGAGCGGGTCGCCACTGGCAGAAAGCCCCGTGCCATCTTGTGCTCGCCCTGGGCGCCGCCTTCGAAGGTGCGGATGCCCTGGGCTATGCAAAACTCCAGCGGCTGGTAGTAAGCCGTCTCGAAATGCAGGCAGGGGTGGTGCTCGAGCGCGCCCCAGTAGCGCCCGAACAGGGTGCTGCGTGCGGGGTCGTCGTCATAGACCACCAGGGAAGCGGCAATCGGCTGGCCGGCACGCTCGGCGACCACCAGCAGCAGGTTCTCCGGCATGGCGGCGCCGATGCGCTGGAAAAAATCCAGGTTCAGGTAGGGCGTGGAATGATGCTCGCGGTACGTTTGCCGGTAGCAGCGGTTGAAAAAGCGCCATTGCGCCTCGTCGATCTCGGGCCCGCGCAACTGGCGGAAGGTGATGCCGGCGTCGGCCACACGGCGCCGTTCGGCGCGGATGTTCTTGCGTTTCTTTTGCGAGAGCGTGGCCAGGAACGCTTCGAAGCTCTCATAGCCCGGGTTGGTCCAGTGGAACTGCACGCCGTGGCGCATCAGCATGCCGGCGTCTTCCATCAGCGCGGCCTCGTGCTCGTCGGGAAACAGCACGTGCAGGGAGGACAGCTGGCTTTGTTCCGCCACCGCCAGCGCACATTGCAGCAGGCAGCGGCGCGCGTCTTCGTCCTCGGCCAGCAGCCGCGCGCCCTGCACGGGCGTGAAGGGAACCGCGGACAGCAGCTTGGGGTAGTAGGGCAGGCGGTGCTGCGCGTAGGCGTCGGCCCAGGCCCAGTCGAACACGTATTCCCCATAAGAGTGCGACTTCGCGTACAGCGGCATGGCCGCCGCCAAGCGCTCGCCACCCTCGGCGCGCGGCGCCCATAGTGTCAGGTAGCGCGGACTCCAGCCGGTCTCGTCGCAGGCGCTGCCACTGGCATGCAAGGCGTGCAGGAAGGCGTGGCGCAGGAACGGCGTGGCCCCGGGCTGGGCCGCCACCAGAGTGTCCCACTCGGCCTCGGGCAGCTCGGACAGATCGAAAACGATCTGCGTGCGATAATTCTCCATCCGCTCGTGTTCCTGCCGGCCTCGTGCCGCAGCCGCCCCCGGGGTGGCCGCGTCAGGCTGGTCGGAGCCGGGCTTGAAAGATTCAGACTGCATTGCGCTAGATTTGCTCATCATTGGCGCTGCCCTCGGGCGGCGCCCTTGTTCCGGCATGGCTGCTTTGGCTGATATGGYTGATCACGCCGCGCCCGCGCAGATGCGGGCGCGGCGACGGTTGAGTCTACCGGAAATGGCGCGGTGCGGCAGGCCACATCCCGCGGCCGGCAGGCAGGCTAAAATCTCTCACTAACCAACGACTATATAAGGGGCCAATATGAAGCAGATTACCGCCATCATCAAACCGTTCAAGCTGGACGAAGTGCGCGAGGCGCTGGCTGACGTCGGCGTGACCGGCCTGACGGTAACCGAGGTGAAGGGCTTTGGCCGCCAGAAGGGGCATACCGAGCTGTATCGCGGCGCTGAGTATGTGGTCGACTTCCTGCCCAAGATCAAGATCGAGGTCGTGGTTGCCGAGAACCAGCTCGACACCGTGCTGGACGCCATCGTCAAGGCAGCGCACACCGGCAAGATCGGCGACGGCAAGATCTTCGTGACCGAGATCGAGCGCGTGATCCGTATCCGCACCGGCGAGCAGGACGAAGCCGCCGTTTAAGCATTCGGGCGCTCAGGCTTCTTTAGCGTTCAAGCGTCGGCGGGCAATCCTGGCGATCCCACGGGAGGGGGCGCCTGGATTGCCGCTGTTGTTGTTGCCTAGCTCGGCAACTTCCAGCCGAAACGCACACACAGCAGGCGCGCCGCCGTGATGGTGATGGCGCCCGCCAGCAGGGCCAGTTCCTGCTCGGCCTGCAGCCAGGTCAGGCCAACATAGACACAGCAGCCGACGAAGGCACAGGTGGCATAGGGCGAGCGGTCACGCAGGATCATCGGCACCTCGTTGCACAACACGTCGCGTACCACGCCACCGAACACCGAAGAGATGATGCCCATCATGACCGCCACGGTCGGGGTCATCTGCGCCACCAGCGCGAGCGATGTGCCGGTGACCGAAAACAGCCCCAGGCCGATCGCATCGGCCGTGATCATGGTGCGCTCGGACGCCACCCGGCTGACCACCCGCAGCACGAACGACGCGCCGAGCGACATCACGAAGATCAAGATCACATAGCCTTCGTGGTCGACCCAATAGAAGGGGCGGCGGTCCAGCAATACGTCGCGCACCGTGCCGCCACCGAAGGCGGTGGCGAACGCCACCACAAAGGTGCCCACGGCATCGAAGCGTTGCTTGCGCGCATCGACCACGCCGGAGACGGCAAAGGCGAGCACGCCCACCACTTCCATGACATGCAGGATCAGGGGCAACCGCCCCATCAGGAGATCGAGCGGCAGATGCATCGTGCGCGCAGTCTCAGGCGTGCGGCTGGCGCAGCAGCACCATCAGCGCGCCGGCGCCACCCTCGGCGCCGCGTGCCTGCACGAAGGCCAGCACTTCTTCCTTCTGTACCAGCCAGCTGCGCACCTTGCCCTTGAGCACGGGCGTCTTGTCCGGCGAGCCGTTGCCTTTGCCGTGGATCACGCGCACGCAGCGCACGCCACGCTTGACCGAGCGCCGCACGAACTCGGCCAGTGCCTCGCGCGCTTCTTCGCTGCGCAGGCCGTGCAGGTCGATCTTGTCCTGGGGCACCCATTCGCCGCGGCGCAGCTTCTTTACCACGTCCATGCCAATGCCGGGGCGGCGGAACGACAGGGTTTCGTCGGTATCGAGCAGGTTCTCGACGTCGAACTCGTCGGAAAGCGACGCGGCCAGCACGGCTTTGTCGTCCAGCTGGGTTTGCACCGGCACGGGCGCCGGATGGCGAGGCGCGGGAGTGACGCGGTTGCGGTCGCGCAGGGTGTTGACGTTGCCAACGCTGCTGCGGAATACGTCGGCTTCTTCGCGGGCGCGCTGCGCGGCTTCGTCCGCCGCGCGGCGCTCGGCTTCGCGCCGCTCGGTGTCGGCCTTGAGGGAGTCGCGCAAGCCGGACAGGTCGGTCAGGCCGAAACGCTTGGGCGGGCTGGCGGCGGGGGTGGCAGGTTTAGTGGGCTTTCTGGCGCCGTGCGTCATGGCGAGTCTCCGGGGTGCTCGGCGTGATTATAGGGTGGCAGGGCGGGGCGTGGCTGGTGCGCGCGGCGGCATCACCGGCTTGAAAAAGACAAAGGCCGGGCAAGCCCGGCCTGAGCCTTCAGTCTTTGTCTCTTTACTGCAGGGCTTCCACGTAGCGCTGTGCATCCAGGGCTGCCATGCAGCCCGTGCCGGCGCTGGTGATCGCCTGGCGATAGATGTGGTCCTGCACGTCACCAGCTGCGAACACGCCCGGGATGCTGGTGGCCGTGGCATCGCCGGCCAGGCCGCTCTTGGTGACGATATAGCCGTTGTGCATCTCGAGCTGGCCTTCGAACAGTTCGGTGTTCGGCTTGTGCCCGATGGCCACGAACACGCCCGCCAGCTTGAGGTCTTCGACCGTGTCAGTGTTCACGTTGCGCACCTTCAGGCCCGTCACGCCGGAGTCGTCGCCGGTCACTTCTTCCAGCACGGAGTTCCAGCGGATTTCCACGCGGCCTTCCTTCTCGCGCTGCAGCAGGCGGTCGACCAGGATCGGCTCGGCGCGGAACTTGTCGCGGCGATGCAGCACGGTCACCTTGCTGGCGATCTGGGACAGGTAGAGGGCTTCCTCCACGGCGGTGTTGCCGCCGCCGACCACGGCCACTTCCTGGTTCTTGTAGAAGAAACCGTCGCAGGTGGCGCAGGCCGACACGCCGCGGCCCATGAACAGCTCTTCCGACGGCAGGCCGAGGTACTGGGCCGAGGCGCCGGTGGCGATGATCAGCGAATCGCAGGTGTATTCACCGGCATCGCCCACCAGGCGGATCGGGCGTTCGGTCAGCTTGGCGGTATGGATGTGATCGAAGATGATTTCGGTGTTGAAGCGTTCGGCATGCTCCAGGAAGCGCTGCATCAGTTCCGGGCCTTGCACGCCGTTGGCGTCGGCGGGCCAGTTTTCCACGTCAGTGGTGGTCATCAGCTGGCCACCCTGGGCCAGTCCGGTGATCAGCACCGGCTGCAGGTTGGCGCGGGCCGCATAGACGGCGGCGGTATAGCCGGCGGGGCCGGAACCGAGAATCAGCACTTTTGCGTGTTTGGCCATGATGCTTTCCTATGGCTGGTGCGCCTTGATGCGCACTAGCGTGAATCGAAACCAGCATTATAAGTGGACCGGCGTTTGCTCACTGTTGCAAATTCCAATGGGAGCGATAGCCCTGGCCAAGGTTAAAATGGCCGGCACCACCCTCTTCAGTTGGCAACCCAGATCCAGGCATGGCCCGAGCTACTACCACAACACGTACTGATCCTTCCGCGCTGCCCTCGCGCATCGGCAAGCTGCTGGGCGAAGTGCGCTGGTTCTTGTTGCTGGCGGTCACACTGGCCTTCGTCTGCATCCTGGCCAGCTACAGCAAGGCGGATCCTGGCTGGTCGCACGCCAACCAGGTGGCCGACATCCACAACCTCGGCGGCCGCGTGGGCGCCTGGATGGCCGATGTGCTGTTCTTTATCTTCGGCTTCTCCGCCTACTGGTGGGCGGTGTTGCTGGTGCGCCGCTGCTGGCGCGGCTGGCGTGCGCTGACCGCCGAGCTGCCCGAGCGCAACGGCGAGGCCCGGCAGGGCCTGGTGGTGAGCTGGATCGGCTTTGGCCTGTCGCTGACCGCCAGCATGGGCCTGGAGGCCATCCGCATGTATCCGCTGCGCGCCGCGCTGCCACGCGCCCCGGGTGGCGTGCTGGGTGACCTGCTCGGTGGCTGGATGCAGATGGCGCTGGGCTTCACCGGCGCCACGCTGCTGCTCTTGCTGACGCTGGCCATCGGCCTGTCGCTGTTCTTCCATTTCTCGTGGCTGTCGGTGGCCGAGCACGTGGGCGGCTTCGTCGAGACGCTCTTCCTCGGCTTCAAGGCGCGCCGCGAAAGCAAGCAGGATCGCATCATCGGCGAGGCGGCCAAGGTCGTGCGCACCGAAACCGTGGAAGTGCAGCGGGTCAAGATCGAGGAGGCCGCGCCGGTGCAGATCGTGCGGCCCCAGGCGGTGCCCAAGCACGAACGCGTGGAGCGCGAGAAGCAGCAGCCGCTGTTCGCCGATATCCAGGACTCCGACCTGCCGCCGCTGGCGCTGCTGGACCCCATCCCCACGCACCAGGAAACCGTCAGCGCCGAAACGCTGGAATTCACCTCGCGCCTGATCGAGAAGAAGCTCAAGGATTTCGGTGTCGAGGTCAAGGTGGTGGCGGCCTACCCGGGCCCGGTCATCACCCGCTACGAAATCGAGCCGGCCACCGGCGTCAAGGGCAGCCAGGTGGTCAACCTGGCGCGCGACCTGGCGCGTTCGCTGTCGCTGGTTTCCATCCGGGTGGTGGAGACCATCCCCGGCAAGATCTACATGGGGCTGGAACTGCCCAACCCCAAGCGCCAGACGGTGCGGCTGTCCGAGATCCTCGGCTCGCAGGTCTACAACGAGAGCGCGTCCAACCTCACGATGGCACTGGGCAAGGACATCGCCGGCAAGCCCATGGTGGCCGATCTGGCCAAGATGCCGCACTGCATGGTGGCGGGCACCACCGGCTCCGGCAAGTCGGTCGGCATCAACGCCATGATCCTGTCGCTGCTCTACAAGGCCAAGGCCGAGCAGGTGCGGCTGATCCTGATCGACCCCAAGATGCTGGAAATGAGCGTCTACGAAGGCATTCCGCATCTGCTGTGCCCGGTGGTGACCGACATGCGCCAGGCCGGCAACGCCTTGAACTGGGCGGTCGGCGAGATGGAGCGGCGCTACAAGCTGATGAGCAAGCTGGGCGTGCGCAACCTGGCCGGCTACAACAAGAAGATCGACGAAGCCGCCTCGCGCGAGGAGAAGCTTCCCAACCCGTTCAGCCTGACCCCGGACGCGCCTGAGCCGCTCGAGAAGCTGCCGATGATCGTGATCGTGATCGACGAGCTGGCCGACCTGATGATGGTGGTGGGCAAGAAGGTGGAAGAGCTGATCGCGCGCATCGCACAGAAGGCCCGCGCCGCAGGCATCCACCTGRTSCTGGCYACSCAGCGYCCGTCGGTSGACGTSATCACCGGCCTGATCAAGGCCAACGTKCCGACCCGCATCGCCTTCCAGGTCAGCAGCAAGATCGATTCGCGCACCATCCTCGACCAGCAGGGCGCGGAAGCGTTGCTCGGCATGGGCGACATGCTCTACCTGGCGCCGGGCACCGGCGTGCCGATCCGCGTCCACGGCGCCTTTGTCTCCGACGATGAAGTGCACCGCGTGGTCGAAAAGCTCAAGGAAGGCGGCGAAACCAACTACATCGAGGGCATCCTCGAAGGCGGCGTGGCCGAGGGCGACCTGGGCGGCGATGGCATGGGCGGTGGCGCGGGCATTGGCGGCGGTGGCGAGGCCGATCCGCTTTACGACCAGGCTGTCGACGTGGTGCTGAAGAACCGCCGCGCCTCGATTTCCCTGGTGCAGCGCCACCTGCGCATCGGCTATAACCGTGCCGCGCGGCTGCTGGAGGACATGGAAAAGGCTGGCCTGGTCTCCGCCATGTCGGGCAACGGCAATCGCGACATCCTGGCCCCGGCAGGCACCGCCCGCGAGGAAGAATAAGCTGCCGCGCGTAACATGCTGTTACGTGCGAAGCACATCGTTGCGGAATCCGGCGCCCGCGCGCCGCTCTAACCGGACAGGCAGTGCAGCCGCCCCGGCGGTGCGTACCCTCCAACCCAGCAAGGACAACACCATGCGAATCCGCATTCTCGCGTCGGCATGCGCCGCGGCGGCCATGCTGTCGCTGACAGCGACGGCGGCCATGGCGGCCGGCACCGACCAGCTCCAGGCCTTCGTGGCGGGCGTGAAGAGCGCCAAGGGCGAATTTACCCAGCGCCAGGTCAAGGGGCAGGGCGATAGCCTCAAGGTGGCCGGCACCTCCAGCGGCACCTTTGCTTTTTCGCGCCCTGGCAAGTTCACCTGGCGCTACGTCAAGCCGTACGACCAGTTGCTGCAGGCCGACGGCCAGACGCTCTACATCTACGACAAGGACCTCAACCAGGTCACCGAGCGCAAGCTCGATGGCGCCCTGGGGTCCAGCCCTGCCGCGATCCTGTTCGGCAGCAATGACCTGGAAAAGAACTTTGTCGTGAAGAACGGCCCCACGCGCGACGGCGTGGAGTGGCTTGAGCTTACGCCCAGAGCCAAGGACACGCAGTTCGAGCGCATCGGCATCGGCTTCAAGAGCGGCAACCTGGAAGCGATGGAGTTGCGCGATGCCTTCGGCAACACGACGCTCCTGACCTTCAGCGCGATGCAGAAGAACCCCGTGCTGCCGGCCGACACCTTCCGGTTTGCGGTGCCCAAGGGCGCCGACGTGCTCAAGCAATGAGGCGCGCCATGATCCCCGCATTCCTGACCCGGCCGGCCTGGCGCCGTTGCGGTGCCCTTGCAGGCATTGCCGCCGCTGCGTTGCTGGCCGCCTGCGCCAGCCCCGGCGCCAGCAAGCAGTTCGACGTGGATGCCTTCCTGCGCGCCTCCGATACGGCGCTGCCGGAAGTGCTTGCCAATCCGGATTTTCTCTCCGCCACGCAGGCCAGTGCCAACGATTGCGCCGTGCTGCTGCAGTCAGTCAACAGCGGCGTGCTGGAAGGGCTGCCGCCCACCGGCAGTGGACATGGGCCCGCCTGGCTGCTGCATCCGGCTGGCGCCCCGGCCAAGGTGTGGCTGGTGGTCAGCAAGGCCGGTGGCGAGCGGACCTGCCATGGGCCACTGCCTGCCGATGCCATGAAGGCATTGGTGGAACGCGCCAGTACCTGAATGTGATGCACGGATAATGCCGGGCGCAATCGAAGACCCGGCGGTATCTGTCATTCCGGTTTGCGTATAAGAGTCTCAATCAGCACTTTTATCTCCCCGGGCTTACCGCAAGAAAAATGACAACGTTGTAACTTGACTGTAGAAACGGGAATGATTATTGTTTCCAGCTTGCCTTGTCCAGGATGCATGGATGGCATCGTCAGGACGGCATACAACAATCATCGAAGGGGAGAGTCATGACCGTATTCCGCCGCTTGCTGCCACGAGCCACAGCGCTCGCCGCGCTCGCTGTTCTGGCACTGCCGCTCGCCGCGCACGCCCAGGAAAAGGTGCTGAACCTTTACACCGCGCGCCACTACCAGACCGACGAAGCGCTCTACGCCAACTTCACCAAGCAGACCGGCATCAAGATCAACCGCATCGAAGGCCAGGAAGACCCGCTGCTGGAGCGCATCAAGAGCGAGGGCGCCAACAGCCCGGCCGATGTGTTCATCACCGTCGACATCGGCCGGCTGTGGCGGGCCCAGCAGGCGGGCGTGTTCGCGCCGCTCAAATCGAGCGTGCTGGAGTCGCGCATCCCCGCCAACTACCGCGACCCGAACGGCGACTGGTTCGGTTTCTCGGCTCGGGCCCGCGTAATCGCCTATAACAAGGCCGCGGTCAAGCCCGGCGACATCAAGACCTACGAAGATCTCGCCGATCCCAAGTGGAAGGGCAAGCTGTGCATCCGCTCCAGCGGCCACGTGTACAACCTGTCGCTGATGTCCAGCCTGATCGCCCATGACGGCGAGGCCAAGACCGAGCAATGGACGCGCGGCGTGGTGGCCAACCTGGCCCGCGCGCCCAAGGGTGGCGACACCGACCAGCTCAAGGCCGTGGCAGCGGGAGAGTGCGATATCGCGGTGGCCAACACCTACTACATCGCCCGCATCCTCAAGTCGACCAAGCCCGAGGACAAGGCCGTGGCGGAGAAGCTCGGCGTGCTGTGGCCCAACCAGGCCAGCCAGGGCGTGCACATGAACATCTCCGGCGGCGGCATGCTCAAGCATGCGCCCAACAAGGCGTCCGCGCGCGCGTTCCTGGAGTACCTGGCCAGCGATGACGCGCAGCGCTATTTTGCCGATGGCAACAATGAGTGGCCTGTGGTGGAAAGCGTGAAGATCAGCAATCCGGCGCTGGAAGCGCTGGGCAGCTTCAAGGCGGACAAGATCAGCGTGGCCGAATTGGGCAAGCACCAGCCGCAAGCGCAGAAGCTGGCGGACAAGGCTGGCTACAAATAAGAAAGCAAGAAGGCGCCAGCGCGGCCTGGCTGGCGGGACGGGGATGGCGGCGCGAGCCGCCATTTTCCATTTCTACGGCTTGGGCACGGGCCTGGCTTTGGACCCTGGCCGCTTGGCGGCGTTGCTCTCGCTGCCTTCGCCAGGTTCAAGGCGGCGGAAGTTCAGCTTTGCGCCGCGCTCCCTGTGCTTCTCGAAGGTCACCTTCAGCTGCTCGCGCCGCTTCTTGTGCGAGTGGCCCAACGTGCCAGCCGCGTACGGCAGCTTGGCCACCACCTTGCCCGCGGTCTGGCGCGCCAGGAGCACGTCCAGCGCTTGCCGCGCGCGTACCTGGGCGTGCAGCAGCGCGTCCGAAGGATTGGCCTTGGCGCGGTTCAAGTCGTAAGGCAGCATGACCGGCCCGGCAAGCTGGCGCAGCGCTGCACGGATGTGCGGGCTGTCCAGCCCGGCCTCATGGAGCACCCATGCCGCGTCATGGCGCAGCCACGGCTCCGGGTCGCCGAGCTTGCGCAGCAGGGCAAGCGAGATATCTGCCTGGCGGTAGCCATGCGCGCGCCGTACCGCGTTGAGCGCGATGCGCCTGACATGGGAGTTCTCGTGATCGAACAGGTCCGCCACCAGGCGCTCGACCATGCCGGGTTTTTCCAGTTGCTCAGCCAGTTGGCCCGCCAGGGCGATTTCCTCGACGGCACTGATCCGGTCTTGCCGGGTCATCCGGTTCAGCTTGAACACGAGCATGCGGTAACGAAGCTGCATAACACTCCCTGAAAACGCTGCGAACAAATGCCGGGCAAGGATTGCGGCCGGCACAGTCATGGTGCGGCGCGAAGCACGCCAGCGGTGGGGGCAGACCGCCTGGCTCACGCCAGAAAGGGTGCGGCGGGCCGGGGCGCAGCTTCGGACTAGGGGGATATCGGCAAGGCGTTGAAGAACTTTAGAAAAATCGTGGGCGACTCGGCCGGCCTACTCCCGCGCATCCCGCCGTATCGAGCGCGAAAGCAGGATCACCGGCAACAGGCCCACCGCCACGATCACCAGCGAGGCGGTGGCGGCCTCGGCCAGCCGCTCGTCGGAGGCCAGGTTGTATGCCTGCACGGCTAGCGTGTCGAAATTGAACGGCCGCATCACGAAGGTGGCGGGCAGCTCTTTCATGACGTCGACGAAGACGATCAGCGCCGCGGTCAGCAGGCTGCCGCGCAGCATCGGCAGGTGCACGCGCCGCAGCGTGGCGCCGGGGCCGTGGCCCAGGCTGCGCGCCGCCGCGTCCATGCCCGGCGTGATCTTGACCAGGCCGGCGTTGACGGTTTGCAGCGCCACGCCGAGAAAGCGCACCAGGTAGGCATAGACCAGTGCGGCAATGCCGCCGGTCAGCAGGAGCCCGGCCGACCATCCCAGATGCTGCTGCAGCCACGCCGACATGGCATTGTCCAGCCGCGCCACCGGCACCAGCACGCCGACCGCCACCACCGAGCCGGGCAGGGCATAGCCCATGCCGCACACCCGCGTCAGCGCGCGCAGCAGCCAGCCCCGGCCGGCGGCCATGCCGCGCCCGGCATAGCCGATCACCAGCGCGGCCAGCACCGCGATCAGCGCGGTCACGCTGGCCAGCAGGAAGCTGTTGCGCACCAGGCCGACAAAGCGCGGGCCGAACTGCGCGTCGCCTTCGGCCAGCGCCATCTTGCACAGCATCAGCGCCGGGATGGCAAAGCCCAGCAGCACCGGCACCGCGCATACCAGCAGCGCCAGCGCGGCGCGCCAGCCATGCAGCCGGTAAGCCGGCGCGCGGCGCTGGCCGCCGTGCACGCGGGCGCGGCCCCGGCTGGCACGCTCGACCAGCAGGATACCGATCACGAACAGCAACATGCAGGCCGACAATTGCGCTGCCGCATTCTTGTCGCCCAGCGAGAACCAGGCGCGGTAGATGCCCGTGGAGAAGGTCGGGATGCCGAAGTAGGCCACGGTGCCGAAATCGGCCAGCGTCTCCATCAGCGCCAGCGCTGTGCCGGCCACGATGCCGGGGCGCGCCAGTGGCAGCATCACGCGCCAGACGCTGCCCCAGGTGCCATAGCCAAGCAGCCTTGCCGCTTCCAGCGTGTTCAGGGTTTGCTGCAGGAAGGCCGCGCGCGCGGTCAGGTAGACGTAGGGATAGAGCACCAGCGTGAACAACACGATGGCGCCGCCCAGCGAGCGGATATCCGGGAACCAGTACTCCCGCGCGCGCCAGCCGGTCAGCTCGCGCAGCCAGCTTTGCACCGGGCCGGCGAACTGCAGGGCATCGGTATAGGCGTAGGCGATGACATAGGCCGGCATCGCCAACGGCAGCACCAGCGCCCATTCCAGCCAGGCCCGCCCGGCGAACCGGTAGGTGCTGACCAGCCACGCGGCGGGCACGCCCACCAGCAGCACGCCGGCGCAGACGCCGGCCAGCAGCCACAGCGTATTGCCAACGTACTCGGCCAGGACTGTGTCGGCCAGATGCCGCCAGGTGTCGCCGCTGGGCTCGAGCAGGCTGCCAGCCACCTGCGCGATCGGCAGCGCGATCAGCAGCGCGGCCAGGGCGGCAACCAAGGCTAACGGGTGCAGGCGGCGGGTACGGCTAGGGCGAAGCAGGCTCATGCGGCAGCGGCGTGGGTGTCGGTATTGGTGCGGGACAGGGTGAGGCCCGGCGGCGGGGGCGCGGTCGGCAGGCCATGGGGCAAGCCCTGCATTCTAGCAATGCGGATACGCCGGGCGACGCATCCGCATGTGACAGACATCCAGGGCCCGCGTCCATATAATGCTCGGCATGCCAGGCCACCCGCATTCCAATTCATCCATGCCAGCACGATCCGATGTCGTGATCGAGGTCGATCGCATCCACCATGGCTTCGGCAGCCAGCGCGTTGTCAACGACCTGTCCTTCACCCTCGCGCGCGGCAGCATCGCCTGCCTGCTCGGCCCCAGCGGCTGCGGCAAGACCACGGTGCTGCGCGCCATCGCCGGATTCGAGCCGCTGCGCGAAGGCCGCATCCTGCTGCAAGGGCAGGTGATGTCGTCGCCGGGGTTTGCCGTGGCGCCCGAGCACCGGCGCATCGGCATGGTGTTCCAGGACTACGCCTTGTTCCCGCACCTGAGCGTGGCGGACAACGTCGCCTTCGGGCTGCATGCCGTGCGCCGCGGCGAACGCGCGGCGCGGGTCGAGGAAATGCTCACGCTGGTGGGCCTGGCCGGTTCCGGCGGCAAGTTCCCGCACGAACTCTCGGGCGGACAGCAGCAGCGCGTGGCGCTGGCGCGCGCACTGGCGCCGAAGCCGGAGCTGCTGCTGCTCGACGAGCCGTTCTCCAATCTCGACATCGACCTGCGCGAGCGCCTGAGCCTGGAGGTGCGCGACATCCTCAAAGCTCAGGGTGCCACCGCCATTCTGGTCACCCACGACCAGTACGAAGCCTTTGCCATGGCCGACGAGATCGGCGTGATGCACGCCGGCGCCATCGAGCAGTGGGACAGCGCGCACAACCTCTATCACCGGCCGGCCACACGCGTGGTCGCGGACTTCATCGGGCAGGGCGTGCTGATGCGGGGGCAGCTTGCCAGCCCGCACTCGGTCATGCTGGAACTCGGCACGCTGCATAGCAGCGAGCCGTTGGGCGTACCACCCGCAACGGCAGAGGTCGATGTGCTGATCCGCCCCGACGATATCGTGCACGACGATGACAGCCCGCTGCGCGCGAAGATCCTGCACAAGGCCTTTCGCGGTGCCGAGATCCTGTACACGCTACGCCTGGCCGGCGGCGGCCAGGTGTTGTCGCTGGTGCCTTCGCATCACGACCATGCGCTCGGCGAGCACATCGGCATTCGCGTGGAGGTGGACGACGTGGTGGCGTTCCGGCGCGGCTGAGCGCACCACCAGGGCCCTGGCGGCCTACTTGCTTACTTGTTTGTCCTTGCCGGCTTTACAGCTTTACAGCTCTATGGCTTTACAGCTTCGCGGCTTCATTGCTTCAAGATTCCAGGACTCTCGTCATGTTTGCTTCCCCTAAGTGCGTATCCCAACTGCTGCGCCGCCAATGCCTGCGTCGCGGCCTGCTGCTAGCCTTGCTGGCCTGCGGCGCAAACCTGGCCTGGGCCCAGCCAGCTGCTGCGGCCACCTGGAGGGTGGCCACCGAATACCCGGCCAGCGCCATGCCTGGTGAAGGGCTGGCTACCTTCGCTGATGAGGTCAAGGCGCGCACCGCAGGCGCGATCGACGTCAAGCCCAGCTTTGACGCCAGCGCGGGCGTCAAATCCGCGCAGATGCCGGCGGCGGTGAAAGAAGGGCGGCTGGAGGGCGGCGATGCCTTCGGCGGCGCGCTGGGCGCGGTCGATCCGCTGTTCCTGCTGTCGTCGCTGCCGTTCGTCGCCACCTCGGTGGATTCGGCCAGGCGCCTGGCCGAACTGGCCCGCGCCGACTACGCGCGCGCCTTCGAGGCACAGGGGCAGCACCTGCTCTACGTCACGCCCTGGCCGCCCACCGGCTTGTGGTCGCGCAACGCTGTTGCCACGCTGACGGACCTGCGCGCGCTGTCGGTGCGCACCTATGACGAGACGTCCACCGAAGTCATGCGTGCTGCCGGCGCGCAGCCGACCAACCTGTCGTTTGCCGACGCGATGCCGCGCCTGAAGGATGGCTCGGTCAACGCGGTGCTGTCCTCCGGCGACGGCGGCGCGGGCCGCAAGCTGTGGGACTACCTGCCCAACTTCACGGCCATCGGCTATGCGATGCCGTTGTCGTTCACCACGGTCAATGCGGCCGCGTACGCGGCCTTGCCGCCCGCTTTGCGCGCCTCGGTAGACGCAGCCGCGCAGGCGACCGAGCAAAGGCAGTGGGCGCGCCTGGGCACACGGCTGGAAGAAAACACCACGCGCATGCGCGCCAACGGCGTAACCATCCAGGACAATCCCGCCCCGGCGGTGCAGCAGGCGCTACGCGATGCCGGCGCGGGCGCGGTGGCGGCCTGGCGCACGCGCGTGGGTAGCGAGCGCGCTGGCGTGCTCGATGTCTTCACGCGCAGTGAGCGCGCCGCGCGCTGATTCGCCAGCCGTAACGGGCCGCGCGGCCGGCCGCGCGCGATGGTCTACACTGTCAGGTTCCTAGGCGCAGCGGGCACGCACCGTGCGCGCCTGACCTGACTTAAAGGCCTGAATACCGTGGCGGACACGCTGTTTTCCGAAGCTCCCGATCGTTCCCAACAACCCCTGGCCGAGCGCCTGCGCCCGCGCAATATCGATGAGGTGATCGGCCAGCAACACCTGCTTGGYGCTGGCAAGCCGCTGCGGGTGGCGTTCGCGTCCGGCGAGCCGCATTCCATGATCCTGTGGGGCCCGCCCGGCGTGGGCAAGACCACGCTGGCGCGGCTGATGGCCACAGCCTTCGACGCCGAGTTCATCGCGCTGTCGGCGGTGCTGTCCGGCGTCAAGGACATCCGCGAGGCAGTCGAGCGCGCCGAGCAATACCGTGCCCACGGACGGCGCACGCTGGTGTTCGTGGACGAGGTGCACCGCTTCAACAAGAGCCAGCAGGATGCCTTCCTGCCGCACGTGGAAAGCGGGCTGTTCACCTTTATCGGCGCCACTACCGAGAACCCGTCCTTCGAGGTCAACGGCGCCTTGCTGTCGCGCGCCGCGGTCTACGTGCTCAAGAGCCTGGACGACGCCGAACTGACGCAGCTGGCGCGGCGCGCCAGCGAAGAGCTGGGCGGCCTGCAGTGGGAGGACGAGGCGCTGCAGCTGATCGTGGCCTCAGCCGATGGCGATGGCCGCAAGCTGCTCAACAATATCGAGATCGTGGCGCGCGCCGCGCGCAGTGCCGGCGCGCCGGTCATCGACAACGCGCTGCTCGGCAGCGCCTTGTCGGAGAACCTGCGCCGCTTCGACAAGGGCGGCGACGCGTTCTACGATCAGATCAGCGCGCTGCATAAATCCGTGCGTGGCTCCGATCCCGATGCCACACTGTACTGGTTCTGCCGCATGATCGACGGCGGCGCCGATCCGCGCTACCTGGCGCGCCGCATCGTGCGCATGGCGTGGGAGGACATCGGCCTGGCCGATCCGCGTGCCGCCCGCATCACGCTGGATGCCGCCGAGACCTACGAGCGGCTAGGCTCGCCGGAAGGCGAGCTCGCGCTGGCGCAAGCCCTGATCTACCTGGCCGTGGCGCCCAAGTCCAATGCCGGCTACAACGCCTACAACACCGCGCGCGCCTTCGTGGCCAAGGACAAGTCGCGCGGTGTGCCGGTGCACCTGCGCAACGCACCGACCAAGCTGATGAAAGAGCTGGGCTACGGCCACGCCTACCGCTACGCGCACGACGAGCCCGAAGCCTATGCCGCCGGCGAGCACTACTTCCCCGACGACCTCAAGCGGCCGGGCTGGTACAAGCCCACGCCGCGCGGGCTGGAGGGCAAGATCAGCGACAAGCTGCGCCACCTGCGCGATCTGGACGCACAGTGGCTCCGGCAGCAGGGCAAAGGCAAGGGCCGGGACGAAGGCGGCGGCGAGGGCGGCGGAGCACAATAACGCGCATCACCTCTGGCAGGCTGCGTGTCCCCGCGAACAGCGGGCGATCCGCCAGCCTGTTCTCCAGCCGGCGGATCGGCGTGGGCCCGGGCCAGTACAGTAAAATGCCAGATCCGCCAGCATGTCGCTGGCCAATGCACCTGCCCTCACACGCAACATGCTAGACATCCAGCTGTTCCGCAAAGACATCGACGCCGTGGCGCAACGCCTTGCCACGCGCGGATTCCAACTCGACGTAGCGGCCTTCCAGGCACTCGAAGCCGAGCGCAAGCAACTGCAGACCCAGACCGAGGAGTTGCAGGCGCGCCGCAACAGCCTCTCCAAGCAGATCGGCATGCTCAAGGGCAAGGGCGAAGACGCCTCGGCGGTGATGGCCGAAGTCGGCGGCATCGGCGACGCCCTCAAGGCCTCGGCCACGCGCCTGGAAGAAATCCAGGCCCAGCTCGCCGAGATCATGGAAGCCATCCCCAACCTGCCGCACGAAAGCGTGCCGGTGGGCCGGGACGAGACCGGCAACGTGGAAGTGCGCCGCGTCGGCACGCCGCGCAGCTTCGACTTCGAGGTCAAGGACCACGTCGACGTGGGCGAGCGCCTCGGGTTGGATTTCGATACCGCGAGCAAGGTCACGGGCTCGCGCTTCGCCATGCTGCGCGGTGGCATCGCACGCATGCATCGCGCGCTGGTGCAACTGATGCTGGACACCCACACGATCGAGCACGGCTACACCGAGATGTACGTGCCTTACATCGTCAATGCCGCCTCGATGCGCGGCACCGGCCAATTGCCCAAGTTCGAGGAAGACCTGTTCAAGGTGCCGCGCAAGGTCGGTGGCGAGAACAGCGAGGGTGGCGAGCGCACCGAGAACTTCTACCTGATCCCCACGGCCGAAGTGCCGCTGACCAACATCGTGCGCGACGCCATCGTGGCCGGCGACAAGCTGCCGCTGCGCTTCGTTGCCCACACGCCTTGCTTCCGCTCGGAAGCCGGCTCCTACGGCCGCGACACGCGCGGCATGATCCGCCAGCATCAGTTTGACAAGGTCGAGCTCGTCCAGGTGGTGCAGCCCGAGCATTCGTTCGAAGCGCTCGAGCAGCTCACCGGCCACGCCGAAGCCATCCTGAACAAGCTGGACCTGCCGTTCCGCACCATGGTGCTATGCACTGGCGACATGGGCTTTGGCAGCACCAAGACCTATGACCTCGAAGTGTGGATCCCCGCGCAGGGCACCTACCGCGAGATCAGCTCCTGCTCGAACATGGGCGACTTCCAGGCCCGCCGCATGCAGGCCCGCTTCCGCGCAGGCCAGGGCAAGCCGGAACTGCTGCATACGCTCAACGGCTCCGGCCTGGCGGTTGGCCGCACGCTGGTGGCGATCCTGGAGAACTACCAGAATGCGGACGGCTCGCTGACGGTGCCGGCCGCATTGCAGCCGTATCTGGGCGGCCTGACGCGTCTGGAGCCCGAGGCGTAAATTTTCACGCGAGGGGCTTGCAGTGGAAACGAGATTTCCTCTATAATCTTGTTCTTCGCGACAAGCGACCCAGTTACCGGAGAGGTGGCAGAGTGGTCGAATGTACCTGACTCGAAATCAGGCGTAGGTGCGAGCCTACCGTGGGTTCGAATCCCACCCTCTCCGCCAGCAGTACGCAAAGCCCCACGATTCCTAAAGAGTCGTGGGGCTTTTGCTTTGGGGGTACAGTTTCACGCGTTGTCGGCACGATGGCGCAGGCATCGTTGCGCAGGTCAACGAGCCTGCCAGCTCACGCGATATACTCTGCGCATCGCTGCAACCACAGCGATCGGGATTGGCGTCCCGAACGAAATGGCGGACAGTCGCCGTCAGGCGATTTTTTAGGTCCGTTATGCCTCTGCCCGCCTTCATTGGGCGGACCTGGGCAGGGGAGCCTTCGGGCTCGCCGGATCCTTTTCGCCGGTACGCCAACCTTGCCTTGCGCCCGCCCACCTGCCCACCCCGACTGGTGTCGAGATGCGGGATCGGGGCGAGCGGCGCAATCAATGACAGTGGCGGCGCCTCGAAGCGCGCCGGGCATGGTAACCCTGCCGCCAGACCTCTATATTGGTTAAGTGGCAACCGCCACGTCGACCAGAATGGAGGTAAGGCATGAGCCGGAACGCTCACTCCAATTCGAAGCGGCCATCCCCGAACATCCGATTTGAGAAACGGCACAGCAAGGAGAGCGAGGTGCAGGAGATGTCTCTCAAGGACCCGAAGATGGCTGAACCTGGCGCAATGCGTCAGCGCACGCATCGCAAGTAATGTAGCCAACGCGTAGCCAACCACGCAGTCAACGCTGCGCACCCGCGCGGGGCCCGCAAGTGGCCCCGCGCAGTCAATGCACTATCATGACGCTGCTCCGATTTGAACAGCCGCTCATGACACAGTCTTCTTGCCAGTCTTCCCCGCACGCCGTGCCCGGCGCAGATGGGTCCTCCGACTATCTCCACGGCATGCCCTATCGCCATTACAAGGGTGGCGCCTATGCCATGGTTGGCCTCGGCGTGATCGAGTCTGACCTGTCGCAGGTGGTGGTGTACGAATCGATGCGGGATCGTTCCCGCTTGTGGGTGCGGCCGCTGGATGTGTTCGGTGAAAGCGTGGACACGCCGCAGGGCATGCAAGCGCGTTTCGCGCCGGACTGGCCGGCCGCGCTGGCTTGCCTGGACTTCTTGCCGCGCGCGGCGGTGTTGCAGGTGCTGGCCTGCTACGACGCGCCTTACCGGCATTACCACGATCGCCGCCATGTGCTGGAGATGTTCGCGCTGGCGCAGGCGCGCGGCATTGCGCTCATGCCCGCGCAGGCGCTTGCCGTGCTGTTCCACGACGCGGTCTACGTGCCGGGCTGCGAGCATAACGAAGCGGCGTCGGCCGCGTTGATCGAGACCATGGTGAGCGGGGTCGATGTGGCGGTGACAGCGCTGGCCGCGCGCATCGTGATGGATACCTGCGGGCATCGTGCATCGGTGCCGGAGTCCGAGGCGGTGCTGGATCTGGATCTGTTCCGGCTGGCTGTGCCTGACGCGGAATTCGACGCGTGGACTGTCGCTGTGTTCGAGGAAAACAAGGCGCTGCTGGCCAATCGCACTGGCCTTTCTGGCGATGCCCTGTACGCGGCATTCATGCAGCGGCGGATCGCGTTCCTGCAGGCAATGGCGCAGCGGCCACACTTGTTCCTCACGCCAGCCTTTGCCGATTGCGAAGCGCCGGCACGCGCCAATATCGCGCGCATGGCGGCGGGGGGCTGAGCCGATGGTGGCTGCTCCCGTTCAAGCGCTCGCGGCGGTTCAGCCGGCTGGCGCGTCCTGGCTCACACCGGCAACCGCGCTGGGCGTGGTGGGCCTTCTCGCTTTGTTCGCGTTGTTGCTGCTCTGTGTGGTGCGCGGCTTGCTGCTGGTGATCCGCCCGCTGGTGCGCAGGCTCGATGCCGCGCGCTTGCGTGGCCGCGATGCGCTGCGCAAGCGGGACACGCAGCCGTGGCCGCGCGTGGCCAGCATGCTGGAGCGCGATATTGTCGAGCTGCTCCTGCTGGCAGCAGGCGGTGTGCTGTTGCTGGCTTGCGCGGCCGTGTTGCTGTGGCTGGGTGAATCCATCGCCGAAGGCGCGCCGCTGGTGCAGGTGGACCAGGCGGTGTTCGCGCAGCTTCGCGCGTGGCAGCAGGGCTGGCTGGATACGGCCATGGTGGCGCTGACCGAGCTGGGCGGTGCGCGGGTGTCCGTGGCAGTGGGCGTGGCGGTCTTTGGCTGGCTGGCGTGGCGCCGCGCCTGGGTGGCGGCAGCTTACTGGGTGGGGGCGCTGGTTGGCGCGCGCGCCTGCGTGATGGTGCTCAAGCTTGCCCTTGAGCGCAGCCGGCCGGCCAGCATCTACGGCGGCCTGGAGTCGTTCTCGTTTCCCAGCGGCCACGCCACCAGCAGCATGGTGACCTATGGCTTCCTGGCCTTCCTGCTGTGCCTGCGCCAGCCGTGGCGGGTACGGATGCCGGTGGTGGCGCTGACGGCGGTGGTGGTGACGCTGATCTGCCTGTCGCGGCTCTACCTTGGCATGCACTGGCTGTCCGACGTGCTGGCGGGCTGCGCGCTTGGCTTTGCCTGGATCGTGCTGCTAGGCACCGCCTATGCCACCCTGCATGCACCGGAACGCCTGGCGCCGCTGCGCCTGGGCGCAGTTGCCGCCGCAGCGGTGGTGGTGGTTGGCACGTGGATCGTGGTGTTCCAGCTGCCCGGCACGGTCGAGCGGTATCGCCGCGCGCTTACGGCTGGAACGGCGCCGCCGGCGGCAGCCGCGAAACCAGCAACTGATCGATCTTGTGATGGTCGATGTCCAGCACTTCAAAGCGGAATCCCGCAGCCTCGATCGCTTCCGACTTCTTCGGGATCCGCTTGAGCGTGTAGATGACGAGCCCGGCGGCGGTGTCGACGTAATCCTCGCCGGGCAGCTCGTCGAGCTCCAGCGCCTTCTTCAGGTCCACCAGCGGCGTGACGCCGTCGACCAGCCATGAGCTTTCGTCGCGCCGCACGATCTGTTCATCCTCGGTGGAGTAGATGATGTTGCCCATCAGCGCGCCGACGATATCGTCCAGTGTGACGATGCCCACCACCAGCCCGTACTCGTTCATCACCACCGCAAAGTTCTGGTGCATCTCGCGAAAGCGCGTGAGCGATTCGGTGAGCGTCAGCGTGTCCGGAATCACCAGCACGTTCTTGTCGTGGTGCTTGCCGATATTGCCGATGTTGCCGATCACACCGGTGGAATCGTCGGCAAGGAACAGCTGCAGGATGTCCTTCGAATCGATGTAGCCCAGCACGTCGTCGAGGTTGTGCCCGCACACCGGATATTGCGCGTGCGGATAGTTGACCAGCTTGCGCCGCAGGCTGTCGGGGGATTCGTCCAGGCCGATGTAGACCACATCGTCGCGCGGGGTCATCACCGCGGTGACGTTCTTCGCGTCCAGCTCGAACACGTTTTCGATCAGGTGGATCTCGTGTTTGTGCAGCACACCTGCCTCCGCCCCGGCATCGACCATGGCGGCGATGTCCTCCGAGGTGATCTGGTCGATGTGCTTGGTGGGCACGCCGAACAGATGCAGCGTGGCATTGGCGGCACCGTTGAACACGTAGACCAGCGGCTTGAAGATCTTGATGAGCGTGAGCATTGGCCCGATCACCGCCAGCGCGCAGGCTTCGGGAAACGTCATGGCGATGCGCTTGGGGATCAGGTCGGCGAACTGGATGAACAGCAGGGTGACGATCAGGAAGGAGCCGACATTGGCGATGCGCTGGGTAGTGACCACGTCCAGGTAGGGCAGCAGCGCCGTCTGCAACAGGTCGGAGACATGCTTCTCGCCGACGATACCGGCCAGGATGGCCACGCTGTTGACGCCGATCTGCACGATGGTGAAGAAGTTGCCCGGCTCCTCCTTGAGCAGCATGATCTTGGTGGCGCGGCGGTCGCCACGCTCGGACAGCGTCTGCAGCTTGGTGCGGCGCGATGCGGTCAGCGCGATCTCGGAAATCGAGAAGAAGGCGCTGATCAGGATGAGGAGAAGCAGGATTAGGGCGAACATAGGTTTGGGAAAGCACCGTTCAGGCACTTTGATGATGGTGCACGGCGCACGGAACTGTCAAATTCCGCAAGGGCGGCGGGACGTTTCATCTAGGCGCATGCTCAAAACTGACCGCCGGCGCTTCCAGCCGCCGCGGCAGCGCAGCAGCCAGCTCCCGCGCGGCGGCGGCAAACTGTTCGCGCATAGCGTCGGCCAGGCTGGAACTGCCGCGGTGGCTGGCGCGCAGCAGCTGGATCTCGAAAGGCAACGCGGGCTTGACCTCGTGCAACGAAACACGCTCCGGGCTTGCGCCCAGCGCGGTGTACTGGTCGAGCAAGGTAAGGCCCAGGCCCGCATCGACCAGGGCTAGCGCCAGCGAATAGGTCTGGACTTCCAGCGTGGAGCGCGGCTCAAGCGCATTGCGCGCCAGCGTCTGGCGCACCAGCAGCCCAAGCGAGCTGTTGTCGTCGTAGGCGATGAAGGGGCGCTCAACCACCTTGTGCATCGGCACGTCGGCCCGCCGGCCGCGGGCCGCCAGCGGCTCGCCGCGCGGCACCGCCAGCAGCATCTGGCCGCCAGCTACCGGCTCGCTGATGATGGCTTCGTGGCGCGGTGGCGAGAAGGCGAAGCCCAGGTCGATCTGGTTAGCCAGCAGCCCTTGCACGATCTCTTCGGTGTGGTGGGTCAGTACCTGCACCTGGGTGTCGGGATGGCGCGCGCAAAAGCGGCGTACGGCTGGCACCAGCAGCGGATTGGCCAGGCTGGGCGTGGCCGCCACGCGCAGGCGGCCGGCGCCTTTGTGGCGCAGGCTTTCGGAGACGCGGCGCACCCGCTCGATCTCGCCATATAGCCGCTCGACATCGCCGTACAGCGCGCCGGCCTCCGGCGTGGCCTGCAGCCTGCCTTTCACCCGGTCGAACAAGCGGAAGCCGAGTGTGGCCTCGGCATGCTGGAGCACGCGCGTGACCACCGGCTGGGAGACGTGCAGCAGGCGCGCGGCCTCGCTGACGGTGCCGGTCAGCATGACCGCGCGAAAGACTTCGATCTGACGCAATCGCATGTGGCAGGGGAGGGCGCTGCAGCAAAGCGGCACCCATAGCCTAAAGACATATTCTTGCACGTATTCGCATTGGGCAAGGCGGGCTGCGTGGTCTACCCTGTGTCGGGTCGAAAAGGACCGGATCAAAGAGGCGGGTAATGAAGGTTGTGATCGTAGGGGCGGGCGTGATCGGGATGAGCACGGCGTGGCGGCTGGCGGGCGACGGGCACGAGGTGACCGTGCTGGAGCGGCGCGACGGCCCGGGCGAAGAAACCAGCTTCGCCAACGGCGGGCAGCTCAGCTATAGCTATGTGGCGCCGCTCGCCGGGCCGGGCGTGCTGGCCAAGGTACCCGGGTGGCTGCTGCGCCCTGATTCTCCGATGCGTTTCCGCCCATCGGGTGACCCGGCGCAGTGGCGCTGGCTGGCTGCGTTTGCACGGGCTTGCAATGCCTCGGCCAGCGAGGCCACCACGCGCAAGCTGCTGCGGCTGGCCTTCTACTCCCGCGACCTGATGCAGGCCTTTGTCGACAGCCAGCCGGTGGACTTCGGCTTTGCCCGGCGCGGCAAGCTGATTGTGCACCGCGACGCGGCCGGCTTCGATGCCGCCTGCCGCCTGCTCGATTACCAGGCCAGCCTGGGCTGCGAGCAGCAGGCGCTGGACGGCGACGCGTGCGTGGCGCTGGAGCCGGCGTTGGCCGGCATCCGCGGCGAGATTGCCGGSGCGATTCACACGCCGAGCGAGGAAGTGGCCGATTGCCATCGTTTCTGCCTGGCGTTGGCACAGTTGCTGCGTGATCGTCCTGGCGTGTCGCTGCGCTTTGGCACCGGCGTGCTGGGCATCGAGCGCGAAGGCGATCGCGTGACCGGCGTGCGTACCGACGCCGGCATCGAGCGGGCGGATGCCGTGGTGGTGGCAGGCGGCATCGGCAGCGTGGCCTTGCTCAAGCCCCTGGGCGTGCAGGCACCGCTGTGGCCGCTCAAAGGCTACAGCATCACGGTGCCGATCCGCGATGGCGAGCGCGCGCCGCACATCAGCATCACCGATGCTGCGCGCAAGATTGTCTATGCCCGCATCGGCAACACCTTGCGCGTGGCGGGCATGGCCGACCTGGTGCGCGCGGATACCGTCATCGACCGTGCCCGCATCGCCACGCTGGCCTTTGAGACCCGTGCGCTGTTTGGCAACATGGCGCCGGGCGTGGAGCCGGAGCAGTTGCAGCCCTGGGCGGGCCTGCGCCCGGCCACGCCGACCGGCCTGCCGATGGTGGGCCGGTCGGGCGTGCGTGGCCTGTGGCTCAACATTGGCCACGGCGCGCTTGGCTTCACGCTGGCCATGGGCAGCGCGGGTTTGCTGGCCGATGGCCTGGCCGGGCGCAAGCCGGCCATCGATGACACGGATTTCGCCGCGACGCTGGCTTGATGGGCAGCGTTCCGGGACAGTCTTTTCGTTTGCATTACCGCTGAGAAACACCGCTTCACAACTAAGCAGTACCTCGAGCCATTCCCACCCAAGGAGAAAACGATATGAAATCGCAGGTCCACTCCAACCGATTCTCCCGTTGCCTGCTGGCGGTTGCCATGCTGGCTGGCACCGCGGGCGCTGTCAGCAATGCGCACGCCGCCGACGGCGATACGCTGCGCAAGATCAAGGAAACCGGCGTGATCTCGCTGGGCTATCGCGAGTCCTCCATCCCGTTCTCCTATACCAACGGACGCGATGTGATGGGCTACTCGCACGAGATCCTGCTGCAGATCGTCGACAAGGTGAAGGCGCAACTGCAAAACCCCAAGCTCGATATCAAGCTGGTGCCGATCACGTCGCAGAATCGCATTTCGCTGATGCAGAACGGCACCATCGACATCGAGTGCGGCACCACCACCAACAACCTGGAGCGGCAAAAGCAGGTAGCGTTTTCCAACAGCCTGTTTGTCTACGGGCTGCGCATGCTGACCAGGAAGGATTCGGGCGTGAAAGACTTCCCGGATCTCAAGGACCGCAACGTGGTGACCACCGCTGGCACCACGGATGAGCGCCTGCTGGTCAAGATGAATGGCGAGAAGACCATGAACATGAACCTGATCAGCGCCAAGGACCACGGGCAGTCCTTCCTGATCCTGGAGACGGGGCGCGCGGTGGCCTTCGTGATGGATGAGCCGTTGCTCTACGGCGAGCTGACCAAGGCCAAGAGCGCCAATGACTGGACCGTGGTGGGCACGCCGCTGCAGACCGAGAACTACGCCTGCATGTTCCGCAAGGATGATCCATCGTTCAAGGCGCTGGCCGACGGGGTGATCGCCGACCTGATGACCAGCGGCCGCGCCGAGCAGTTGTACAGGAAGTGGTTCCAGTCGCCGATTCCGCCGCGCAACATCAACCTGAACTATCCGCTGTCAGCCGACATGAAGGATCTCTACGCCCATCCTAACGACAAGGCGTTCCAGTAGGCAGGGCGGGGCAGGGCGAATCGTTATTGCTGTTCGACGCGAAATTGCGCTAGGCTAAAAGCCGGCTTGCGTGCTTGGCGGACCAACGCTGGGCCAACGCTTGCCGGACCGTTGCGGACGCCGTCCGCGTCGGCTGTGCTGACTGGAGAACATATGCGATCGCTTCGTACTGGCTGTCTCAACGCCTTGTTCGCCGTTTCGCTGCTGGCGGCCGGCGCCGCCGCGCAGGCCGCCGACCTGCTCGATACCGTAAAGCAGGCCGGCGTGCTCAAGATCGGGCTGGAAGGCACCTATCCGCCATTCAACTACCGCGGCAGCAACAACCAGCTGGAAGGCTTCGACGTCGATGTGGCGAAGGGCGTGGCGGCCAAGCTGGGCGTCAAGCCGGAGTTTGTCACTACCGAGTGGAGCGGCATCATTGCCGGGCTGCAGGCCGGCAAGTTCGACGTGATCGTCAACCAGGTCGCGGTRACGCCGCARCGCAAGCAGGTGCTGGATTTCTCCACGCCTTACGTGTATTCGGCGGCGCAGCTGATCCAGCGCAAGGATGACAGCCGGCAGTTCAAGTCCCTCGAGGACCTGAAAGGCAAGAAGCTCGGCGTGAGCCTGGGCAGCAACTACAACGAACTGGCCAAGTCGGTTGCCGGCATCGACGTCAAGACCTATCCGGGCGCGCCCGAGTACCTGCGCGACCTGGCCGCGCAGCGCGTGGATGCCGCGCTGAACGACCGCCTGATGATCGGTTACCTGATCAAGACGTCAAACCTGCCGCTGCGGCCCGGCGCGATTGTGGAGGGCGGCAATTCCGAGGTGGCGATCCCCTTTCGCAAGGACAATCCGAAGTTTGCGCAGGCCATCGACCGCGCGCTCGACGAGATGCGCAAGGACGGCAGCCTCGGCAAGCTCTCGGCGAAATGGTTCGGCGGTGACGTGACCAAGCCGGCCAGATAAGCGCGGGCACGCCTCCCGCCAGGGCTTTCCATGTCCGCACTCCAACTCGTTGCCGCATCGCTGCCCGTGCTGCTGCAGGGCATGCTGCTGACTATCAAGTTCGCGCTGCTGTCGATGATCTTCGGGCTGGTGATCGGCACCGTGGTGGCGTTGATGGGCATCAGCCACCGGCCCGTGCCGAAGGCCGTCGCGCGGGCCTACGTCAGCATCATGCGCGGCACGCCGCTGCTGGTGCAGATCTTCGTGGTGTATTACGGCTTGCCGGGCATCGGCATCGCGCTGGAACCCACCCCGGCGGGCGTGTTGACGCTGAGCCTGAACGTAGGGGCGTATCTCTCGGAGAGCATGCGCGGCGCCATCCTCGGCATCCCGCGCGGGCAGTGGCTGGCGGCTTACAGCCTGGGCCTGACGCAAGGCCAGACCTTGCGCTACGTGGTCGGCCCTCAGGCGCTGCGGCTGGCGGTGCCGAGCCTGTCGAACAGCCTGATCAGCCTGATCAAGGACACCTCGCTGGTGTCTGTGATCACGGTGACGGAGTTGCTGCGCACGGCGCAGGAGGTGATTGCCGCGACCTACCAGCCGTTGCCGCTTTATCTTGCCGTTGCTGCTATTTATTGGATGCTTAGTACGGCGCTGGCGCATGTGCAGCGGTTGTTGGAGCGGCGGCTGTCTTTGCCGGGGAGGCATTAGGGGTGGGGGGATAGGGGGGATTTGGGCGGCGGTGGTGGCTTGTGCGCAATGGCCGTATGACGTTGCTCTGCGGGGGCTATGTTTTTTGTTGGCGGCGTTGGCTTTTGGGTCCAAAAACCAACGCCGATGAAACAAACAGCGACCAACCCCGCAGAGCGCCGTCCTACGGTCTTTGGGTACAAGACACCAACGCCAATCAAAATCAGAATGCAAGAAAGCCAGCCGATGAGGCTGGCTTTCTTGTTTACCGCGAGGCTACCCAACTCACCCCTGAGCAATCCTCTGCTCAATATGCGCCAGCGCCTCCTCCACCTGATCCACCAAAATCAAGCAAAGATCCCCCGACTGCAAATGCGACAACGCAGTATCGATAGCAAGGAACTCCCCACGGATCTCTTCCACCGCGCTGGCGCGTTTCGCGCCCTCCAGGCCTTCGCGCAGCAGGGCCAGCACTTCGCCGTCCTCGCGTCCGCGCTGGCACTGGTCCTGGTACAGGATCACTTCGTCGAACACATCGCCAAGGATCTCTGTCTGGCGGCGGATATCGACGTCGCGGCGGTCGCCGGCGCCGCTGATCACCACCGAGCGGCGCTCGGCGGGCATGCCTTCGATGGCGTTGCACAGCGCCTGGATCGCATCCGGGTTGTGGCCGTAGTCGGCGATCAGCGTTGCGCCCTTGTAGTCGAACACGTTGAAGCGGCCGGGGGCGGTGGCTGCATCGTTGACGAAGGTCGCCAGGCTGCGGCGGATCACTTCCCAGTCGATGCCCAGTGCCCACGCCGCCGCGGTGGCGGACATGGCGTTCTCGACCTGGAAGCCGATCGAGCCGCCGCGCGTCAGCGGAATGCTCGACAGCGCGATGCGCACCTGGTTCTCGCCTTCGGCGGCCACGATATGGCCATCCTCGACGTACACCACGCGCTTGCCCTGCGCGCAGTGCGTGGCCATCACGGGGTTGTTGAGGTCGGCCGCGAAGAATGTCACGGCGCCCGGGCAGGCGTCGGCCATGCGCACCACCATGGGGTCCGCGGCATTGAGCACGGCCATGCCGTGCGGTGCCACGTTCTGCACGATGACGCTTTTCAGCACGGCGAGGTCTTCCACGGTGCTGATAAAGGACAGCCCGAGGTGATCGCCTTCACCCACATTGGTGACCACCGCCACGTCGCAGCGGTCGAAGGCCAGGCCTTCGCGCAGCAGGCCGCCGCGCGCGGTCTCGAACACGGCGGCGTCCACATCGGGGTGCATCAGCACATTGCGGGCGCTGCGCGGGCCGCTGCAGTCGCCGGTGTCGATGC
Organism: Cupriavidus sp. 05L411; assembly: GCF_056398045.1. Lineage (NCBI taxonomy): Bacteria > Pseudomonadati > Pseudomonadota > Betaproteobacteria > Burkholderiales > Burkholderiaceae > Cupriavidus > Cupriavidus sp. 05L411. The sequence continues at coordinate 24,878 of NZ_JBFTOQ010000043.1, read as the reverse complement.
GCTCGCCCTTGACGTAGACACCGTCGGTGCCGGTCATGCCGATGCGCAGGCCGCTGCCGGCCAGCAGGTGGGCAATCAGGCGGACCGTGGTGGTCTTGCCGTTGGTGCCGGAGACCGCCACCACGGGGATGCGGCCATCGTCGCCGTCGCCGAACATCGTGGAGATGATGGCTTCGCCCACCGCACGGCCCTTGCCGTAGGAGGGCTGCAGGTGCATGCGCAGGCCTGGTGCCGCATTGACTTCGACGATGCCGCCGGCTTGTTCCTCGAACGGCTTGAGCACGGTCTCGCAGACCGCGTCGACGCCGCAGATGTCCAGGCCAACCATGCGCGCGGCCGCCACGGCGCGGGCKGCSATGTCCGGGTGSACRTCGTCGGTSACGTCSGTCGCGCTGCCGCCSGTSGACAGRTTGGCGTTATTGCGCAGCACCACGCGGGTGCCCTTGGGCGGCACCGCATCCGCGGTGAGATGCTGCTTGGCCAGCGTGGCCAGCGCGATATCGTCAAAGCGGATCTTGGTCAGCGAGGTGGCGTGTCCCTCGCCGCGGCGCGGGTCGCGATTCACTTCCTCGACCAGTTGGCGCACGGTGTGCTTGCCATCGCCGGTGACCTGGGGCGGATCGCGGCGGGCCGCGGCGACCAGGTGGTTGCCCACCACCAGCAGGCGGAAATCGTGGCCGGGAATATAGCGCTCGACGATCACGTCGGAGCTGATCTCGGCGGCGACTTCATAGGCGGCGATGACTTCCTCGCGGGTGCGGATGCGCACCGCCACGCCTTTGCCCTGGTTGCCGTCGCGCGGCTTGACCACCACCGGCGCATCGATTTCCTGCGCGGCGGCCCAGGCTTCGTCGGGGTCCGAGACGGAGCGGCCCATCGGCACCGGCACGCCGGCGGCGTGCAGCAGCTTCTTGGTGAGCTCTTTGTCTTGCGCGATCGATTCCGAGACCGCGCTGGTCATGTCTGTTTCGGCGGCCTGGATGCGGCGTTGCTTGCTGCCCCAGCCGAACTGGACCATGCTGCCTTGCGTCAGGCGGCGATACGGAATGCCGCGTGCCACGCCCGCATAGACGATGGAGCCGGTGCTCGGCCCCAGGCGCACGTCTTCGTCGAGCTCGCGCAGGCGATGCAGTGCATCGGCCAGGTCGAACGGCATGTCATCGCGCGCGGCGCGGCACAGCGTGGCGGCTAGTTCCAGCGCCAGCCGGCCGACTTCTTCCTCGCTGTACTGCACCACCACCTGATAGGTGCCGGGTTCGACGGTGGGTGCGGTGCGGCTGAAGCTGACCGGGCAGCCGGCCTCTGCTTGCAGGCGCATGGCCGCGCATTCGAGCGCGTGCGCCAGCGACACCACGCCTTCGTTGTCATCGGGCCGCAGCGGGCCTACCTCGGGAAAGCGCGCGCGCAGGCGCTCTTCAAAACCGGGCAGCTGTGCCAGCGTGTGGGCCTCGTCGGAGCAAGAAACGATGGCTTCGATGGCGGTGTGGCGGCACCACAGGTTAGGGCCGCGCAGGGCCCGGATACGTGAGACTTCCATGAAATCAGTTTCCTTGCGGATCAGGCGCGGCGGCCCGGTTGGCCCATCCACTGGTGCACCAGGTCGATCGTCGGCAGGGTCGTCGCCTCATCGCATTGCAGGACCAGCAGGTCGCCGGCCACTACTTGCGCGAGCGCGGCCTCGATCGCCTGGCGGCGCGAGCCCTCGTCGATGATCTTGGTCACGCGGCGGCCTTCATACAGGCCCTGCTTGAGCAGCGCGCGTGCCTCGGCGTCCGGCAGCGCGCGCTTGACCGAGGTGTCTTCGCACAGGAAGACGCGGTCGAACGCGGCGCCCAGCACCTTGCCTTGCTTGACCATGTCTTCGTCGCGGCGCGGCGCGCCGGCGCCGTACACCACCACGCGGCGCTCGCTCGGGAAGCGTTCCAGCGATGCCACCAGCGCCTCCAGCGCGGGTGCATTGTGGGCGTCGTCGATCACCACGATGGCACCGTTGCGCTCGAACAGCGTGAAGCGTCCGGGCACATCCACCTGGCCCACATCGAATGTCACCACGCCAGCACGGATCAGGTCGTTGGAGATGCCCAGCGCCCAGCCGGTGGCCACAGCCGCCAGCACGTTCTCGACCTGGAAGGCCACGCGGCCCGCATAGGTGAGGGGGATCGCGGCCACATCGGCCAGCGGCACCTCGCGGCTGCCGGTGGCGAGCACCACCTTGCCGTCGCGCACGTAGACCGCGCGGCGGCCCGCCGCGCGATGCGCGGCAATGGCGGGCAGGTCGGCCGTCATGCCGAAGAAGATCACGTCGCCATCGCACAGCTCCGCCATCTCCACGACCAGCGGGTCGCGCGCATTGAGCACCGCCACGCCGCCGTCCAGCACCACGTCGACTTGGGTGCGCAGCACGTTGTACATCTTCTCGACTTCCTCGACGTAATACTGGCCAAGGTGGTCGGGCACATCGATATTGGTCACCACGCCGACCTGGCAACGGTCGTAGGCGAGGCCTTCGGACAGGATGGCGCCACTGTCGTTCTCGATCACGGCGGCATCCACCGCGCGGTTCATCAGGATGCGGCGGGCCGCGTCCCAGTTGGCGCGGTCGCCGCCCTGCACCTGGCGGCGGTCCAGGTAGAGGCCGTCGCTGCAAGCCAGGCCGGTGTGCTTGCCCGAGAGCTGCAGCAGGCGCGCGACCAGCTTGGCCACCACGGTCTTGCCGTTGGTGCCGGTGATGCCGACCACGGGGATGCGGCCGTTGTCGTCGCCTTCGCCAGCCGGGAACAGGTGATCCACCACGGCACGGCCCACCGGGCGGGCTTCGCCGTTGGAGGGCTTCAGGTGCATCAGAAGGCCGGGGCCGGCATTGACCTCGACAATGGCGCCGCGCTGCTCGGCGAGCGGCCGCGAAATGTCCTGCGCCACCAGGTCGACGCCGGCGATGTCCAGGCCCACGATGCGGGCGGCCAGCGAGGCATGCGCGGCCACGCTCGGGTGCACGCGGTCGGTCACGTCGAAGGCCACGTTGCCGTTGCGCTGGATCAGCACATGCTTGCCCTCGGGCGGTACGGACGTGGCGTCGAAGCCCTGGCGTTTGAGTTCCAGGCGCGCGGCCGAATCCAGCCGCACCTTGTTGAGCGGGTGGTCTTCGGTGCTGCCTCGGCGCGGGTCGGAATTGATCTGCGACTCGATCAGCTCATCGATGGTCGACTTGCCGTCGCCGGTCACGCTGGCGGTCTCGCCCATGGCGGCGGCCACCAGGCGCCCGCCCACCACCAGCAGGCGGTGTTCATTGCCCAGCACAAAGCGCTCGACGATGACGCCGCTGCCTTCATCGATGGCGACGCCGTAGGCGGTCTCGACTTCTTCGCGCGTGGTCAGGTTGGTGAACACGCCGCGGCCGTGGTTGCCGTCATAGGGCTTGACCACCACCGGCAGGCCGATGTCCTCGGCGGCGTCCCAGGCGTCGGCGGCGCTTTCCACCAGCCGGCCTTCGGGCACGGGCACGCCGCAGGATTCCAGCAGGCTCTTGGTCAGGTCCTTGTCGCGCGAGATGCTCTCGGCGATGGCGGCGGTGCGGTCGGTCTCTGCGGTCCAGATGCGGCGCTGGCGGCTGCCATAGCCGAGTTGCACCAGGTTGCCCTCGGACAGGCGCAGCGCCGGGATGTCGCGGTCGTCGGCTGCATCGACGATGCAGGCAGTGCTCGGACCCAGGCAGTGCTTGTCCACCAGGCGGCGAAGGTGATCCACCGTCTCCTGAACGTCATAGGGGCGGTCCTCGATGGCAGCCATCACCAGGTCGCGGGCGGCGAACAGGGCGGCACGGGTGACATCCTCGTGCCAGGCCCGCACGATCACCTTGTAGACACCCCGGATCGGGGTCTCGCGCGCCTTGCCGAAGCCGCCGGGCATGCCGGCGAGGTTCTGCAGCTCAAGCGTGACGTGTTCCAGGATGTGGCCAGGCCACGTGCCTTCCTTGAGCCGCTGCAGGAAGCCGCCGCGCTCGCCGATGCTGCAGCGATGCTCGACCAGCGAGGGCAGCCATGCCGACAGGCGCTCGTAGAACCCCGGAATCGTGTTGGAGGGAAAATCCTCCAGTTCCCCGATATCGACCCACGCCTCCAGCACAGGCCGATATGTCCACATATTCGGGCCGCGCAGCGACATGACATCGAAAATCTCAATGTCCTTCTTTTTCATTGATTTAGCTTGAGGCAGTGGGCGAGTGCCCGAGAAATAGAAGCCTAACCTTTCAGTAACGTTACAACGGTCAGCCGGTTGACTTTCTTGATTAAAAAGCGATTGTGCAGTGCATCAGGGACGCCCGTGTGTTTGGCCTTATGTATACTGCGGGCAAATCGGCGGGCCGCCAGGGCGCGCCCGCTCTAAATTGTTTCAAGTTATGTCCATAGCCCAAGGACGCAGCATGCCGTACCAACGATGACCCAACCTTCCTTGCCCGTGATTGACAGCGACGCCCAGAACGAGCCGTGGCGTAACGAACTCGGCACCCGCCTGCAACCTGGCGAAGCCGTGCTTGCCTGGCTCGAAGTCGACCTTGACGCAAAGCTGCATTTTACCCAAGGCTGGGTACTTGTGACGGATCGTCGCTTGCTGGCGCGCATGCCGGAGCAAAAAGACTGGCAGGAATGGGCGATCCAGCCCGGATTATCGCTGCATCACGTCGATCATGCGGGGGTCGGCACGCTGGAGTTGCAAGACAACGGGCGATTGCTGGCCAGTTGGCGCTACACGCTGGGCCACAACCCGGCCGCGTTGCGCCTGATCGACCAGTTCCACGCGCAGCGCGACCTGTCGGCCTCGGGCCGGGCAGGGCAGCTGGATCTGGATGCCGAAGCGGTCTGCCCGACCTGCAAGGCCCCGCTGCCCCCGGACGACGACCAATGCCCGCAATGCAGCCGTGACCTGGAAACGCCGCCGTCGACCTGGGCCTTACTGCGCCTGTGGCGGTTTGCCCGGCCGTACCGCTTCCAGTTGCTGGCCGGTTTCCTGCTGACGCTGCTGTCCACCGCCGCGACGCTGGTGCCGCCGTACCTGACCATGCCGTTGATGGACAACGTGCTGATCCCATACCAGAACGGGCTGCCCATCGATTACGACCGGGTCAAGCTGTACCTGGCCGGCCTGCTGGGTGCTGCGCTGGTGGCGTGGAGCCTTGGCTGGGCTCGCACCTATCTGTTGGCGCGGGTGTCCGAGCGCATCGGCGCGGACCTGCGCACCACCACCTACGAGCACCTGCTGCGCCTGTCGCTGGAGTACTTCGGCGGCAAGCGCACGGGCGACCTGATGGCCCGCATCGGCTCGGAAAGCGATCGCATCTGCGTGTTTCTGTCGCTACATCTGCTGGATTTCGCCACCGACGTGCTGATGATCGTCATGACGGCGGCCATCCTGATTTCGATCAACCCGTGGCTGGCGCTGGTGACCCTGGTGCCGCTCCCGTTCATCGCGTGGATGATCCACCTGGTGCGCGACCGGCTGCGCCACGGCTTCGAGAAGATCGACCGGATCTGGTCGGAGATCACCAACGTGCTGGCCGATACCATCCCGGGCATCCGCGTGGTCAAGGCCTTCGCGCAGGAAAAGCGCGAAGTGGAGCGCTTCCGCGAAGCCAACCGGCACAACCTCGCCATCAATGACCGGGTCAATGCGGTGTGGTCGCTGTTCACCCCGACCGTCACGCTGCTGACCGAGATCGGCTTGCTGGTGGTGTGGATCTTCGGCATCTGGCAGGTCTCGCACAACGCGATCACGGTCGGGGTGCTGGTGGCCTTCCTCACCTATATCAGCCGCTTCTATACACGCCTGGATTCGATGAGCCGCATCGTCTCGGTCACGCAGAAGGCCGCCGCTGGCGCCAAGCGCATCTTCGATATCCTCGATCATGTCTCCAGCGTGCCGGAACCCACGCGGCCGGTGCACCTGGAGCGTGTGGAGGGCGCCATCGAGCTGCGCGAGCTGGGCTTCCGCTACGGCAACCGTGCCGTGATCCGCGGGCTCAACCTGTCGATCGCACCGGGCGAGATGATTGGCCTGGTGGGACACAGCGGGTCGGGCAAGAGCACGCTGGTCAACCTGATCTGCCGCTTCTACGATGTCTCCGAAGGCGCGATCCGGCTGGACGGCGTCGATATCCGCTCGCTGCCGGTCTCGGAGTTCCGCAGTCATATCGGGCTGGTGCTGCAGGAGCCGTTCCTGTTCTTTGGCACGATTGCCGAGAACATTGCCTACGGCAAGCCAGGTGCTTCGCGCGAAGAGATCATCGCCGCGGCGCGCGCCGCCCATGCGCACGAGTTCATCCTGCGCCTGCCGCACGGCTACGACTCTCTCGTGGGCGAGCGCGGGCAAGCGCTGTCCGGTGGCGAACGCCAGCGTATCTCCATCGCTCGCGCGCTGCTGATCAACCCGCGCATCCTGATCATGGACGAGGCCACCTCGTCGGTGGATACGACGACGGAGAAGGAAATCCAGAAGGCGCTGGACAACCTGGTGCAAGGCCGCACCACCATCGCCATCGCCCACCGCCTGTCCACGCTGCGCAAGGCGGACCGCCTGGTGGTAATGGACCGCGGACAGATCGTGGAAGTTGGCAACCACGATGAGTTGCTGGCGCGCGAAGGCGCCTACTACAAGCTCTACCAGGCGCAGGCCCGCAATGTCGATGCCGACGCGGATCTCACCTCCGCCGATGCGGTCAACGTGCAATAAGGATGGGAGCCCACATGCAGCAAGTCGATTTCAAGCTCTCCCGCAATGCCCTTGGCCGCCTGGTGATGACCACGGCGGATGGCGTTGTGCATGATGGTGTCGTTCCCGTGCGCGCCTTCCCCATCGCCGCGCCCGACGATGGTGTCGGCCTGGTCAGTGCCGATGGCCGCGAGCTGGCCTGGCTGCCCCGGCTGGATACCTTGCCCGCCCCGGTGCGCGAAATGATCGAGGCTGAGCTGGCCAGCCGCGAATTCATGCCGGAGATCCGCCGCATCCGCTCGGTATCGACCTACGCCACCCCCAGCACCTGGGAGGTGGAGACGGATCGTGGCCTCACGTCGCTGGTGCTGCGTGGCGAGGAAGACATCCGCCGCCTCGCCGGCTCTACGTTGCTGATCTCCGATAGCCACGGCATCCATTACCTGGTGCGCAACCTGGCCAGCCTGGACAAGGGCAGCCGCAAGATCCTCGACCGCTTTCTCTAGGCTGCGCTTCAGAGCTTGCCAGTGAAGATCACCCCGACCTGGCGGTCGGGGCGCATCGCAATCAGGTAGATCTGGCCGGGCGTGGGCAAGCTATGCGTGGTGGTGGGGTCGTAGTAAGCGATGCCGGTCATGGGTGTGTTCGCGTAGGGGCAAGTCGGCCCCGTCAGCTGCAAGGCGACGTTGTAGACCTTGCCCTGGCGCCGCGGCGTGGCGGTCCCGGTAAAGCTGCAGCCCGAGCTGCTGCCGTCTAGCGTGAGGTTACCGCTGGCGTCGATGGCCAGCCTTACAGCACCCGCCGTGATTCCGGTCGTGTCGATGATGTTCGACGTGCCATAGTAAGTCCCCTTCAGGCCGTCGGTGGTCGCGATGAAGTTGTAGTCGGTGCTGTAGGCGGCATTGACGACCGTGTTCCTGCCGTTGCGATAGGTGACCTGTGCCTGGATCGACTTGCCCGGCACGTAGGCCGCCATCAGGTTCGCTGCGGTCAGGCTGTAGCCCGCCGCCTCCTGATTGAAATCCAATCCGTTGTTATTGGTGGTGAGCGCGCCGCTGCCCGAGCTGTAGTTGCCGGTCAGGACTCCGGCTGATACGTCCGGTATGCCTGCCATCGCGTAGAAGGCGTAATAGACGTTTTCGTCCAGTACCAGGATGTTGAACCGCTCGCCTGCGGCGGAGGTGCCGATGTAGAAGCCGGAGCCGAGCGCGATGGTGTCGGGTGCTGCCGGGATCACTGGCGTCGCCGGCGTCGTTGGTGTTGTAGGTACGGCGGCGGGAGGCGTGCGCACGATCGCCAGTCCGTCACTGTTGTCGCCCGATCCGCCACAGCCTGCGAGGGCCAGCGCAATGCTTGCAGCCCCAATCAGTTTCTTCATTTGTACTTTGCCCGCTCCGGTGCGCATGGGCGCCGCTGGCGCCGCTTTTCGGTTGCCGAAAAAATCTCGACTGTAACAGATGATTACAATTTGCTGATGACCTTGCGTCTGTGCCCGGGCTGAGCCTGTTCGAGCGCGCAAAAAAAGACGCCCGCACAGGACTGAGCGGGCGCTGGAGGGTAACTCCGGACGTGAAGCTACGAAGGCTCGCGTCGGGAAGTCTGCCTCTGCAGAGGCAGCTTGTGTAGATGATGCAGGCTTGGGGGTGTTATGTGAATCGGACAAATCTTAATTCGGTGGAAATTTCCCGCATTTCTAGCAATTTCTCGGGGGATGGGGGGCACCGCCCTCATTATCAAAGCCGGAAAAAAGAAAACCCCGAGAATGCTTATCCTCGGGGTTTCGGTAGTCCCGGAAATAACCGGGACTGAATATTGGTGGAGCCGGCGGGAATCGAACCCGCGTCCGCAAGCCCTCCACAGAGAGTTCTACATACTTAGTCCTGTCATTTGATTTAACCGGTGCATCGCGGACGGACACGCTCTACAACGGCGAGTCACTAAATTTTCGTCCCTAGGTCCGTGACAAACTCAGGGCTTATCTGGCGTTAATGACCTCGCGTAGTCTTGCGACTCTAGCCCGCCAGCGAGCCAGTGCGAGGACGGCCGCAATTAAGCGGCCAGTGCGTAACGTTCGTCGTTAGCAGTTATTGCATTCCCATTGATTAACGAGGTGACGGGTCCTCGGTATGCCCTCCACTGCTTTGTAACCCACGTCGAAACCAGGTCGGCCCCTGCGTGAACTGTGTGAACAGTGTCAAGAAGAGAGATTGTACTCCGTTGGCGGCTTCAGGTGTAAATGCCTGTCGCGCCGCCTCCCGCGTCAGCGCTGTGCGCCAGGGGCCAGCAGCGCGATCAGCTCGCTGGGATGGCGCACCAGGTAGTCGGCGCCCCATGCCTCGGGCGGCTCTCCGTCGCCGCAGTAGCCGTAGGCAGCGGTGATGGTGATCATGCCGGCAGCCTTGCCGGCCTGGATGTCGCGCACGTCATCGCCAACGTACACGCAGCGCCCGGGCGCCACGCCGCTGACTTCGGCGGCATGCAGCAGCGGTGCGGGGTGGGGCTTGGCATGCGCCGTGGTGTCGCCGCTGACCACGGCCGAGGCGCGCGGCGCCAGCCCGATGGCGGCGACCAGTGGCGCGGTGAAGCGCGTGATCTTGTTGGTGACGATACCCCAGCGGATGCCGGCGGTTTCCAGCGCGTCAAGCACCTCGGCCATGCCATCGAACAGGCGCGTATGCACCGCGATGTCGGCCTCGTAGTAATCGAGGAAGGTGTCGCGCAGGGCGGGGAACTCAGGGTCGGCCGGGCTCTTGCCGAAGGCGGCGCCAATCAGCCCGCGCGCGCCGTGCGAGGCCACCGGACGGAGTTTTTCGTAGTCCACGGGCGGGCGGCCATGCTCGGTGACGAGCCGGTTCGCTGCCGCGGCCAGGTCGGGGGCGGTGTCGGCGAGCGTGCCGTCGAGATCGAAGAAGACTGCGTCGTAGGTGCGCATGTTCAGGCGGCCCGGCGAAATGCCATCATATAGTTCACATCGGTGTCCCGGCCCAGCGAGTAGACCTGGGTCAGCGGGTTGTACGTCATGCCGCGCATCTCGACCAGCTCGAGCCCGGTGTTGCGGGCGTAGCGGGCGAGCTCGGACGGCGTGATGAACTTGTCGTAGTCATGCGTGCCGCGCGGCAGCATCTTGAGCACGTATTCGGCGCCAACCACGGCCAGCAGATAGGCCTTGAGGTTGCGGTTGATCGTGGAGCAGAACACATAGCCGCCTGGGCGTACCAGCGTGGCGCAGGCGCGCAGGACCGATTGCGGGTCGGGCACGTGCTCCAGCATTTCCATGCAGGTCACCACATCGACGCTGGCGGGCATGCGCGCCGCCAGCGCTTCGGCAGCGATTTCTTCGTAGGTCACTGTCACGCCGGACTCCAGGCTGTGCAGGTCGGCGACCTTCAGTGCCTTGGTGGACAGGTCGATACCGCGCACCGTGGCACCGGTGCGCGCCATGCTCTCCGCCAGGATGCCGCCGCCGCAGCCGATGTCGACAACGTCCTTGCCCTTGAGGCTGGCGATGCCGTCGATCCAGCCGAGCCGCAGCGGATTGAGCTCGTGCAACGGCTTGAACTCGCTTTCAGGATCCCACCAGCGATGGGCCAGCTCGCTGAACTTGTCGATTTCGCGCGCGTCGGCGTTCTTGCCGATCAAGGTGGTTTCAACGGTTGGGTGGAGTGGGGAGGATATCTGCGTCATGGAGTTTGGCGCGCCACCAGTGCGGCAGCGTGAAGGCGGAGGGTATGCCGCGACTGTATCAAAAAAAAAGCCCAGCTTGCGCTGGGCTTTCTTTCATCGGAAAGGTTCCGATTAACGTGCGCTGCGGGTGCCGACCACTTCGACTTCCACGCGACGGTTCGGCTGCTGGCAAGCGATTTGTGCCTTGCGATTGCCCTTGCACGACTTCGGGTCAACCTTCAGCTGACGCTTGCCCTTGCCTTCCGTGTAGACACGGTTGGCTTCCACGCCCTTGCTGACCAGATAGGCCTTGACGGCTTCAGCACGACGGATCGACAGGCGATCGTTGTACTTGTCCGAACCGAACGAGTCGGTGTGGCCAACTGCGATAATCACTTCCAGGGTGATGCCCGACAGCTTGGAGGACAGGTCGTCCAGCTTGGCCTTGCCTTCCGGCTTCAGCACGGCCTTGTCGAAATCGAACAGGGTGTCAGCAGCGAAAGTGACCTTTTCGCTGGAAACAACCGGGGGAACAGCTGCCGGGGGTTGCGTTGCCACCGGAGCGACCGCCGGAGCCAGGGCGCCGTCGCACAGGGCGTTGGCGGTGGCCGGGGTCCACGAGCTGTCGCGCCAGCAGAGCTCGTTCGTGCCATTCTTCCACACGTACTCGCTCGTACCGTTGCCCCAGTTATCGTTCACAGCCTTCTTTTCGTAGGGGACGGACTGGGCTTGAGCGGATGCAGCCATTACTGCGGTAGCTGCAACGAGCGCGAGCTTGGCAAATTTTTTCATATTTCTCCTCTCAGGATGAGATCACCGCAGGGTTACTGCGAGCAAATGGACGGAAACAAGTCATACATTCTTCGGAGTATAACATTCTCGATGCGGTGTATGCTCCACTTCGAACAATGTCTGGCTCTTCGCTGGGGAATTGTGCCACAAGGGTCGTTTCCTAAGAAGTAAATATATTCGATTCCATCAATGGGTTTTAGGCCTGTGGTGTTTGTGCAACATGGCCCTTGCGATGCCCGCAAACCCTTGCCAGGCCGTGCTTGCAGGATTTTCGACTCGGCCTTGCGCGTGCTTTCCGGGCGCTGCCGAAGCCCCTGCCAAGGGGGGCGCCGCGGCTGCGGGAGAGGGCAGCCGCGCATGTTAGAATGTCACGTTGCCCACCTGTCAGACGCCGCTTTGGCGAATGGCGATTCACCTGGGTGCCTTCTGTTTAAATTCGCCGGATAACCCACGCCGCAATGGATCAATTCGCCAAAGAAACCCTTCCGGTCTCCCTCGAAGAGGAAATGCGCCGTTCCTATCTCGATTACGCCATGAGCGTGATCGTCGGGCGCGCGCTTCCCGATGTGCGGGATGGCTTGAAGCCGGTACACCGGCGTGTGCTCTATGCGATGCATGAGCTTAACAACGACTGGAACCGGCCGTACAAGAAATCGGCCCGTATCGTAGGGGATGTGATTGGTAAGTATCACCCCCACGGCGACACTGCTGTATACGATACGATCGTGCGGATGGCGCAGAATTTCTCGCTGCGCTACATGCTGGTCGATGGCCAGGGTAACTTCGGTTCAGTGGACGGGGATAACGCGGCAGCCATGCGTTATACCGAAATCCGCCTGTCCAAGATTGCCCACGAGATGCTGCTCGATATCGATAAGGAAACTGTCGATTTCGGGCCGAATTATGATGGCTCCGAACATGAGCCGCTGATTCTGCCGGCACGTATCCCGAATCTGCTGATTAATGGTTCGTCGGGTATCGCGGTGGGTATGGCCACCAATATCCCGCCGCATAACCTTAACGAAGTGGTCGATGGCTGCCTGCATCTGCTGCGTAATCCGCAAGCTACGATTGACGAACTGATCGAGCTGATTCCGGCGCCAGACTTCCCGACCGCCGGCATTATCTATGGCATCCAGGGCGTGCGCGAAGGCTACCGCACCGGCCGCGGCCGCGTCGTCATGCGCGCCAAGACGCACTTCGAGGATATCGACCGTGGCCAGCGCCAGGCGATCATCGTCGACGAGCTGCCCTACCAGGTCAACAAGCGCACCCTGCTCGAGCGCATCGCCGAGCTGGTGACGGACAAGAAGGTCGAGGGCATCTCCGATATCCGCGACGAGTCCGACAAATCCGGCATGCGCGTGGTGATCGAACTCAAGCGCAACGAAGTGCCGGAAGTGGTGCTTAACAATCTATATAAGCACACCCAGCTGCAGGACACCTTCGGCATGAACATGGTGGCGCTGGTCGATGGCCAGCCGCGCCTGCTGAACCTGCGCCAGATGCTGGATTGCTTCCTGTCGCACCGGCGCGAGGTCGTCACCCGCCGCACCGTGTTCGAGCTGCGCAAGGCGCGCGAGCGCGGCCACGTGCTGGAGGGCCTGGCGGTGGCTCTCGCCAACATCGATGAGTTCATCGCGATCATCAAGGCCGCGCCCACGCCCCCCATCGCCAAGCAAGGGCTGATGGCCAAGGCCTGGGATTCCAGCCTGGTGCGCGAAATGCTGGCACGCGCTGAAGGCGACACCGCCGGCGGCCGGGCGTCCTACCGCCCGGACGGCCTGCCGGCCATCTTCGGCATGCAAACCGACGGGCTGTACCGCCTGTCCGACTCGCAAGCCCAGGAAATCCTGCAGATGCGCCTGCAGCGCCTTACGGGCCTGGAGCAGGACAAGATCGTCCAGGAATACCGCGATGTCATGGCGGTCATCTCCGACCTGCTCGACATCCTGTCGCGCCCGGAGCGCATCAGCACCATCATCACCGACGAGCTGACCGCCATCCGCGCCGAGTTCGGCGACCTGCGCCGCTCGCATATCGAGCTCAACGCGACCGAGCTCGATACCGAGGACCTGATCACCCCGCAGGACATGGTGGTGACCCTGTCGCACAGTGGCTATATGAAGAGCCAGCCGATTTCCGAGTACCGCGCGCAAAAGCGCGGCGGCCGCGGCAAGCTGGCGACCACCACCAAGGAAGACGACTGGATCGACACGCTGTTCGTCGCCAACACGCACGACTACATCCTGTGCTTCTCGAATCGCGGCCGGCTGTACTGGCTGAAGGTGTACGAGGTGCCACAGGGGTCGCGCAACTCGCGCGGCAGGCCGATCGTCAATATGTTCCCGCTGTCCGATGGCGAGAAGATCAACGTCATCCTGCCGGTGCGCCAGTTCGACGCCGAGCACTTCATCTTCATGAGCACCGCGCGCGGCACTGTCAAGAAGACGGCGCTGACCGAGTTCTCGAACCCGCGCAAGGCCGGCATCATCGCTGTCGACCTCGATGAGGGCGACTACCTGATCGGCGCTGCCGTCACCGATGGCCAGCACGACGTGATGCTGTTCTCGGATTCCGGCAAGGCCGTGCGCTTCGACGAAAACGACGTGCGTCCGATGGGCCGCCAGGCCCGCGGCGTGCGCGGCATGAATCTGGAAGAAAGCCAGACGGTGATCGCCATGCTGGTGGCCCCGGCTGAGACCAGCGAGCAGGCCGTCGCAGTGGGCAGCGTGCTGACCGCCACCGAAAACGGTTACGGCAAGCGCACCCCGATCGCCGAGTACACTCGACACGGCCGTGGCACCAAGGGCATGATTGCGATCCAGACGAGCGAGCGCAACGGCCGGGTAGTGGCTGCCGCGCTGGTGTCGCCGGAGGACGAGATCATGCTGATCACGACCGGCGGCGTGCTGATCCGCACACGTGTGTCTGAAATCCGCGAGATGGGGCGTGCCACGCAAGGCGTGACCCTGATCAATGTGGACGAGGGCACCAAGCTGTCCGGCCTGCAGCGAATCGTCGAAAGCGATGCCGACAACGGTGTGGCGGGCGACGAACTCGAAGAAGGGGCTGACGCGGTGGATGCGGCGGTTCCGGCTGCCGACGGTGAGCAGGCAGGTGCGCAGGACGGCACCGACGCTGGCACGCCTGACACAGGATCAAATTCGTAAGTTGTTGCAACATTGACCCGTTATCCGGAACTCGATTGCCGGCTGCGGGACTAAAACGGACATATTTACAAGGGAGTCACAATGCTCAAAACCTATCGACGTATCGCTGTTCTGGCTGCCTTCGTACCGGCCATGATGCTGGCCAACGCGGCGCATGCCCAGGACGCCGACAAGACCGCTGCCATCAAGGAACTACTGACCGTGATGCAAGCCGACCAGGCCGTCAAGGGCCAGGCCGAGAACTGGCAGCAAGGCGCCAAGCAGGAAGCGCCCATGGTCCTGGAGCAGGTACTGGTCGAGAACAAGACGCTCAACGACAAGCAAAAGCAAGCTGCTGTCGAGAAGCTCAAGAAGAACGGCGCGGTGCAGCGCATGGTTGATGGCGCCGGCACGGCGTTCACCACCGATGGCTTCAAGACCGATGCCATGAAGGCCCACTACGACGCCTTCGGCAAGTACTACAGCGCCCAGGAAATCAAGGACCTGACCACGTTCCTGAAGTCGCCGACCGGCCAGAAGTTCATGGCTAACCAGGGCAAGGCGACCCAGGAAATCTGGGGCTCGATGATGCAAAAGTACGGCCCGCAAGTCGGCAAGTCGATGCGCGACGCCGCCGAGAAGGAAATCGCCGCCGCGGCGAAGTAATTCACCGGCGGGCAGGCTGGGCGGGCGGGGCACTGTCCTCGCCTCCCCAATCTGGCGCGGGTTTGATGGATAATGGCTGCTTGGGTAATCCGGCAGCCATTTTTCATTTCCATCCCGATCCATGAACGAACCCCAGAATCCAGCACTTGCCGCCATGATGCAGCGCGCCGTGGCCGAGCGTGTCTATAACTTCTCGCCGGGTCCGGCGGCCCTGCCGACCGAAGTGCTGCTGCAGGCAGCCGACGAGATGCTGTCGTGGCACGGATCCGGCGTGTCGGTGATGGAAATGAGCCACCGCAGCCGCGAGTTCGAGAGCATCCAGGCCGAGGCGCTGGCCAACCTGCGCGAGCTGCTGCAGGTGCCGAAGAACTTCCGCATCCTGTTCCTGCAGGGCGGTGCCATCGGCGAAAACGGCATCGTGCCGCTGAACCTGATGCGCCGCGTGAACGCGGATCGTCCCAAGGCGGATTTCGTCGTCACCGGCACCTGGTCGGTCAAGTCCGAGCAGGAAGCGCGCCGCTACGGCGAGGTGAATATCGCAGCCACCAGCACCGCGCAAAAGTTCGCCCGCATCCCGGATGTGGCTGACTGGAAGCTGTCGGACGATGCTGCCTACGTGCACCTGTGCACCAACGAAACCATCGTTGGCGTGGAGTTCCAGGACGTGCCCGACATCGGCCAGCACCGCGACGGCGGACCGGTCGTGGTCGCTGACGTTTCCAGCCACATCCTGTCGCGCCCGGTCGACTGGTCGCGCGTGCAGGTAGCCTACGGCGGCGCGCAAAAGAACATCGGGCCGGCCGGCCTGACCATCGTGATCGTGCGCGAGGACCTGCTGGGCCACGCGCATCCCCTGTGCCCGTCCGCCTTCAACTGGCGCCTGGTGGCCGAGCATGACTCGATGTACAACACGCCGCCGACCTATTCCATCTATATCGCCGGGCTGGTTTTCAAGTGGCTCAAGGCGCAGGGCGGCGTAGGCGCCATCGAGCAACGCAACATTGCCAAGTCGCACGCGCTGTACGAGTTCCTCGATCAGAGCGCGTTCTACCGCAACGAGATCGATCCAGGCAGCCGCTCGCGCATGAACGTGCCGTTCTTCCTGGCCGACGAATCCCGCAACGACGCCTTCCTGGCGGGTGCGCGTGCCAATGGCCTGGTGCAGTTGAAGGGCCATAAGTCGGTCGGCGGCATGCGCGCCAGCCTCTACAACGCCATGCCGATCGAGGGCGTTGCCGCCCTGATTGAGTACATGCGCGAGTTCGAGCGGACCGCGGCCTGATCCTTTGTTCGCTGCGGCATCGCGTGGCGATGCCGCAGCGGTGCCGATTCGGTTTTTTCCCAAGGCCATTTCACTGCCATTGGCACTGCGCAATGGCGTGGCGTAGCGGATTCATACAATGACAAATCAAGACAAGCAAGGCGCGCAGGGGGAGGCGCAGCAGGACAATGGCGCGGCCGAAAAGGCGCTGGGCGTCGAGCTGGCGCCGCTGCGCGAGCAGATCGACACGCTCGACCGCGAGCTGCTGGCGATGCTGAACCGCCGCGCGCAACTTGCCCTCGATGTGGGCGAGGTCAAGAAGAAGTACGGCGCGCCGGTGTTCCGCCCCGAGCGCGAGCTGCAGGTGATTCGCAAGGTGCAGGGGGCCAACCCCGGCCCCCTGCTAGACGACAGCGTGGCGGCAATCTGGCGTGAAGTGATGTCGGCCTGCCGCGGGCTGGAGAAGCCGCTCGAGGTGGCATTCCTCGGCCCGGCAGGCACCTTCTCGGAGCAGGCGCTGTACGCGCACTTTGGCCACGAGGTCAGCGGCGTACCCTGCCCCAGCATTGATGAGGTGTTCCGCGCGGTGGAAGCCGGCACTGTTGAGTACGGCGTAGTGCCGGTGGAAAATTCCACTGAGGGCGCGGTCTCGCGCACGCTGGACCTGTTCCTGCAGACCTCGCTGAAGATCAGTGGCGAGATCGCGCTGAAGGTGCACCACAACCTGATGGCGTCGTCGCCCGATATGAAGGGCGTGACCGTGGTGCGCGCGCATGCGCAGGCGCTGGCGCAGTGCCAGCACTGGCTCACGGCCAACTACCCGCACCTGGAGCGCCAGGCGGTGTCAAGCAATGCGGAAGCGGCACGCATGGCCAGCGAGGATCCCACCGTGGCGGCCATCGCCGGCGAGTCGGCGGCTAATCGCTACCACCTGCATCTGGTGCGCACGCACATCCAGGATGATCCGCATAACCGCACGCGCTTCGCCGTGATCGGCTGCTACGAGACCGAGCCCTCCGGCAGTGACCAGACCTCGATGATCCTCTCGGTGCCCAACAAGGCCGGTGCGGTCTACCAGTTGCTTGCGCCGCTGGCCGACAACGGCGTGTCGATGTGCCGGTTCGAGTCGCGCCCCGCGCGCAGCGGCGCGTGGGAGTACTACTTCTACGTCGACGTCGAAGGCCACCAGCACGATGCTTCAGTGGCGCGCGCGCTGGAAGAGCTGCGCCGCAACGCGGCTTACTTCAAGGTGCTGGGCTCGTATCCGTCCAGCCGGTAACAGGATCGGCGATCCGCGAACAACGTTTCAGAGAAGGAATGAACATGGCAGAGCAGGGCAAGCAGTTCGGTCCCGAGTATGTGCGGGCGATTTCCCCGTACGTGGCGGGCAAGCCGATTTCCGAAGTGGCGCGCGAGTTTGGCCTGGTCGAGTCCACTATCGTCAAGCTGGCCTCGAACGAGAATCCGCTCGGCATGCCCGAATCGGCCCGGGCTGCCATCGCTGCCGCCGTGGCCGACCTGGGCCGTTACCCGGACGCGAACGGCTTCGCCTTGAAGGGCGCGCTGTCGGCCCGCTTCGACGTGCCGGCCGACTGGCTCACGCTGGGCAACGGCAGCAACGATATCCTGGAAATCGCGGCGCATGCGCTGGTCAAGCCGGGCGAGTCGATCATCTATGCCGAGCATTCTTTCGCGGTGTACGCGCTGGCCACGCAGGAAGTCGGCGCGCGTGCCATCGAGGTCAAGGCGCGCGACTACGGCCACGATCTCGATGCCATGGCCGAGGCCATCGCCCCGGACACGCGCCTGGTTTTTATCGCCAATCCTAACAACCCGACCGGCACCTTCCTGCCGGCCGCCGAGATCGAGGCCTTCCTGGCCAAGGTGCCGACCGATGTCGTGGTGGTGCTGGACGAGGCCTACAACGAATACCTGGACGACGCGCAGCAGTACGATTCGATCGCGTGGGTCCGCAAGTATCCCAACCTGCTGGTATCGCGCACCTTCTCCAAGGCCTATGGCCTGGCCGGGCTGCGCATTGGCTACGCCGTGGCGCAGCCCGCGCTGACCGATCTGCTCAACCGTATCCGCCAACCCTTCAATGTCAACAGCCTGGCCCAGGCAGCGGCGGTGGCGGCGCTGGGCGATGCGGCCTTCCTGCAGCGCAGCGCCGAGCTGAACCGTGCCGGCAAGGCACAACTGGTGGCGGCGTTCGACCGGCTTGGCCTGCAATACGTGCCGTCCTCGGGCAATTTCGTGCTGGTGCGCGTGGGGCGGGATGATGGCGCCGGCGCGCGCGTCAACCTGGCGCTGCTCAAGCAAGGCGTGATCGTACGGCCGGTGGGCAACTACAACCTGCCGCAATGGCTGCGTATCACCATCGGCCTGCCCGAGGAAAACGCGGCGTTTATCGCGGCGCTGGAAAAGGCCCTCAAGTAAGCGCTGTTGCAAGCAATGTCCCGGCCCTCTGCGGGCCGGCGCCATGCAAGCTCACGCAAAGGCGCAATGGCGGCGCCGCCCTCCGGCGGAGAAGTTACAATATCGGATTCCCGAACTTCCTTGCCTGGCAGCGTATCCCCGTGACCGTTCCTGCGTCCGCTCCATTTTTTTCCCGTGTCGTCATTGTCGGCGTCGGCCTGATCGGCGGCTCGCTGGCACTCGCGCTCAAGCGTGCGGGTGCGGTCGGCACGGTGGTCGGCGTCGGCCGCTCGCAAGCTTCGCTCGAGCGTGCGCTCAAGCTGGGCGTGATCGACGAGGCGGCCACGCTGGAAGACGCCGCCAAGGGCGCTAGCATGATCGTGCTATGCGCGCCGGTGGCGCAGACCTTTGCGCTGCTCCATGCACTTGAGCCGCATCTGGAGCCAGCTACGATCATCACGGATGCCGGCAGCACCAAGTCCGACGTCATCATGGCGGCCAAGACCGCGCTGGGCGACAAGGCGGCCCAGTTCGTGCCAGCGCATCCGATTGCCGGGCGCGAGCTGCATGGCGTGGAAGCGGCGCTGGACGATCTCTATGTTGGCAAGAAAGTCGTGCTGTGCCCGCTGCAGGAAAATAGCCGCATTGACGTTGCGGCCGTGCGCGCCATGTGGGAGACCGCGGGCGCCAAGTGCAGCGTGATGTCGGCCGTGCAGCACGATGCCGTGTTCGCCGCCGTCAGCCATTTGCCGCACCTGCTGTCCTATGCGCTGGTGGCCCAGGTGGCCAATGCCGAAGACGCGGCGCTCAAGCTCGATTTCGCGGGCGGCGGCTTCCGGGATTTCACCCGGATCGCGGCGTCGTCGCCGGAGATGTGGCGCGATATCTGCGTTGGCAACCGCGAGGCGATGTTGAGCGAGCTCAGCACCTACCAGGCCATGCTGGCGCATCTGAAGACCCTGATCGAAAACAGCAACGGCGAGGGCCTGGAGCGTATTTTCCAGCGCGCCAGCCAAGTGCGGCAGCAATGGGGCGCGCAGCGCGCGCCGGCTGTCAACGCCGAGCCCTGATCGCCACGCAATCCGGCGCTACACGAACGCCACGTCACCAACGAAAGCGGCGCGCCTTTCATCGAAAGCCACCCGCCAACTAGCATGGAAACCATGGAACATCTCACGCTCGGTCCCTTCACTCGCGCTTCGGGCACGGTTCGCCTGCCGGGTTCCAAGAGCATCTCGAACCGGGTCCTGTTGCTGGCGGCGCTGGCCGAGGGCGAGACCCGCGTGTGCGACCTGCTCGACTCGGATGACACGCGCGTGATGCTGCAGGCGCTGCGCACGCTGGGCGTGGAATGGCGCCAGGAGGAAGGTGCTTGCGTGGTGCGCGGCGTGGGCGGCAAATTTCCCAACAAGGCAGCCGAGCTGTTCATGGGCAATGCGGGGACGGCCATTCGCCCGCTGACCGCGGCGCTGGCGCTGCAGGGCGGGAGCTACAAGCTGTCCGGCGTGCCGCGCATGCATGAGCGGCCGATCGGCGATCTGGTCGATGGTCTGCGCCAGATTGGCGCGAGCGTCGCCTACCTTGGCACCGAGGGCTATCCGCCCTTGCAGATTTCTCCCGCGCGGATTCGCATCGATGCGCCGATCCGCGTGCGTGGCGACGTGTCCAGCCAGTTCCTGACGGCGTTGCTGATGGCCTTGCCGCTGGCCGATGCGCCTGGCGACACCATCGAGATCGAAGTGGTGGGCGAGCTGATTTCCAAGCCCTATGTGGAGATCACGCTCAACCTGCTGGCGCGCTTTGGCATCGAGATCCGGCGCGAGGGCTGGTCACGCTTCATCCTGCCGGCTCGCGCGGCATACCGCTCGCCAGGCGAGATTTTTGTCGAGGGCGACGCGTCCTCGGCCTCCTACTTCCTGGCTGCGGGCGCCATCGGCGGCGGCCCGCTGCGGGTCGAGGGCGTGGGCATGGCCAGCATCCAGGGCGACGTCAAGTTTGCCGAGGCGCTTAACCGCATGGGCGCCAACGTGATGGCCGGCGCCAACTGGATCGAGGTCCGCGGCACCGAGCGCGACGATGGCCGCTTGAGCGGCATCGAGCTGGACTGCAACCATATTCCGGACGCTGCCATGACCCTGGCGGTGGCGGCGCTGTTCGCCGAGGGGCCTACCACGCTAACCAATATCGCCAGCTGGCGAGTCAAGGAAACCGACCGCATCAGCGCCATGGCCACCGAGTTGCGCAAGCTAGGCGTCGAAGTGGAGGAGGGTTCGGATTACCTGAAGGTGACGCCACCGGCCCAATCCGCCTGGCAGACCCCGGCCGCCGGCATCGATACTTACGATGACCACCGCATGGCGATGTGCTTTTCGCTGGCCGCGTTCGGTCCGCTGCCGGTGCGCATCAACGAGCCTGGCTGCGTTGCAAAGACGTTCCCGGATTACTTCGAGGTGTTTGGCGCGGTGGCGCGCTGATCACGCGGCCAGTGGCAGGCTATCGCCGCCGCACCCGGTTTGGGGCAGGGTCTCGTGCTTCGCCCCGGGTTCGCGCCGTTCCCAGTAGCGGTCGAAGAAGTAATGCGCCACAGTGTTGACTGCCGGCTCGATGAACGTCACGGCGCCGCTGACAGCCAGATTGCCGGTCAGCGCATAAGTGACGCCAAAGGCAATGGCAACGTGCATGATGCCAAACGACAGGGTCTTAGCCATGGTAGATTGCCTCGCGAAGATGTCGGTCGTTTGCTGCTTGGGCCCGCGATCTTGTCCGGTGCCTGTCATGAACTACATGCTAATGATTCTCAATTGATTTAAGAAATCAATATTTTGTTCTGTCTTAATAAACAATGACTATCGTCGACGTCATCACCATCGACGGGCCCACCGCGTCGGGAAAGGGCACCGTAGCGCACAAGGTGGCCGATGCGCTCAGCTTCCATTTGCTGGACAGCGGTGCGTTGTACCGTCTGGTGGCGCTCGCCAGCGAGCGTGCGGGCATCGACATGCAGGATGTGGAGGGGCTGGCCAGCCTGGCTACCCGCCTCGATGTGAAGTTCGGGCCTGACCGTGTCTGGCTGCGCGGAGAGGAGGTCAGCCTGGCCATCCGCGCGGAAGCCACCGGCAACCGGGCCTCTGCGATCGCCGTCCACCAGCCGGTTCGCGACGCCCTGACGGCGCTGCAGCGCGGTTTTCGCAAGCTGCCCGGCCTGGTTGCCGACGGCCGCGACATGGGCACCGTGATTTTCCCGGATGCCCGGCTGAAGGTGTTCCTGACGGCAAGTGTCGAGGCGCGCGCTCGCAGGCGCTATAAACAATTGATTGATAAGGGAATTTCTGCTAATATCGAAGACCTTTTGCGAGACCTTGAGTCGCGCGACCAGCGGGATCGCTCCCGCACGGCCGCGCCTCTGCGTCCCGCAGAGGATGCGCACTTGCTCGATACCTCCGACATGACGGTGGATCAGGCGGTGGCGCAGGTGCTGCAATGGTATGGCGCGCCGGGTTCCTGACCCGCGCTGGTCCAGCCGCTGCAACACCGAAGTGCCGGCAGAGCCTGCAAGCGCAGATCCGCCGGTGTTGTTCAACCTGACCCCGCTGCCCGGTGCAGACTGAGCGCGATCCACGCGCCGGCCCGAGTACTGCGGATTGATACTCAAGTTTATGTCCGACCTGCAAACTAACGAATCCTTTGCCGCACTGTTCGAGGAATCCGTCGCCCGCTCCAATATGAAGGCTGGCGAAGTGATTTCCGCTGAAGTCGTGCGCATCGACCACAATTTCGTGGTCGTCAACGCCGGCCTCAAATCGGAAGCCTTTGTGCCGGTGGAGGAGTTCCTGAACGACCAGGGCGAACTCGAAGTGCAGGCCGGCGACTACGTCTCCGTGGCCATCGACGCGCTCGAGAACGGCTATGGCGACACGATTCTCTCTCGCGACAAGGCCAAGCGCCTGGCATCGTGGCTGAACCTCGAGAAGGCGCTGGAAGACGGCGAAATCATCTCGGGCACGGTCACGGGCAAGGTCAAGGGCGGCCTGACCGTCATGGTCAACGGCATCCGCGCGTTCCTGCCGGGCTCGCTGGTCGACGTGCGTCCGATCAAGGACACCACGCCGTACGAAGGCAAGACCCTGGAATTCAAGGTCATCAAGCTGGACCGCAAGCGCAACAACGTGGTGCTGTCGCGCCGCGCCGTTGTGGAAGCGACCCTGGGCGAAGAGCGCCAGAAGCTGATGGAAACCCTGAAGGAAGGCGCCATCGTCAACGGTATCGTCAAGAACATCACGGACTACGGCGCATTCGTGGACCTGGGTGGCATCGACGGCCTGCTGCACATCACCGACCTGGCATGGCGTCGTGTGCGTCACCCGAGCGAAGTGCTGTCGGTTGGCCAGGAAATCACCGCCAAGATCCTCAAGTTCGACCAAGAGAAGAACCGCGTCTCGCTGGGCGTGAAGCAACTGGGCGAAGATCCGTGGGTCGGCATCTCGCGTCGTTACCCGCAAAGCACCCGCCTGTTCGGCAAGGTGACCAACCTGACCGATTACGGCGCATTCGTTGAAATCGAAGCCGGCATCGAAGGCCTGGTCCACGTTTCCGAAATGGACTGGACCAACAAGAACGTCGCTCCGTCGAAGGTTGTCCAGCTGGGCGACGAAGTCGAAGTCATGGTTCTGGATATCGACGAAGACAAGCGTCGTATCAGCCTGGGCATGAAGCAATGCAAGGCCAATCCGTGGGACGATTTCAGCCGTAACCACAAGAAGGGCGACAAGCTGGGCGGCCAGATCAAGTCGATCACCGACTTCGGCGTGTTCATCGGCCTGCCCGGTGGCATCGACGGCCTGGTGCACCTTTCCGACCTGTCCTGGCAAGAAACCGGCGAAGAAGCCGTGCGCAAGTACAAGAAGGGCGACGAAGTGGAAGCCGTGGTTCTGGGCATCGACGTCGACAAGGAACGCATCTCGCTGGGTATCAAGCAGCTGTCGGGCGACCCGTTCAACAACTTCATCTCGGCTAACGACAAGGGTTCCCTGGTCAACGGCACGATCAAGACTGTTGATGCCAAGGGCGCTGTCGTGCAACTGGCTGATGACGTCGAAGGCTACCTGCGCGCATCCGAAATCTCGGCTGACCGCGTGGAAGATGCTCGCAACGTGCTGAAGGAAGGCGAACAAATCACCGCCCTGGTGGTGAACGTCGACCGCAAGTCGCGCAACATCAACCTGTCGATCAAGGCCAAGGACAACGTCGAGCAGCAAGAAGCCATGCAAAAGTTCGCTGCCGACACCGGCACGGCTGGCACGACCAACCTGGGCGCGCTGCTGAAGGCCAAGCTCGGCCAGGACAACCAGTAAGCATTGGTTCTTACGCCTGCTAGCGGATGCCCATGACCAAGTCCGAGCTTGTCGAAAAACTGGCTGCCCGGTTCCCGCAGCTGTTGCTGCGGGATGCGGACATCTCGGTGAAGACGATCCTCGACGCGATGTCCGAAGCGCTGGCCGATGGCCACCGCATCGAGATTCGCGGATTCGGCAGTTTTGGTCTGAACCGGCGTCCGCCGCGCGTGGGACGCAACCCCAAGTCCGGCGAACGTGTGCTGGTGCCCGAGAAACGGGTGCCGCACTTCAAGGCGGGCAAGGAGTTGCGTGAACGAGTCGATCGCAGCCCGGCGCTGCCGCAGGCAGGTAGCGGCGGCACGGGCGCCAATGCCAATGGAAGTCACGTTGGCAACGGCAGTGCGAATGGCAGCACCCATGGCGCCGGTAATGGCCATGGCGCTACGGCTGGTGCGGGTCATGCGACCGCGCCTGGCCAGGCGAAGCCGGCAGCCGCTGCCGGCAACGCCTTGCATGATGATGGCGGGCTGAAGATGGCCCAGTCCTGAATCCGCTGCGTTTGGTTCGTGATGCGCCTGGATAGTCAAAAAAGCGCCCCTTATCGGGGCGCTTTTTCATTTTGCGAGCATACAAGACGTTACCGTTGGCACGAGGCGATTCCGCTACAATGCCGGGAATCGTGCGACACGCACTTCGTGTCCGGGTAGCTCCAACGTTAGGAGCATCGACCTTTGTTGGGACACGGGAAGGCTCAGGCTGACCCGTCAATCTCAACCATTTCTTGCTTTGACGAACCTGGCCGTAAGGTGGGGGGAGTCCAGATGTTGTGATGAAGGCCAGAATACCGGCCCGAGTCGCAGTTTGCTTTTTGCTGGATGAATGTCCAGCCAT
>NZ_JBFTOQ010000042.1:0-59158 GCF_056398045.1 Cupriavidus sp. 05L411 | reverse complement strand
CCTTAAGGCGATGCGAGTTTGGGTCCCGGCCGCTCTTTTCGCCGAAGCCCGAGGGGGTAGTCGCCCCATCCGGCGCGCCTTCTTTGCCTACTTTCTTGGCAAGACAAGAAAGTAGGTCGCCGCCCCGCAGGGGTGGTGAAACCGCAGTTGCTTTTGACGTTAGGCAGTCGCAGTTAAGCAGTCGCAGTTAAGCAGTCGCAGTTAAGCAGTTGCAGTTGCAGTTGCAGTTGCAGTCAACCACCCACCACCACCATCAATTCCCCGCATCCTCCCCCAGCATCTGCGCCACCGACCCCGCCATCCCGACAGCCCGCTCACCCAACAAATGCTGCAACGTGGTAAGCAGCTCATCCTCGTTATACGGCTTACCCAAATAAACATTCACCCCGATCTCAGCCGCGTAACGCCGATGCTTCTCCGCCGTGCGCGAAGTGATCATCACCAACGGCATATGCGCGGTCCGGCTATCCGCCCGCACATTGCGCGTCAGGTCAAAGCCATCCATATGCGGCATCTCGATGTCGACCAGCATCGCGTCAGGCATCACCTCCTGCAACTGCCGCAACGCGTCCACGCCGTCGCGCGCCAGCACCACCTGGTAGCCGGCCCGCGTCAGCAGGCGATGCGTGACCTTGCGCACGGTCAGTGAGTCGTCGACCACCATGACGGTCGGCTGCGTGGCCAGCCCTTGCACCGGAGCCGCGCCGCCTTGCGAGAACTCGGCCACCGCGCCCAGCGTCGGCTGCTGCGCTGGCTGGGGCAGATGCGGCAGAGCGGCAAGTTGCGGACGGGCCAGCTCGCCGCGCTCGCGCACGAAACGCTGCGCCAGCACCACCGGGTTATAGATCAGCACGATCTCGCCGTCGCCAAGCGTGGTCGCGCCGGCAATGCCCTCGAGGCGTGCCAGGTGCGGGCCGATGTGCTTGACCACCACTTCGCGGTTGCCAATCACTTCGTCCACGTGCACGGCGATGCGCTCGACACCGCTGCGCACCACCACCACCGGCGAGTACTTCTTGCCTGCGGCTACCGCCGGCGTTTCTTCCAGCAGCGTGCCAAGGTAGTGGAACGGCACGGCGCCGCCGGGCGCGTCGAGGCTGCCCTGGTTGTAGGCTTCGAGCAGGCCTTGCGAGCGCAGTTGCTGAACCTGGTCGATCATGCCGCTGGGGATGGCGAACGGCCGGCCGCCCAACGTGACCAGTAGCACTTGCGTAATGGCTGTCGTCAGCGGCAGGTGCACGGTAAAGCGGGTGCCCCGCCCGGATTGCGTGGCCAGCGCGATGCGCCCGCCCAGCGCCACCGTTTCGGCGCGCACCACGTCCATGCCGACGCCGCGCCCCGCCAGCTCCGACACCGTATCCGCGGTGCTAAAGCCTGGGGCGAAGATCATCTCGGTGAGGCGGGCATCGCCCGCGTCATCGTCCGGCGCCAGCAGTTCGCGCTCGATGGCGCGCGCGCGGATGCGTACGAGGTCCAGGCCGCCGCCATCGTCGACGAAGTGCAGCACCACCTCATTGCCTTCCTGCTGCACTTCCAGCGTGAGCGCGCCGGTGGCGGGCTTGCCCGCGGCGCGGCGCACGTCGGCGGACTCGATGCCGTGTACCACCGCATTGCGGATCAGGTGCTCGATCGGGCCGGCCATGCGGTCCAGCACGGAGCGATCAACCTCCACGGTGCCGCCCTTGATCAGCAGGCGCACTTCCTTGCCGGTCTCGCTGGCGGCCTGGCGCGCCACGCGATACAAACGCTCGGCCAGCGCGTCGAACTGCACCATGCGCGCCTGCATCAGGCTGCGCTGCAGGCCGCGCGTGAGGCGCGCCTGCGCGTCAAGGTCGCCGGCGGCGCGGTCGAAGCCGCGCTGCAGGTTTTGCTCGACGGTCGCCACGTCGTTGACCGACTCGGCCATCATCCGCGTCAGCTCCTGGAAACGCGTGAAGCGATCGAACTCGAGCGGATCGAACTCGACCGTGTGCTGGGCATCGGCGGTGCGCGAGGCCATCTGCGACTCGGCCTGGATCTCGATCTCGCGCAACTGGCCGCGCAAGCGCGCCACGTTGTCGTTGAGCTCGCCCAGGTAGCTGCGCATCGCGTCGAGCTCGCTCTCCAGCCGCGCGCGCGTCGCGCCGACTTCGCCAGCATCGGTGATCAGCGTATCGAGGGTGCGGGCCTGCACCCGCACCAGCGCGCGCTGGCGTTCGACGGCGTCGGTGGCGGGGGCCAGCGCAGCGCCCATTGCGGGCATCGGCAGGGGCGCCCCGACCGGCTGCATGGGCGCGCTGGGCAGCCACGGCTGTACCGTGGCGCTCGGCGGCACGTCTTGCACAAGCGCAGGTGTGGGTGCGAGTGTGCGCGCAGCCGGAACCGGTGCCTCGTCCGGCGCGCTGCTCTGCCCGGTCATGGCGTTGATCAGCTCAGGATCGTCCACCGGCAGCAGGCGGCCGGCCTGCAGCGCCTCGCTATGCGCGAGGATACGGTCGTACCAGGCGTACAGGCGCACGAACAGGAGCGGCACCACGCGATCGGCGCGCACGGCGGCATCGAGCAGGGTTTCCATCTCGTGGGCGGCCTGGCCCAGCGCCATGGCGCCGGCCATCCGGGCGCTGCCCTTGAGCGTGTGCAGCGCGCGCAGGATCAGGCCGGCGTGGCTGGCATGCTCGCCATCGCCGCTGGCGGTCTCCCAGCCTCGCAGCAGCTTGCCCAGCTCCGGCAGGCTGCCGTGCGCTTCTTCCAGGAAAATCTCGACTAGCGCCGGATCGGGGGCTTGCTCGGCTTGCTCGGCGACCTCGGTGGCTTGCTCGTCCGGCGTGTCCGTGACAGCCGTGACAGCCGTGACAGCCGTGACAGCCGGGGCAGCTTGTGCTTGCACCGCATGCAGGGGCGTGACGGTGGCGTCGTGCAGCATGCCGGCATTGGCCGCGCCGGGCAGCTTGCCGAACAGCAGCGCAACCGGCGCGTCCTCGGCCTCGGCCGGCAGCTCCACCGCCGGCAGCGCCAGGCGCGGGCGCACCATGGCGCGCTCGCCAAGCTCGAGCAGGCTGCGGCAGAGCGTGTCATCGGCGGCAGGCCAGATGCCCGCGGCAAACTGGTGCAGCATGCCACGCACGCGCTCCACCGCCTGCTCCAGCAAGCGGAAGTCGCCCGGGTGCATCGCCACCGGGTGCGCGCCGAGCTGCAGCATCAGGCGCTCAAGCGCCTCGGCAATGGCGCGTACCGGCTCCAGGCCGACCGTGGAAGCGCTGCCTTGCAAGGTATGCGCGACACGCAGCGCCAGCTCGCTCGGGCAGGGACGGCCCTCGTGGCGCCACTCGGAAAGATCGGTGGCGAACTGGCGGATGAGGTCGTCGGCTTCTTGCAGGTAGACGTTGTAAAGCGGCAGGCTGATACGCACCGGGCCGATCAGCTTGAAGTGGTCGTTTTCCTCAGCCGGCGTGCTGGCAAAGCGGAAAGGAATGACCTTGGCATCCCCGGCCACGGTGTTGTCTGCTTCGGCCTCGGCTTCGGCTTCGGCCGGGTGCTCCGCGTCCTGCTCGGGGGGCTGGATACCTGGCACGGGTTCCAGCTCCGTCCCCGGTTGTGCTTCCAGCACCTGCTCGTCCTCGGGCTGCGTCGCCATCAGCTCAAGCCCGGCCGCGTGCACAGTCGCGGTCTCCGCTTGGGCGATGTGCTCCGGCTCGGGCCGCTCGCCCGCGCGCACAGACTGCGCCGCGGCCAGCAGGCCCGTGGCGTCGTGCGCGGCATGGGCATCGCCGCGCAGTGCGCTCACCCAACCGGACAGCTCATCGTGGGCACGCAGCAGCAAGTCCAGCAGGCCCGGCGCCGGGGCGCGGGCCTCGGCAATCCAGAGGTTCATCACCTGCTCGATTGCCCAGGCCGCTTCGCCATAGCGATGCAGGCCGACCATCCGGCTGGATCCCTTGAGCGTATGAAAGGCGCGGCGCAGGCGGCTGATGGTATCGGCATCCGCCAGCGCGCAGAGGCCGCCGCCGAGATCGTTGCCGACCTCGCCCAGCACCTCGACCGCTTCGGTCAGGAAGATATCCAGCAGTTCGGCATCGATGGCGCCGGTATCGGCCGCGGCAGGCATGGCTGCCGCGGGCGCGGGCGTGCCGGGCGCACTGATCGGCAGCGCCTCGGCCAGCGCCACCACCAGGCGCTCGGCCGCGCCGTGGGACCCGGCGAGCCAGGCATTGAGCTGCGTAGTGGCTTCGCCGGCCTGGCGGCGCAGGCCGGCTGCGTCGTCGATGGCGGCCTGCTCGTTCATCGCCTGCAGTGCCGCGCGCAGCGCCTTCACTTCGGGTGCGTCGGCGGCGGCCGGATGGCGCATCGCATCGTTGGCCGCCGCGCGCGCCCTGGCTAGCAGCGTCGCGTGGGAAACCGCGCCGCCCTGCTCGTCTTGCGCGGCAACGTCGACGGCATCGGCATGCGTGTCCGCCGATGCGGCACGGCCAAATGCCAGCGCATCGATAAAGGCGTGCACAACACCCAGCTCGCCGGCGATCGCGGCAAGGCGGCCAGCGCGCGCGCTCACCGCGTCGGCAGCGCTGGCTGTGTCGCCTGCAACCTGGGTGGCGCGGGTGCCGGCAAGCCATTCCAGCGCTGGCATCACGCGCTCCAGCGCCGCCGCTACCGCAAGCGCGTCGGCCTGCAGTGCTTCCGGCAGCGCACCGGCCTCGCGCAAGCCAGCCAGCGTGCTGGCGAGCGCCGCGAACGCGCGTTCGGCGTCGCGCAGGTGCGCGCCGGCTTCGGCGCGGGCGGCATCGCGGTCATAGGCATCGAGCCAGGATTCACCGCTGTCGAGGTGGCCGCGCAGTTGCGCCACTGCTGCCTCGCGCAGGCGTTGGGTGCGCGCCTGGTCCACCATCTGCGCGAGCCAGCGCGGCGCTTGCACAGTGGGCTCGCCACGCTCATGCGCGCCAAGGTACAAGGTCAGTTCATCGCAACGCCGCGCGAACTCGGCCGCCGCCGCGTGCCCGGTGCTGCCATGCACGCGCCATGGCAGCGCCAGTGCCCGCCCCAGGAACAAGGCAATGGCGCAGGCGCCAAAGGGATCATCGGCACCGGGTCGGACCTGCAGCGCGGCATCCAGGCAGCGCAGCAGCGCCGGCTGGGCCAGCGGCTGCGCGGCTTCGGCCAGCACGGCGAGCGCGTTATGCCACTCACCGTGATCCGGGCCAGCGGCAGCGGACCGCTCGAGCGCGGTGGCCGCCTGCTGCAGGTTGCGGGTGTCGATCGGGTCGAGCCAGCCGTAATAGCGCACGCGGAAGTCGGCATGCACGGTGGCATGCGCCGCATCGATGCGGAAGGCTTGCAGGCATTCGCGAATGGCGGAGCGCAGCACCAGCACGGGCGCGCTCTGCGGTTCGTCCGCGGGCGGCGTGCCGCTGGTGGTGACCAGCAGGTACACGGCGTCGTTGAGCAAGGCTTGCGGCACCCGCACCTGGCCTTGCAGGTACTGGCGCAACAGCAGGTGGGCACGCCCCGCCAGCCGCTTGGCCAGCAGGTCCGAGGGCAGCAGGCCGTGGGCCAGCGCGCCGAACACCAGCGCCAGCACATGCCACACGCCGCGGTCCGGATGGTCAGTGGCGCGGCGCAGTTCCTGCTCGCTCGCGCGTACGTCTTCCAGCGCGGACTCCAGCGGCAGATAGGCCTCGTGCAACAGGCTCGGCTCGGCGCACGGCACCGGCAGGCGCAGCGCCTTGAGCAACGCCGCCTCGAAGCGCTGGCGCGCGCGCGTCACCGTGGAGGCCATGCGCATCGGCAGCAGGATGCCGGGCAGCATCTGCAGCTCGTCCACCCACAGGTCGGCGGGGTGCACGCGGTCTTCGCCAAGGCGGCCCAGCACGTCGGCGTAGGAACAGAACAGCCGCACCGGATCTTCGTCGTCGCCAACCATCAGGTCATCGACGTACTCGGCCAGCGCTTGCACGCCCAGGCGGAACGCGGCCAGCGTGCGGGCGTCGGCGGGCACTGCGCCGCCATCGATGCCTTCGAGCAGGCGGCGCAGCGCCTGGCAATACGGATCGACCCCGCGCAGGCCAACGATGTGCACCGCGCCGGCGGCCTGGTGCAGGTGCTGGCCGGCCAGGCGCAGCGAAGTGGTGTCGCGCGCGCCCAGCGCCTCGGGCGCCTGCTGCACTTCATCGACGTAATGGCCCAGCTCGGCCGCGGCGTCATCCAGCGCGGCGCGCAGGCTCGGCGCCAGCCAGGCCAGCACGGAAAGATCACGGGCTACCGGGGCGGCAGGCTTCCTGGCAGGGGCGGCCAGCTCGGCGGACAGGTCCGGCGAAGGGATCGGCGCCAGCGGATCCTGCACGGCCGGATCGGTGCCGGCGGCCTCGCGCGAGACAGGGAAATTCAATGACATGACTGCTTCCAATGCGTCCAATGCGGTGGCGCCGGTCCGTGGCCCGCATCCGCGCGGGCTCGCGTTGAACACCAATGCTGACTCGTCAGGCGATCTTGAATCGCAGCACCGAATTGCGCAGCTCTTCGGTCAGCAAGGTCAGCTGGCGCACCGAGAGTGCCGTCTGGCGCGTGCCGGACGAAGTCTGCTCGGTCACCTGCAGGATCCCTTCGATATTGCGTGCCACCGCGGTAGCCAGCCCCGCCTCATGCGAGGTGGTCTGGGAAATCTGCTCGATCAGCTCGGCGAGCTGGCGCGACACGCGGCCAATCTCCACCAGCGCGGCGCCGGCGTTGTCCGACAGCTTGGCCCCTTCCACCACGCCCTGCGTGCTGCGCTCCATGGCGTGCACCGCGTCCTGGGTGTCGGTCTGGATGGTGCGGATCAGCGCGCCGATCTGCTTGGTTGCCTCGCCGGAGCGCTCTGCCAGCCGCTGCACTTCTTCGGCCACCACCGAGAAGCCGCGCCCGGCTTCACCGGCCGATGCGGCCTGGATGGCGGCGTTCAGCGCCAGCACGTTGGTCTGCTCGGTAATGTCGGAAATCAGTTCGACGATTTCACCGATCTCCTGCGAGGATTCACCCAGGCGCTTGATGCGCTTGGAGGTGTCCTGGATCTGCTCGCGGATGTCGTTCATGCCGACGATGGCGTTCTGCACCGCGTGCTGGCCCTGCTCGGCCGCGGCCAGCGAGGCGCGCGCCACGTTGGCGGATTCCGCCGCGCCGCGCGAGACCTGCGTGATGCGGTCCGCCATTTCCACCACCGATTCGCCGGTCTGGCGGATCTGGCGCGATTGCTCTTCCGAGGCGGCGACCAGCTCGGTCGAGGTGTCCTGCACCTGCCCCGATGCCTGCGTCACCTCGCCGGCGGTCTGCTGCACCCGGCCGACGAGTTCGCGCAATTCTTCCACCGTGTAGTTCACCGAGTCGGCGATGGCGCCGGTGATGTCCTCGGTCACGGTGGCTTGTTTGGTCAGGTCGCCGTCGGCGATGTCCTGCAGCTCGTTCATCAACTGCAAAATCGCCTTCTGGGTCGCGTCGTTGTTGCGCTTTTCATCCAGGCGGCGGGCTTCCGCCTCGCGCTCGCGGGCCTCGGCTTCGAGGGTACGGGCACGCGAGTCGCGCAGGTACAGCGCGGCCAGGCCGGCCAGGAACAGCAGCGTGAGCAAGGCCGAGACGATGGTGGCGCCCAGCGTCAGCGGGCGCACGCGCGCGCCTTGCGCATAAGCGGCCTGCAGCGCGGACAGCTCGCCGCGCAGTGCCTCGTTGTCGTTGAAGATCTGCTGCTGCGCGCGCTTGGCGGCGATCAGGCCGGGCAGGTTCTGCAGGATGGTCTGGGTGGTTTTCTGCACCGCGTCGAAACGTTGCGACAGCTGCTGCAGGTAGCCGCGGGTTTCGGCATCTCCCGCCGCCGACAGCCGCAGCGCTTCGCTGCCATTGATCAGGCCGTCCAGGGTTTCGCGGAAGGTATTGGTGTCCTTGCCGAGCAGGAACGCGGTTTCCGGGTTGACGCCTTCGCCCGCCAGGAACTCGTTGAGGTTCTTACCCAGTCGCTGCGTCAGCATCACCAGCTGCGCGGAGGCAGCCACCTCGCGCGCGTTGGCGCCGCTTTGCAGCTTGATTGCCGCCACCTGCTCCGCGCTTTCCAGCAGTTCGGGGTTGGAGGCGTTGAAGATCTGCAGCGTCTGGCCGATGGTGGTCAGGGTGGGCTGCTGGGCCAGCACGTCACCGGCGCTCTTCTCGGTGCGCTGCCAGGACTCCATGGCTTTTTCCAGCAGCGGCGCGGCGGCTGCGCCGGTCGCGCGCACGTGCTTCGCATCGCTGCCGTCTTGCAGCGCCTGCAAGTCGCCCGCGAGCTCGCTCTTGGACTGGCGCAGCTGCGTGAACGCCTGCGCATTGCCCAGCAGCGCCACCGGCACGGCCTTGGCGAGGCGCTGCGAGTGCATCAGCATGTCGCCGGCGATCTCGATCTGCGCCGCGCCGTTGTTGGCTTCGCGGTTATCGAAATACACCGATGCCAGCAGCGCCGCCAGCGACACCACCACGCCGATGGTCAGCGCGCGCTGCTGGCTGGCAAACGGGATGCGGGACAGCCGGCCCGAGAGCGTCTCGGCCGGGGTGCTTCGCGTGCTGGGCGCGGCTGCGGCGTCTGCCGCCAGTTCGGCGGCACCGGCCGCCGGTGCCTGGCGACCCAGGCTGAACATCTTGAAACCCATAGCACCCTCTGTCCGTTATTTTTTGAATTTGGTTTGTCGCCGCACCGTTGTGTCGCCACATCCTTGCAGGCAGCGCCGCGCGGTGTTCAGGCAGCCTGCCGGCCCACCTGCAGGAAGGCCGGCGACGCCAGCAACCTGCGCACATCGAGCACCTGCCAGTCGCGCCCGTCGCGATCGGCAAAACGCGCGCCCTCCCAGTCCTGCGCCGCCTCCGGCCCCGCCGGCGGCGCGTTCGCCGCTTCCACCGGCAACGACAGGTCGCCGGCATGGCGCAGCCCGATCACGCGCGTGGCCAAGATGCCGCAGGCACGCTCCACCTGGCGCGACAGCACCACGATCTTGCTGCCCGGCTGCAGCGCGGTGGCTCCCTCGCCACAGAACAGGCCGAAATCGATCACGCCCAGCAGGCTGCCGCGCGCGTTCACCAGCCCGGTGTACCAGGACTGCGTGAGCGGCACGCGGCTGGGCTGGCGCATCTCCAGCACCTCGCCCGTCTCCGGCAACGGCAGCAGCCAGTGCCGCTGTCCCACCTGCAGGCCCAGGAAGCTGTCCACCGCCGGCAGGTTGCGCGCCTCGCGCAGCCGGCGGGCCAGCATGGCCTGGTAGTCCTGCAGCCGGGTCTGGCGGGCACGAAGATCCTGGCGCGGCGCGGTCATGGTCGGGTTCCGGTGAGAAGGCAAGGATGGGCTCGGATGCAAGCGGGCAGGAAACCGGCGCGCGGCTCAGTGCGCCAGCGCAGCGATCTTGGTCAGCAGTTCTTCGCCGTCGACCGGCTTGACGACGTAGTCTGCCGCGCCCTGGCGCATGCCCCASATGCGGTCGGTGTCCAGGCCCTTGCTGGTGCACATGATCACGGGGATGTCCTTGAAGCGGTCGTCGCGCTTGATCGCGCGGGTCGCCTGGTAGCCGTTCTGGCCGGGCATCACCACGTCCATCAGGATCAGGTCGAAGGGTTCCTTCTCGAGCCGGGCGAAGGCCTGTTCGCTATTGCCGGCCACCGAGACCTTGAAGCCCTTCTTGCCGAGCAGGTCGGACATGAACAGGGCTTCGGTGGGGGAGTCGTCGACGATAAGGATTTTGCTGATAGTCATGATGATTGGTATTCCTTGGATTGCGCTCAAGCCGGCAAGGGGCTGGCCACGGCAGCGGCACGTGGCACGCAGGCGTCTACCGCCTGCAGCAGCGACTCACGGGTAAAAGGCTTGGCGAGATGGTCTTGCGCGCCGACCAGGCGGCCGCGCGAACGGTCGAACACGCCGTCGCGGGAGGACAGCATGATTACCGGGATGGCATGGAACCGGGGGCTTTTCTTGATGAGGGCGCAGGTCTGGTAACCGTCCAGGCGCGGCATCAGGATGTCGCAGAAGATCAGGTCCGGATGCATGTCGCCGACCTTGGCGAGTGCCTCGAAGCCGTCTTCGGCCAACAGCACCTGGCAGCCGGCCTGGGACAGGAAGATCTCGGCGGTGCGGCGAATGGTGCTGGAATCGTCAATGACGAGCACCTTGCGGCGCGCAGGCGCAGCAGCGCCGCTAGCGCCAGCGCCAGCTTCGACCGCGCCGCTGACCTCGGCGTTGACCCGAATACCTTCTTGTAGTTGAGCGACCCGCATCTCGTTCCCGCGACCAGCGTGGTTCCCTGACGGAAACGCCGGCATTCACTTGAGAACTTCCGCGCAAGGCAGCCTGGCCGCCCCGACGGACCCCCGAAACAAAACGATTTGATTCCCGAAAACACGCCGGCCGGAAAGCCCCGGTGCCCGGCAAACGGCGGCGCGTGGTACCCGCGCCTGCCGCGGTCCACCCCCCAAAGGGTGGATTTTCAAATTTGAAACAGAGTGTGACAAGTCGTCGTGGGGCCGTCAATCCGGAATCTCGGGCGGCCCCTGGCGATCTGTCGCATCGACGCGACGCGCCGCGGCGGGCTGAGGCCCCAAGCGGGGTCGTCACGGTCGCGTCATGGTGACGCATGGCCAGATCAAGCCATCCAGCCTGTGCTGGCTGGCGACGCGGCGGTGCTAGCGTTGCTGTTTAGCAACTCCAGCCACCGTGGAGCCTTTCAGAGCGCCACCATCTCGAAATCTTCCTTGCGCGCGCCACATTCCGGGCAGGTCCAGTTGATGGGCACGTCTTCCCATTTGGTGCCGGGGGCAATGCCGTCTTCGGGCGCGCCGGTAGCTTCGTCGTAAATCCAGCCGCAGATCAGGCACATCCAGGTCTTGTATTCCATAACGGTCCAGTCACTCTCCATTAAAATTCAGGGCCAGATGGTACCGAATCGGCGCCGCCGGCGCCAGCCGGGCTAGCAGGATTCGGGCCAAATACGCCGTGTTCGCGCACGTTACCGCGTAAATGCCTCGCATTTGAGCCTTTTTGCTGGCATCTTCAAGGTAACTTGCTGCCTGTTAGAACGCGTTTCTCCCGCTTTTGATTTCACGCAAAGCCATGTCTCGTAACCAGCAGCTCTTCGACCGCGCACAGCAAACCATTCCGGGCGGCGTCAATTCGCCCGTGCGCGCCTTCCGCTCGGTGGGCGGCACGCCCCGTTTCATCACGCGCGCCGAAGGCGCTTACATGTGGGACGCCGACGGCCAGCGCTATATCGACTATATCGGCTCCTGGGGCCCGATGATCGTCGGCCATGCCCACCCCGAAGTGGTGCGCGCGGTGCAGGAGACCTCGGCCCACAGCTTCTCGTTCGGCGCGCCGACCGAGGCCGAGATCGAGATGGCCGAGGAAATCTGCAAGCTGGTGCCGTCGATCGAGCAGGTGCGCCTGGTTTCCTCCGGCACCGAGGCCACCATGAGCGCGCTGCGCCTGGCGCGCGGCTTCACCAAGCGCGACCTGATCGTGAAGTTCGAGGGCTGCTACCACGGCCACGCCGACAGCCTGCTGGTCAAGGCGGGTTCCGGCCTGCTGACCTTTGCCGACACCACCAAGAACGCGCCCTCCTCGGCCGGCGTGCCCGCCGACGTGACCAAGCACACCATGGTGCTGGAGTACAACAACGTCGAGCAGCTCGAGCAAGCCTTTATCAAGCACGCCGATGAGATCGCCGCGGTGATCGTGGAGCCGGTGGCCGGCAACATGAACCTGGTGCGCGCAAGCGATGCGTTCCTGCAAGCCATGCGCTCGCTGTGCACCAAGCATGGCGCCGTGCTGATCTTCGACGAGGTGATGACCGGCTTTCGCGTAGCGCTGGGCGGCGCGCAGGCGCATTACGGCATCACGCCGGACCTGACCTGCCTGGGCAAGGTGATCGGCGGCGGCATGCCCGCGGCGGCCTTTGGCGGGCGGCGCGACATCATGGCCTGCCTGGCGCCGCTGGGCGCCGTGTACCAGGCCGGCACGCTGTCGGGCAACCCGCTGGCGGTGGCGGCCGGGCTGACCACCCTCAAGCTGATCCAGGCACCGGGCTTCCATGACCGCCTTGCCGCGCAAACCCGCAAGCTGGCCGACGGCCTGGCCGCGGCCGCACGCGAAGCCGGCGTGCCGTTCGCGGCGGATGCCATCGGCGGCATGTTCGGCCTGTACTTCCGCGAGGGCGTGCCGGGCAGCTTTGCTGAAGTCACGCAATGCGATACCGCGCGCTTCAACCGCTTCTTCCACGCCATGCTGGATGCCGGCGTCTACCTGGCGCCGTCCGCCTTTGAGGCGGGCTTCGTCTCGGCGCAGCACGACGACGCGATCCTCGCCACCACGATCGAAGCCGCCCGCAAGGCTTTCGCGGCCTGAGGGCTTGTGTTGTTGGTCTTTGAACTGCAACTGCAATTGCAAGTGCTTAACTGCCACTTCAAGGTCAGAAGCTAAAAGGCAACTGCAGCTGCAGTTGCAGTTGCAGTTGCAGTTGACGTTAAGCAGTCGCTAATAACGCCGAGAGCCCGAAAGCTCGATAACTCAAACGCCCGCCGAGTCAGCCAAGCAACTCGGGAACAGCCGCCCCAAGCTGCTCGCAGGCCCGCGCCAGCGCCACCTCCAGGGCGGCGCTGGCGGGCGTCATCGGCGCACGCAGCTCATTGCGCAACCATCCCTCGCGCGCCAGCATGGCCTTGAGCGGGCCCGGATTGGGCTCGGCGAACAGCAGCTTGATCATCGGCATCACGGCATGGAAAAGCCGGCGCGCATGCTCGAGCCGCTGCCCCGCCACCGCCTGCGCGAGTGCCACGAACAGCGCCGGATACAGATGCGCAGAAGCGATGATCGCGCCCGTGCCACCCAGGCACAGCGTGCCCAGTAACTGGTGATCCTCCCCCGCCAGCACGCTCAAGCGAGCGTCGGCAATGACGGCCTGCGTGCCCTGGTAATCGCCGCCGCAATCCTTGATGGCGCGGATATTCGGATGCGCGGCCAGCGCCAGGATGGTTTCCGTCCCCAGCTTCACGCCGGTCCGGTAGGGAATGTCGTACAGCACCAGCGGCGCGGGGGCGCTGTCGGCCAGCATGCGGAAATAATCCAGCAGGCCGGCCTGCGACGGACGGACGTAATAAGGCGCGGGCGCCAGCAGCCCGGCCAGCGGTCGCCCGGCCAGCCGGCGCACGCACGCCTGCACCTGCTTCACCTGGCTGCCCGCCACGCCCATCATCACCGGCAAGCTGCCGGCGCTGGCCAGCACCGTATCCAGAACGGCCAGTTGCTCGGCCTCATCGAGCGCGGCCGCCTCACCGGTGCTGCCGCACACCACGATCCCCGCGATGCCGCTGCCGGCGTAGTGCACCACCAGGCGGGCCAGCTCGGGAAAATCGACCGAACCGTCGGCAAATGGCGTCACCAATGGCAGCCAGATTCCTGAAAAGACGTGTTGTGCCTGCGAATCCTGTTGGACTTGTTGGGCTTGGGCTTGATCTACGGCTTGCATCGAATCACTCCTGTACGACCGGTCAATAAAAACCGTGCAGAAGCGCGCCGGGTGGCAGATGAGCCCGCGTGGGGCAGTGGGAAAGCCTGAACCTTCAAACCTGGCCTCGCCCCTGTACGCTGGTACGCAGGTGCCGCTCCGTCGCTCATCTGACGGAAGCAGCGCCCCGGTCAGATGAGCGGCTGTTTTTTGGCTTTGGCGCGCGCCGGCACCTGCCGCTGCGAGGCAGGGCAAACAAGTGCGGAAATCGACGAAACAGCGCGCATGGCAGGTTGGGGCTGAATGGGAGCACACCGTGGCAACCACGGCAGAAACGACAATCTACCGGGACGGCCGGCCTGCCGTCAACCGCACCCGGGCCGATTCGCTTGCGCCGGCCGGCCCCTGCGCTACACTGGGGACTCCACGAATTCCGGAGTCTTCGATGCGCGCATCCCCTTCCCTGTCACTGTCCTGCGGGCGCTCTGTGCTGCGCTGGCTCATGCTGGCCCTGTGCGCAAGCCTGCTGTCCGCCTGCGGGTACAACGACTTCCAGTCCAAGGACGAGGCCGTCAAGGCGGCCTGGGGCGAGGTGATCAACCAGTACCAGCGCCGCGCCGACCTGATCCCCAACCTGGTCAATACCGTCAAGGGCTATGCCACGCATGAGCGCGAGACACTGGAAGCCGTGACCAAGGCCCGCGCCGCGGCCACCAGCATCCAGGTCTCGCCCGAGACCCTCAACGACCCCGAAGCCTTCAAGCGCTTCCAGCAAGCCCAGGGCGAGCTGAGCGGCGCGCTGTCGCGCCTGCTGGCGGTGTCGGAGAACTATCCGCAACTCAAGGCCGATGCGTCGTTCCGCGACCTGCAATCGCAGCTCGAGGGCACCGAGAACCGCATCACGGTGGCACGCCAGCGCTATATCACCGCGGTGCGCGACTACAACATCCTGGCGCGCAGCTTCCCCACCAACCTGACCGCCATGATCTTCAAGTACCCGGTCAAGCCGTCGTTCACGGTGGAGAACGAGAAGGCCATCTCGGCACCGCCCACGGTGAAGTTCTGACCCCGGACATACCTATGCGCAATCCCTCTGAGCGCAGTGGCTGGACAGCCGCCATGCTGGCGCTGCTGCTGTGGCTGGGCGCGCTGCTGGCGTTCCCGGCCATGGCCGCCGGCGACGGCTTTGTCGCGGTGCCGCCGCTCACGCAGCGGGTCACCGACCTCACCGGCACGCTCAGCGCCAGCCAGCGCAGCGCGCTGGAAAACGTGCTGGCAGAGTACGAGCAGCAGCGCGGCAGCCAGATCTTCGTGCTGATGGTGCCCACCACGGATCCCGAGCCCATCGATGCCTACAGCATCCGCGTGGCCGACGCCTGGCGCGCCGGGCGCAAGGGCATCGACGACGGCGTGATCCTGCTGATCGCCAAGGACAACCCGCCCGGCCTGCGCAAGATGCGCCTGGAAGTGGGGCGCGGCGTGCAAGGCTCGCTGACCGACGCCATGTCCAAGCGCATCCTGCAGGACGTGATGGCGCCGCACTTCCGCCAGAATGATTTCTATGGCGGCATCGCGGCCGGCGTCTCGGCGATCCAGGCCACCATCGACAAGGAAGCCCTGCCCGGCCCGCAGGCCGGTGCCAAGGCCGCCCAGAGCGGATCATGGACCGACTGGCTGCCGGTGCTGTTCCCGCTCGCCATCATCCTGTTCTTCTTCATCTCCGCGGCCCGCCGCTCGGGCGGCTCGCGGATCGTGACGCGCGGGCGCGGCTGGGACGCGGCTGCCGGCGGACTGGGCGGCACCCTTGGCGGTCTCGGGGGTGGCGGCTGGGGACGTGGTGGCGGTGGCGGTGGCGGATTTGGGGGCGGTGGGGGCGGTGGGGGCGGCGGCTTCGGTGGCGGCGGCGGCGGCGGCTTCGACGGGGGCGGCGCCTCCGGCAACTGGTAACGACACATGCCACACTTCAAACGCGCCCTGCGCCATCTCGGCACGCGCCCCGGCGCCGCCAGCAAACTCTTCCCCGCCGACGCCCAGCAGCAACTGCAGCAGGCGGTGCGCGCCGGCGAGCAGCGGCATCACGGCGAAGTCCGGGTCGTGATCGAATCCAGCCTGCCCTTGGCGCTGGCCTTCTCCGGCACCAGCCCGCGCGCCCGTGCCCGCGCCCTGTTCGGCGCGCTGGAGGTGTGGAACACCGAAGGCCACACCGGGGTGCTGCTTTATATCAACCTGGCGGATCACGCGGTGGAGCTGCTGGCCGACCGTGGCATCGATGCCCGCGTGGCCCCGGAAACCTGGCGCGCCATCTGCGGCGAACTCGCTAGCGGGCTGGCCCGGGAGCTATCGGTCAAGCCCGTGCTGGCGGCGGTGGAAGAGATCCACCATCAGCTGGCCACCCATTTCCCCGCGGGCGACCGGCCCAATCCGAACGAGCTCGACGACCGCCCGGTCATGCTGTAGCGCCGCTTGTGCGGCGCCCCCCCAGCATGTACCACAGCGCGGCCAGTACCTGCAGCGCCACCAGCCCGCCCCACACGGTCAGGTGCGCCGCCTTCGGGTAGCGGCCCGCATCGGCGGGCCAGAGGTCCAGCACCAGCCCGATGCCGACCTGGCAGGCAAAGGTGGACAGGAACACCGTCAGGGTCAGCGCCGTGGTGGCGCGCCCGATCAGCGCATCGGGGAAGCTGCGCGCCAGCACGGCATAGGCCAGGRTGCCGCTGGAGCCGAACACGCCATAGGCCGCCCACAGCAGCGTCGGCGGCAGCGGCACCCCCGCCATGATCAGGCACTGGATCACGATGAACCCGCTCATGCCGACGCCGGCGAAGGTGTAAAGGCTCACGCCGGCACGCTCAAGATGGCGCGCGGCCCAGCCGGCGCAAACGCAGCCGCCCATCATGGCAAAGCCGATCACCGACACCAGGCGAGCGCCCTGCTCCGGCGCATAGCCGGCCACGTCCCGCAGGAAGGCACCGACCCACAGCGTCTGCACCGCCAGGAACACACCTTGATTGAGCAGCGCCAGCGGCACCACGCGCAAAAAGCGCGCATTGCGAAAGACCTGCCAGGTGCCGCGCAGCTGTTCGGCAAGGCGCTGCTTGCCAGCGCGGCTGGTCTCGGGGGCGCCGAGCCACAGCAGCGCCGCCATGGCCAGCGTCAACCCGGCCAGCCCATAGCTGACGGTGCGCCAGTCGGTCCATGACAGCAGCCAGCCCAGCGGCGCGCCCACCATCACGGCGCCCAGCCCGCCGATCGCCATCACCACCCCATTGAGCAAGGGCATGCGCGACAGGGGGAACCAGATCGACAGGGCCTGGATGGCAGCCCCCAGGCAAACCGACACGCCCACGCCGATCATCAGGCGCCCTGCCGCCAGTGCGGCCATGCTGGTCGCCGAAGCGAATACCAGCGCGCCAGCCACCGCCACCAGCAGCAATGCCGCCTCGGTGCGGCGCGGGCCAAAGCGGTCGAGCATCAGCCCGGCCGGCAACTGGGCGCAGGCAAACCCCAGGAAGTAAAAGCTGGTCAGCAGCCCCAGGTCGGCGGCACCCAGCCCCATCTCGCGGATCAAATGCGGCGCGAAGCCCAGATTGACGCCCCGGAAGATATAGGAAACCAGGAAACCCAGCGAAAAGATGCAAAGCACGCGCCAGCGGGCAGCGGCCAGCGCAGGATCGCCAGCCCGGGAAGCAGGAGACGGCGCCGCAGCGGCAGGAGTGGATACATTGGCAGAATTCATGCCTGCATTGTCGTCAGTCGCCGCATGCAACACCAACGAAAGATACCCGCCGCAATTGTGAGTAGAATTTGACGGCAATGAGCTCCCGACACCCGAAACCTACCAAGCTTGGCCCGTCCGGCCAGCCCGGCTTGCCATCCCGCCCGGCTGAACCCGCCCCGCCACCCGAGCCGCCGCGCCTGCAGCGCGCGCCCCACCTGCCCGCGCTGCAGGCACTGCGGGCGCTCGAGGCCGCTGCCCGCCACCGCAGCTTTTCGCGCGCTGCGGAGGAACTGGCGCTGACCCACAGCGCCATCAGCCACCATCTGCGCGCGCTGGAGGACAAGCTGGGCACCAAGCTGTTCCAGCGCACCGGCCACCTGATGATGCCGACCAATGTGGGCGCGCGGCTGGCCGAGCGGATTCGCGATGGGCTGGCGGAACTGGAAGACGGCCTGCGCGAGGCCAGCAATGGTGGTGCCCCTCAGGTGGTGCGGCTGGAAGTCAGCGTCATGGCCGACCTGGCCAACGCGTGGCTGATCCGCCGCCTGCCGAGCCTGCACGCGGCCCTGCCAGGGCTTGACCTGCACCTGCGGCTGCACGCCGAGATCACGCCGCCCGATCCGTACTCGGTGGATGTGGGGATCTGGCACCAGCGCGTGGACCTGCCCGGCTTTGCCTGCCACAACCTGATCGAAGACCATGTCATCGCGGTCGCCAGCCCGGCACTGCTCGCGCGCTACCCCGGCTTCACGCTGGCCGACCTGCCGCGCCTGCCAATGCTGCGCTTCGCGCTGCGGCCGTGGCGCGACTGGCTGGAAAGCGCCGGCCTGCCTGGCACGGAACCCGAGCGCGGGCCGATCTTCCAGGACGCCGGCATGATGCTGCAATCGGCAGTGGCGGGGCTTGGCGTGGCCACCGCGCGCCTGCAACTCGCCAGCGACTACCTTGCCAGCGGCGAACTGGTGCAGATCGGCACCACCCGCATCCCGTCCAGCTTGCATTACTGGGTGACCTGGCGCGAAGGCAACCCGCGTGAGAAGGCCATCCTGCGGTTCCATAGCTGGCTGCAAAGCCAGGTGGCCGCCGCCTTGCGCGCGCCGCTTGATGCACCGCAGCCGGGCGCCTGAGACCTAGCGTCCGGCCGCTCGCAGCGCCTCGATGCGCTCTCGCGTGAGCGGATGGGTGGAGAAAAAGCTGTCGCCATCGTCGCCATCCCCGTTGTTGCCGCCATCCTCCGCGGCACGCCGGCTGCGGCGCTCACGCTTGGTTTCGCGCTCGCCGGAGGCGGCTGGCGCGCTGGCCTCGCTCCCGCCGTCGGCCTTGGCCGCCTGGACTTCCGCCTGCCGGGCATGGGCGTCCTCCAGCGCCTGCAGGACGTCGGCAAACGCCGACACCGGCAAGTGGTTGCGCTGCATGACCTCCACCGCATACGCATCCGCCGCGCGCTCATGGTCGCGCGAGTAGCGCAGGGTCAGGATCGCGGCGGGCACGCCCGCCAGCACGGTGGAATAGTCACCAAAGAAATAGGCCGCCAGCGCGCCCACCGCCGAGGCCTGGAGGATCTGCTGCAGGCCATGGCGCTCGGCCACGTGCCCGGCCTCGTGGGCGAGCACGCCCATGAGGCCCGGACCCACGCCGGTCAGCTTGACCAGTTCATCAGTCACCACGATGGTGCCGCCTGGCAGGGCCAGGGCGTTGGGCCCGAGCTTGCCACCGTGGCGGAACAGGATCTTGTACTCGTGGCCCGGATCGGCCGGGCGCTCCAGCGCGGCGAAGTCGGCACGAATCCGTTGCTGCTGCGCCTGCGGCAGAGCCGAGGGCATGAGCAGGCCCTGATCGATGCTGGTAAGCGTGGCCTCGCCGAGGCGGGCTTCCAGCGCCGGCGGCACGCTACGCGCCACCATGCCGGCGCCCCAGGGCAATACGTAGAAATATCCCAGCAGCAGCGCCGCGGCCAGGCCCAGCATGGACAGCAACGCCAGCCGCCAGCTGTTCTGCGCACGCACCACCCAGCCCTCGCGGTGGCCACTGGCGCCCAGCAAGGCGGCAAAACCGGCGTGGTCGGTGACCTCGCAGAAGGCGCCATCGGCAAACGTGACCAGGCGCGGCGCGCGCTTGACCCGTTCGGAGACGCGCAGGGACGCCAGCGGCGCGCGTCGCAGCACCCCCCCGTTGGCTTCGCGCAGCACCGCATCGCGCCCTTCGATGGACAGCATCACCCGATGGGCACGCGACGAGCGGCCATCGAAGTAAGTGGCGGCTACCGGGGCGGTGGCCGTGGCGTCGGGGATATCCTGCATCAGGGCCTTGGTATCGAAGTGAACGAGGCTTGCACGGCGATGACTACGATGACTGTGGTCACAGCGCGGTCACAGCGCGATGTCGATGTCGTACCAGTCCACCGCGGCGTCGCCCAGCGCACCCACCTGCTGCGTCTCGCCGGCCACGAAGGCGTCCAGCGGACCCGCCGCGAGCATCGTCATGCTCTCGATACGGTAGCGCATCGAGCGCACGCGCGCGAACGGCAGGAACAGGCCCAGCGTCAGTGCATTGGCGATCATGTTGGTAGCGAAGATAAACAACAGGCGGCCCGCCTTGACCTCGCTGCGAAACGCGTGCGGCGCCAGCGTGGTGTGATTCCATACCAGGTTCTGCAGCCGCGCCATGAAGAAGGGGCCGACCGCCATCATCGCCACGAAAAAGCCAATGACAGCCATGATCGCCGCCACCACCGGCGC
Source organism: Cupriavidus sp. 05L411 (assembly GCF_056398045.1). Classification (NCBI taxonomy): domain Bacteria; kingdom Pseudomonadati; phylum Pseudomonadota; class Betaproteobacteria; order Burkholderiales; family Burkholderiaceae; genus Cupriavidus; species Cupriavidus sp. 05L411. The sequence continues at coordinate 39,251 of NZ_JBFTOQ010000042.1, read as the reverse complement.
GCCCATGCCCGCCCCCATGCCAGCGCCAATCCCGGCGCCGATGCCCCTGCCCAGCATGCCGCCAACCACGCTCATCCCCACCACGACCGCCACCATCATGCCGAATGCGCGCAGATAGACGCCATAGAAGCCGCCCGCGCTCGCGCTGATGCCGAAGGGCGCGGTGCCGAAGCGGGTGTTGTCATGCTGGTACTGCTTGAAGCGCTGGTGCGCCAGCGGCGCCAGCGCATAGAGGCTGAGCACTGTGAGCACGGGCCAGAGCAGGAACACCTTGTAGGCCTGGGCATCGCTCCCGGTAAAGGCGAAGCGCAAGCCGCGGTAGCTGGAGTTCGCCATGCGAAAACGCAGGGACCGTACCAGCAGCAGAGGAAACACCACCGCCAGAGCCAGGCCCAGCGCCAATGCCAGGAACAGGGAAATATGGCTGGCAAGCTGGAACACCATCGCCAGGCCAAACACGATGGCGCGGCCCTTGAGGATGGCGGAGGCACGGCCGTGGTAGTCGAAGCTCGCGCCGTCCAGCCGCGTGTTGCGATAGAAGTACTGCATCGTGCGGACCTTGGCCCAGGCCGAATAAATGCCCAGCGTGACAATGGTCAGCAAGGTATTGACGATCCAGATGCGGAAAAACTCGGAGCCCGAGCCGATGAACTCGAACCGCAGAGGACGCACCGTGGCGGCCGGCTGCTCATATGCCGGCGCGTGGAACGCGTTGTTGTCTAGCTGCATCCTGCTTTCTCCCGTGAATTGTGCAATTTGGCGATGCGCAGGCTGACCGCGATGCCCGCACGCCGCGCGACGATATCTCTTATCCCGGCATAGCGGCCAGCAATGTATCAGGAATGCAACCAAATCGATCGTATTCGCCCGGCATGACAGGAAGTTCCCTCCTCATCCAACAAGGCGAGGAACAGCCTTGGCCAATGTGAGTCAGCCCGCATTCGTCACCCCGTCCGGCTACATCTTTTGTCGCCGGCGCGTGCTTTCGGCGCGTGCGGTACGCCGCTAGCCCTCCCCCCCGGCAGTCGGTGGGCACCATTGTGCACAGCCTATTTGCGCGGGGTTGTATCACCACTGCAACCATTCGCACAGTCGTGCGGCGACTGCTCCACCACCCGAATACGTTCTCACAAATACCTTTTGGATGGTTCCCGGGCAAGGTAGCAAAGGACACCTCCCCCCTCCCTTTCGCCACTTTTGGTGATCTGAGAGAAGACAGAGCATCGCTTTTTGCCATGCCTGCCAAGTTGCGGCGCACACAACAGCCCCGAAAGTAGTAACGACAAGGAAACACTTTGTTACAAGAAACGCAGAATGTAACAAGTTCGAAAAATGCATTCTTAACAAAATCAGCAGCTTACAGACCATGGCACGTTCGTCGCTCTTGTCTTCGTTACAAAGAGCAGAGCGACCGAAAAGATAGTCGATGTCAGCAAATACGGTACGCCAAGGATGCCGGCGACAAGGCGGTGCAAAACCACCAGGCGCGGCATCACGATAATCAGACTTGAACGGGGAGTGGAGCAGTGGCCGTGACAGGGCTTGCTTCGCGGGGAGGTTAAGCGCCGGGCCAGCGCGGTTTTCAGAATCCATGGCCCACGCCGCACACGGTAGCAGCAACGCTGCCGGTGCGGCGATTTCTATCTGCTTTGCAGTACTTTCAGGCGCGGGCTTGGTTCCGGCAGGACGGCGGAACCAAGCCCGCCGCACTATCTCGCGGCTTCGGAGATTCAGAGAGGCTGCGGCTGGGCGACGTGTTGGTCGAGCACTGGAGGTTTGGCCACTCTGCATACGCGCAGCAAGCCTGCCGTCAGGGCCCACAAACCCACGCCAGCCACGACATCCACCAGGTAATGCCCCCCCTCCGTCGGCGTCGACAGGATCATCACCAGGTTCAACAGGCATGCGACCACGAACCCGGTGCGGGTCCAGCGCATCGTTTGCATAAAGATCAGCGCCATGGCGGTGTGATAGGACGGAATGGACACCAGCCCCTGTACGTGCGCGAGATCGAATACCTGCATCGCTCCGGCACGTAATACGTTGAAGTGTGAAACGCTGGCCATCTCGGCGGCGCTTGCTACGCCGAACGAGACATAAGCCCCGGCGGCTGGCCAAGGGGCGGCAATCAGCAACAGCAGCGTGCACGAGAGCATCATGTTGGACATGAACTCACGCAAATGTTCAGCCCGCCCCGCCAGACCGGTCAGCATGGGAACCAGGAGCAGCTGAGCCAGGCCGCTGGCGTAGGCCAACTGCAGAAAGAGAGTCACTGCGGGCCGCGCCCTGACCCAGTTGTAGACCTGCGGCCAGTCAAAACCCAACAGCTTATCCAACTCGGCCAGCCTGGCATCCACCAGAGGCGGGGCCAGCGTGATCATCAGATAAGACATCACGCTCATGATATTGGTGAAGGCCACCAGCAGAGCGCCACATTGCGCCACTAGCGCCAGCCGCCGATAGTGCAGTCCGCGCGATGTTGCTGTCACGCGCGGCATGCCTGCGATCAAGCTGAGAATCAGCGCAATGGCGGCAAGCATCGCCACGGCCCTGCAGATGGCAACGAGGCTGGCATGGGCCACGGAACGCCCGCTTACCGCGAGCCAGATCGAATCCAGAACCAGAAACCCGAGCACGATCATCCATCTGATCGCATCCCCCCGCGTGAAGACCCTGTCGCTTATTTTCATTTTGCTGCCCCTCCCCGGACTCATCCAGCTGCGCGCCCCGCTCGCTCGTCTCAGGCGAGGTAATGGATGCAAGATAGCTTAGTCGGGCTGCGTCCGGCATCGACTCTACGTGGGACTACCAAAGTACTAGGCGCCCAAGTATCGCTCCCTGAGCGCCAGTTGCCTGGGGCAATTCCGCCGAGGCAACGTTCCTTTGCAGCTCCGCGCCCGTTTTCACAAATGCAACCAATCCGCGTGAAATCGGCGATCTATGTAAGGCATGTGCAACTCATCCATACAGATGAGTCCGGTCCGCGTTCTGGCTTGTGAAAAGCACGCCACGCGCTATATCGTCCATCCTTCGGACTACGACTTTTGCCGTTAGTAAGAATCTCTCGTACTTTCGTTCTCATCGGCACGTGCCACTGCTAGTTCTTTCCAACCCTTGCACCGAGTACCGCCGGAGATACGCATTTTCAGAAATGCAACCATTCGATCCGCTGGTGCCGGGACAGCCCTACCGCAGGCCACATGCCGGCAATGGGAAAGCACGCATTCGGGATGGAAGCGCGGGCCTGGAAATGCGAAGCAGCCGTTCCATACAACAAACACAAGGTGCTAGAACTTCGCATTTCACGGTCGGGGGCATTCCGAATCCCAAGATTCGCAGGACGATGCGCAGTAACACGAAAGAAACATTCTGTTACACACTTGCGTTGGCAAGTAACGAACTCATAACCGGCCCTGTTAGTGAAATCAATGACTTAGCAGCGTTGGCACGTTCGTCGCATTTATGCTTCGCAGAACATGTGATCGGACTAAAGCCGCAAGCCAGACCACAACAACCGGCATTACCTTGCAACCGCCAAGTCCGACGACAAGATTATAAAAAACCCGCAAGCCCAGGCGGGATCAGGGGAGGGGCTCAGGCGCAGGGCCGCGCCAGATAACTACACGGCCCAGGCAGGACAGGCGTGCGCAAGCGTGCCTGCCCGATGATAGGCAGTTGCAGTCATTTCAGGCGCGGGTCGATCCGTAAATGGTCAGGATCGACCCGCGGCACCTGCGCAAAGCGCGACGCACAGTCCGTGACGCGCCGGGTGCGGGTGCTCCGGCGGGCTTTGCCCGTTGGCAGGGTTCCTGAAGTCAGGTGGGGACGGGAGGTCCACCATGCGAGTCGGGTCCGGGGAGCTTGTCGGCATTATGCCGGCGTTCAATTTTCACCCTCGTTCGTGACAAGCTGGCATTCGTGCTTAGCCAGGTGCGGTGATCGAGCCGGGCCCGATGTGGCCCGGACCCCGGGCGCCATGCAGCTGGCAGACTGAAGACCCTCCATTCCCGAAGCCGCGATGCGCTGGATCAGGCATCGCCCTTCAAGAAGGCCGCGAACTAGAACAAGTCCGGAACGGACACTAGCTCGCAACAAGAAGAAGAGATCGGGGGAGGGTTATATGACCGCGTACGTCAATCGTCCGCTGCTGTATCTGTCGCAGCATCACGACGCCATGCGTTGCAGGTTCCTGGCGCAACAAGGCTGGAAACTGATCTTCGCGTCAAGCCAGCGAGAGCTCGATGCACTCGCCCAAGACACGCAGCCCATCAGCGGGCTCCTCGATGTACACAGTGGATTCAGTGACGCCGAACTCGAGTCGTTCGAGCCTTGGCTCGCTCAGCCGAACATGAGTTGGGTCGCCACTGTCACGAGCAAGGAAGCGCTCTCGGATTCAGCGCGCCGTTTGCTCGGGCTGCACTTCGTCGACTACTACAGAGATCCTTGCGATATGTCGGCGCTGGCCCATTCCCTGGGCCACGCGGTCGGCATGGTGCAGCTGCGCCTGGAGGCCTCGCATCCACCGCCCCCGGCGAGCGGCCTCGACGGCATGATCGGCAATTGCGCTGCCATGCAAAGCCTGTTTCGCGGCATAGAGAAAGTCTCCAGATGGGATACACCGGTGCTCATCGCCGGCGAATCGGGCACGGGCAAGGAGCTAGCCGCCCAGGCGATCCACCGCGCCTCCCGGCGCGCCGGGCAGCCTTTCGTGGCAGTCAACTGCGCGGCAATCCCCCCCACCCTGCTCATGTCGGAACTGTTCGGCTATGAGCGCGGCGCCTTCACCGGCGCGCTCAAGCGCAAGCCCGGGCGCATCGAGATGGCACACGGAGGCACCCTCTTCCTCGACGAGATCGGAGATATGCCGCTCGAAAGCCAGGCCAGCCTGCTGCGTTTTCTGGAAACCGGCCGCATAGAAAGGCTGGGCAGCACCGAGTCGATCACGGTCGATGCGCGCATTGTGTCTGCCACGCACGTCGATCTCGACGCGGCAGTTGCGGCAGAACGCTTCCGCGGCGACCTCTATCACCGCCTGTGCGTGCTGCGCGTGAAGCAGCCGCCGTTGCGCGAACGGGAAGGCGATATCACGCTGCTGGCCGAGCATATCCTGAACAATATCCGCTCGCATTCCCCGGATCATATCAAGGGCTTCTCGCCTGCAGCGCTGCGCGCCCTCAGTGCGCATGACTGGCCCGGAAACGTCCGCGAGCTGATCAACCGTACCCGGCATGCGGCAGCCATGTGCGAGAACGGCATCATCACACCGTGCGACCTGGACCTGCAACCACCTCCCGAGACCCGCCCCCAGACACTGGCAGAAGTGCGCGACGCGGCGGAGCTGAATGCCGTCAAGGAGGCCTTGCAGCGGCACCACGAGCGGCTCATCGACGTGGCCGCAGAACTAGGGATCTCGCGAGTCACACTGTTCCGGATGATGCGCGAGCACAGGCTTCAGGTGAGAAAGGGCGGGTTGGGCATGGTTTGCCTGCAAGGCTAGTCCAATGCCAGAAAGCGCGTTAGTACAGGAGCAAAACCATGTCGCCCAATGCCTATCTTGAAATGGCGCAAACCGAAGCCGCTCACTGGTGGTTCCGCGGCCGCCGGGATATCGTCGCGGCCATGATCAAGCGCCTGAGCTTGCCGGCCGACGCGTCCATCCTCGAAGTGGGGGCCGGCACGGGCGGCAATCTCTCCATGCTTTCCCGCTTTGGCAAGGTGAGCGCCGTCGAAATGGATGCCATCGCACGGCAAATCGCCGAACAGAAGACAGCAGGCCAATTCGATATCCGCGGCGGCAGGTGGCCCGACGATGTCCCATTTTCCGCACCGGGCTTCGACCTCATCTGCTTTCTGGATTGCCTTGAGCATATCGCCGAGGATACGGCCTCGCTTGTGAGCGCACGACGCATTCTGAAGCCAGGCGGCGCGGTGCTGATCACCGTGCCAGCCTATCAGTGGCTCTGGAGCCAGCACGACGAATTCCTGCACCACCAGCGGCGTTACAGCCGGCAGGCGTTGCGCGCAACCGTCAGCGCGGCGGGCCTGGAGCTCGAGCGGATATCGCACTTCAACGCCCTGCTGTGCCCGTTTGCCATTGCCGCACGGCTCAAGGACCGGCTCAGCGGCAGCCTTGCCTCGACGGGCAGCGCGGTGCCCGCAGCACCGCTCAATGCCCTGCTGCACCGGATATTCTCCGCGGAACGGCACTGGCTCTCGATGTCACCTCTGCCCTTCGGCATCTCCCTGCTGGCTGTTGCCCGGCTGCCGTGAGCGCACGGATCGATCGCGCCGGTACAACCCGGCTTATGCGCTTCGCCTTGTCAGGTGTCGCAGCGACCCTGCTGCATGTGACAACGGCCTCGACACTCATCGCCTGGGCCTCGGCGTCACCCATGCTGGCCAACGGTGTTGCCTTCATCATGGCAACGGGCTGCTCCTACCTGCTCAATACACTGTGGAGCTTCTCGAGCCGGCTGCACCGCAAGAACCTCGCCCGCTTTCTTGTTGTATCCGGGCTCGCGTTGATCCTCACGGTGCTCATCTCCTGGGCCGTCCAGGCAACGGGGGGCAGCTACTGGATCGGCTTGCTGGTGATCGTCATGGTGGTGACGCCTCTCAGCTTCCTGATGCATAAGATCTGGACCTACCGATAAGCTGCCCCAGCAACATGCATCACCGCTCCTGGGATACTCGCCGCACGCTGGCCAGGTTGACCACCCGCTTGCCGGCGGCAAGCTGCCCCGTCTGGCGCCGTTCCTGATAGCGACGGCGCACCAGGTAGATGGGCCGCCCCTTGGCTTCGTAGTAGATGCGGCCGACATACTCCCCTACCACGCCGATGCCGATCAGCTGAACTCCGCCAAAGAACAGCAGCACCGAAAGCAAGGAGGCATAGCCGGGCACCTCCACACCAAGCACAATCGTGCGCGCAATAATAAAGATGCCGTACCAGAAAGCGATAGAGGCGATCAGGAAGCCCAGATACGTCCATACGCGCAACGGCAGCGTGCTGAAGCTGGTAATGCCCTCCAGGGCGAGATTCCACAAACGCCAGCCCGAAAACTTGGAATGCCCGGCATTACGCGCCTCACGCTCGTAGGGCACGATCACGGTCCGATAGCCCACCCAGGCGAACAAGCCTTTCATGAATCTCCTGCGCTCCGGCAACTGCTTGAGCGCATTGACGACCACGCGGTCCATCAGCCGGAAATCGCCGACGTTCTCCGGCAGCTTCAATTCCGACAGATAGTTATGCACCCGGTAGTAGGCCAGCGCCGCCGTGCGCTTGAGAAACGAATCGCACGAGCGGCTTGCGCGTTGTGCGAGGACGACCTCGGCCCCCTCCCGCCAGCGCGCAACCAGGACGGGAATCAGGCTTGGCGGATCCTGCAGGTCCGCATCGATCGGGATGACCGCATCGCCAAGCGCCTCATCGATCCCCGCGGTAAGCGCGGCTTCCTTGCCAAAATTCCGCGTGAGGTCGATCACCCTCACGCGAGCGTCCCGCCGCGAGATCTCGAGCAGCCTTTCCAGCGTGCCGTCGTTGCTGCCATCATTGACGCAGACGATCTCGAACGTGGCCGCCTCGATCGATTCGAGTACTGGCACAACGGATTTGAAGAACCCTGGAATAGCATCGCGCTCATTGAAAAATGGCACCACCAGAGAGATCTGCTTGCTATCGTATTGATCGATCATGACCCACCTCCCCCACCCGCGTTTCATTGTTGTGGCACGGCTCCGGGTGCTGAACTCGCTCCGTGCGGATTCGACGGACTACATGAGACAACGTTGCCAGGATTGCAAGCGGCATGAACTGGAATCCGATCGCCTGGACAACAAGCAACCCGAGCAGTGGCGTGAGCCAAAGGACGAGTAGCAACTCCTTCTCCCAGCGCATCCATCCGCGCTCAATGGCATAACCGGCAAGCCAGAGAATCACGAAACCGAGAAATGCGAGGTCGTAGTCGTAGAGATAAGGACTGAGCATCAGCGTGGCCGCCATCAAAGCGCTCGCCCGCAGCGGGAAACTGGCCGGCCTGCACCACGCATAGATCACGACGCCGGCGGCAAGGGCCGCCACCATGGCATGGATGCCATAGGAGAGCGCGAGATTGCCGCCCAGCAATCTCACCAAGGCAAACACGGTCGGCATCCGGACGAGCTTTGCTTCGCCACCCTCCACCGCGAGGCGTGCCATGTCCACATTGGCGAGGAATGAGAAAAAGGTCTCCGTGCCGAACACCGAAGCGCTCAAAGCCAGCAGCGCGGCTGAAGAAGCCGCCATGGCTGCCAGCGCCTTCCAGGCCCGGGCACAAACCAGTGCAAGCGGGAACAGCAACGCCAGGTGTGGCTTGATGGTCAGGATTCCCATCACCAGCCCGGCAGCAACCGGGTGACGCCGCACCATCGTCAGCGAGAGCGCGGCCAGACCGGCAGTGAGCAAGGCATTTTGCCCGGTCGCGCACACCACGGCGATGCCGGGGAAGGCCATGCCTGGCAGCCATGCGCCGCGCCAGGAAGCAATGCGGCTCCCCGCCCATAGGTAGAGCGCACCGGTCGTCCCGATAAAAGCCCCGTACGCAGCACCGAATGTAAGCAGCGCCAACGGACACACCAGCAGCAGGAAGCTAGGCGGGTATAGCCATGGAAGCGTACCCCCGGCGGAGGCAAGGGCCGGCATCGCGGCGATCTCGACCAGCCGCAAGGTGGCGTCATCGTAGGCACCCGTCGGGTTGCCGTTCAGGGCAAGCTGGGCGGCGCTCCAGAAGGCGACGAAGTCGCCGCCGAACAGGCTCGCATCCCCTTGCCTCGACAGACAGGTACGCCAGATCCAGATCGAGAAGAAGAGAACGTAGGCGACGAGCGAAACGGCCGAGTACAGGCGCACCCGCTCGGCGTTCAGCCAGTGCTCGCCGGGCACCTGCTCGCCATCGGCTGCGGCAGCGGTTCTCATCATGCGCATGTCACGCTCCACGCCACCTGGGTGCCCGCCCGCCGCAGGATTGCGCCGGCCACCAGGATCAGGATCACGGGGCCGATCTGCGGGAGCTTCATGAAGGGATTAAGAAGTTCATACAAGGGCAAGAGCCACACGACCACCAGCAATTGCTGCTCGCCGCGCAGCCATCCTCGCCTGAGGCAGTCGCTCACCATGCCGACAATGGCAAGCCCCATCCAGGTCAGCTCATAGCCATGAAGATATGGGGTCGTCAGCATGGTGGCCGTGGCGAGCATGGCGACGCGAAGCCCTGCGGGAGTCTGCCGCAACCAGACATAGAGCAGGCCACAGATCGAAAACAAGGCCACCAGGCCCTGGGCCAGATAAGCCTGGGCGATGCTGCCGCCGGACAGGCGCACCGCCGCAAACGCTGTCGGCGAAATGAGCCACCCCTGCGGGCTATGCTCAATCAGCTGCACCCGCGCCAGTTCGGCAGCGCCAAGGAAGGCCGGGATGGTCTCCCAGCCAAACGCCACCAGGCTGGCGCCAAGCAACGCGAGTGCGGTCAGGGCCGCGGCGGCGAGGGCTCTCCACGCCTGCGCCGCGATCAAGGCAATGGGAAACAAGAGGCCGAGTTGCGGCTTGATACAGAGCAGGCCAATACAAATGCCGGCGAGCACCGGGCGCCGCTGCAGCCAGCACATCGAGAGTGCCGCTAAGCTGGCTGTCAGCATGGAATTCTGCCCCAGCAAGAGGGTCAGCAAAACCCCAGGAAACGCGACGATCGGCAGCCAATTCCCAGACCTCCAGCTCGTTGCGGAACCAAGCAACCTTAGCAGCGACGTTACATAGAGATACGCCGTGCCGGCTGAGAAGAGGAAATAGCTGACCGGGAACGGCAGCAGCGCCAATGGCAGCACAGTCAGCAGGAATGTCGGCGGATAGAGCCAGGGCATAAAGAAGTCGCCGCCTGAGGCCTGCGAGCCGAACGCCGCCATTACCGGGGCCAGCGACTCAAACACATAGGCATCCTGCGCAGCCCCTTGCAGCGCTAGATAGGAAGCGCTCCAGAATACGGAAAAGTCCACCCCGGGACGCGCCGCACGGCCGCTCATGAAGCCGTTGCTGGCCCATCCCCAAGCGACGACAAATAGACCGAAGAACACCAGCACGACAATGCTGTAGAAGCGAACCCGGTCAAGGCCGAGCGCGCCGGACTGCGGGGATTCCTTGCCTTCGCGCATTCTGGCCCTCACAATTCGCTCCTGTTCATGTCCTCGCAATGGCGCTTTTCTCGTGCGTTGAAAAAGGCGCTGCGCGATGCCGGTTTGCCTCTGGCTTTCGACGCGCTATTTGTCGAGCATCCTTAGCTGGTTCCTGGCACGCGCTCTGATTTTCTCTTCGGGTGCCGTGGTTTTAGTCTTGTCTGAATCCCAAGATTAAACAAGCGCGCCCGCTGCCGGAAAACACCGCGTTTCACGGCTTTCCGGGGCAATAAAGGCCCAACGTTTCAGCCTTGAATCGCGAGCGAATAGCTCCCAGAGCCAGGCCTGGCGCCGAGGACGTGCCAGAACTCCGTAAGACGGGCTGCCATTTGACGTTTCTCGCCGGAAACATGCCACTTGGCGCCAGCCTCGCCGCCATCACCTCAACCATTCGGCGGATCCGCCAGGCCTCGCGTCCGCGTGCAGAGGCTGTGCACGCCCTTTGCAATGCCCTTTTGCGGAAAGTCATCCTTCCTTCCTAGCGACTTAGGACTAGCCGGATCCGTCACGCCTCATCCATAGGCTGCCGTAACGCGTCCGTCGCCGCGCCGCACGTTTCCACGCAGCAACGACGATGCCGACGCAGCCCCTGGCTGGCACGCCCTCTGCGTGCCCACCTTCCCGGAAACCCTTTTAACTCAACGAATAGCGGTGGGGTGGCCCAGCTTTTGCCTATGGTCTGGCATGCGGCTCCAGGACAGTTCCAAGCTGGATGCCGAAGAAGCGGAGGCACGCAGCAAAGGCGCCGAAGCCCGACAACGAATCAGCTAAATGAACTTACGCCATGACTGCTGACCGACAACACGCCATGCCCGCTGTCTATCTGGAGGCCGCAAGGACTATCTGGAGGGACGGCGCACCGAATCGCCTGCCAGGACTACCCTCGCAGGCGCTGGTGAAGGGCATGCTGGACGGGATCCGGATTGCTGCCACGCATAGCGCCGTCATCTCTCGGCATTGTCGCGAACACAAGGGTGGCAAGTGGCCGTTCCACGCCTTCGCAATCTGCGGCCCTCCGCAACGAACAACCCTCGCCCGTAGTTGATTTTCATTGCATCAAGTTTTTTCCCAACACCGAAGGAGATTGCCATGAATACCCTGATCAACAACATCAAGCGCTTCGCCAACGATGAAGATGGCGTCACCGCCATTGAGTACGGCCTGATCGCAGCACTGATCGCCGTCGTGATCATTGGTGCGGTCACGATCGTCGGCACGCAGCTCGCGACCACCTTCAACAAGATTGGCACTTCGCTCACGTCGGCTAACGGCTAAAGCGATGCGGACGGGCTCTTCAGCCCGTCCGCACCCCGCCTCGGCCAAGGCGGAATCACGATGGCACACGATGGAAAGGGGGCTTCACGACACGAGCCATCCTGCCCAATCCAACGATCCACGACGACACGGCGGACACCATGCCAAAGCTAAGACGAATGTTCAGGGAACTGCATCGTGATCAATCCGGGGTGACTTCCATCGAGTACGCGTTGCTGGGTGTCCTGATCGCCGTTGCCATACTCCTCTCGGTCACGTCGGTTGGCACCAGCGTGTTTGACCTTTACCAGAAGATCGCTTCCGCAGTCACTGCTTGAGCAGGAATGCCAGGTCCGAATAACGGGCCGGCATAGACAGAACAAAAAAAGTAGAGGGAACATCATGCTAGCCCAGTCCGCCTTACCGCATTACGTCGGTCCATTGGTGATCGTGCTGGTGCTGACCGCAGCGGCCATCGATGCGCAGCACCGTCGCATTCCCAACTGGCTGACCTTCGGGGCGTGGCTGCTCGCGCTGCCTGTGCAGATCGTCATGCACGGCTGGGGCGCCGGAGCCCTGGCCTGGGCAAGTGGCTGGCTCACCGGATTCGCCCTGTTCCTGCCCCTCTACCTTCTGCGCGGCATGGCAGCCGGCGACGTCAAATTAATGGCCGCGGTGGGTGCCTGGCTGGGCGCGCCGATGGCGTTCGAGATTGCGCTGGCTACCTTCGTGGCTGGTGGGGTGTGGGCGCTGGCACTGACGTTGTGGCGTGGCCGCCTTGGTCAGCTGCGCCACAACCTTGCCTTGATGCTGACGTCGTTCGGTCGGGTCAGGCCTGCGCTCACCCAGGACAGCGGTGCCAGCAACGGATCGTCGTGGTCGGTTGGGTCGCTGCCCTACGGCGTGGCCATTGCCGCCGGCACGATCGGCGTGCTGTTCGCCTCCGTGTGACGACAGCCATTCGCCGTGATTCACCTGAACCAGAAACTGAACAAGAAGCGGAAATCGAGCTTGCAGGGCCGCACCAGCCAATAGACGGGGGGAGCAATGATCGAACACAACACATCGGGAACTGCGCAGCGGGCACCCACGCGAGGCCTCGAAGCCGACAACCCGGACGACCACGGGCGCGAACAAGTGCGTCCGTGGCATCCCGCGCCCAGGACGGTCGCCGATACCGGCATCGACGTCACGCTGCTGGTGGGACTATTGATGAAGGCGGCCTACCTGCATCGCAGCGCCATGCTTGCCCAGTTGGCCGACACCCTCAAGTTGCCCGCCATGGTGACCCACGAGATCGCCAGCATCGCCGTGCAAGAGCGCATGCTGGAGGTGGCGCACCGCGGCGCAAGCGACCTTGACGTACGCTTCCGCCTGACCGATACGGGGTATGCCAGGGCCGCCGAACTGGTTGCGCGCAGCAGCTATGTCGGCGCAGCACCGGTCACCCTCGACGCGTATCTCGCCGCCGTCCAGCGTCACTCCGTGCGCCAGGCATCGGCATCCAGGGAAGATATGACTGCTGCCTTCGGCGACATGGTCGTCCCGTCTCACCTGCTCGACGAGGTGGGCATGGCAGTCAATACCGGCCGGGCGCTGATGCTGTATGGCCCCGCCGGCAGCGGCAAGACTTACCTGGCACAGCGCCTTGGCAAGCTCCTGCCAGGTGCTGTGCCGGTACCGCACGCGATTACCGTCGCCGGCGAGATCATCCAGGTCTTTGACCCGCTCGTGCATGTCCCGTTCGATACCGCCGTCGCACCGCTGCAGCAGCGCTCGACGGATCGCCGCTGGATCATCTGCCACCGCCCCGCCGTATTGTCTGGGGGCGAGTTGACGCTGTCCATGCTGGACCTGCGCTACGACGCCATGTCGGGCTTCTACCAGGCGCCACCGCATATGAAAGCCAACAATGGCATCTACATCATCGATGACCTTGGGCGCCAACTGGTAGGTGTGAGCGAATTGCTCAACCGCTGGATTGTGCCCCTGGACCGCGGCGTCGACATGTTCTCGCTGCAGACCGGCGTGCGATTCACGGTGCCGTTCGATGTGTGGCCGGTGTTCTCAACGAACCTGGATCCCCAGCAGCTGGGCGACGAGGCATTCCTGCGGCGGCTCGGCAGCAAGCTCTTCATCGGCCCCTTGTCGAGCGATGACTACCGCGAGGTGTACCTGCGCGCCGCCAGCGACGTCGGACTGGAAAGCACCGAAGCCGCATTCGACTTCCTGCTGGAAGGGCTGCACTTCCCCAGCAGGACACCGCTCCTGGCCTGCATTCCACGTGACCTGCTCGTGCTGGTGGCGTCCAGCGTGCTCTACCACCGCGGTCCGCCGCAGGTGACGCAGGACGCGCTGCGCGTCGCCTGGAAGTGCTATTTCGGTGCGCAGGCAGTACCCGAATCCACGCGTCCCTCCGGCATGGGGATCGCATGGCAGGCTGCGCCTCAGGCCGCCAGCTGAGTGCCGGCATGCTGTCTAACGAACAACGGTAAGGGGAGTCATCATGAAAAACGCTCGAGCAATTCTGATGCTGTTCATCGCCCTGGTCGCGGGAGTCGCGGCGGTCGTCTCCGCCTCGCGATGGCTGGTGCAGCAATCTTCCAGTTCTCTCAAACAAGTCGTAGTGGCAACCAGCGACCTGAATCTCGGACAACCGCTCACCAATGCGCAACTGAGCCTGGTGAGCTGGCCAGCGGGAAGCGTGCCGCCTGGCGCGTTTGAGGACATCAAATCCCTCGAGGGACGCGTGGTTCGCACCAGCGTCCAACGCGGAGAGCCGATTCTCGACGCCAAGCTCGCTCCGCTGGGCACCAAAGGTGGGCTCTCTGCCGTGATTGGCCAGGGCAGGCGCGCCATCACCGTACGCGTCAATGATGTGGTCGGGGTGGCGGGCTTTGCCTTGCCAGGCAATCACGTCGACGTGATTGTCAACACCAACGAGACCGAGGCCAAGGGCGCGGGCAACGGCAGCATCTCCAAGATCGTGCTGGAAAAGATCCTGGTGCTGGCGGTAGCCCAGCAAGTCAGCCGCGACGACACCCAGCCGAAAGTCGTCAATGCCGTCACGCTCGAAGTCACGCCCGAGCAGGCAGAAAAGCTTGACGTCGCCCGCAGTGTGGGCACCCTGTCGCTCGTCCTGCGCAACCAGGTCGACGTCGCCGCGGTCAGCACCGGTGGTGCCACCAAGATCACGTTGCTCGGCACGCCGCCGACGGAACAGCCCGTCAAGGTGGTCACGGTCAATGCGCCGCACGCGCCGGCAAGACCGCGCCCGCTCGTAGCGACACCGGCCAGGCCGGGCCATTGCATCGGTGTGCTAGCCGGCATCCAGGGCAGTCTCGAATGTTTCTGATGGCCAGGGTGGCCGCCCAGCCAGATTCTATTTGGCAACTCTAGGCGCGATGTACAGCCTCTCCGGGGGGAGATACGAAATGAACAACGTCAATACGGAAGTCCTGAGTGGTGCCCGAGCCATTGCGCTCGCGAGCGTCGCAGGCGCAATCTTGTGCGTACCGTTGGCCGCCGCTGCCCAGGTGGCGGTCGAAGCTGGCGCCATCGCCAAATCCACCACCGCGGCGCCTGCCAAGGCAGCCATGGGCACGCCTGCCGGCGGCCCGGTGCAGATGACCATCAGCATGGCGCCCGCGCCGGCTGCCGCCGTGCCCGCGGACAGCCGTGGGCCGAACTGCACCGGCGCGATCCGCAACGAGAGCAATATCATCGTGCCGGTCGGCAAGTCATCACTGATCCCCCTGCCAGAGCCGGTACGCAACCGCACGCTCGGGAACCCGAATGTAGTCCAGGCCACCATGGTGTCGCCGCAAACCCTCTACGTGCTTGGCCGCAGCGTCGGCACCACGAACATGATCGTGCAAGGACGCAGTGGCGGCTGCAGCATCATCAACGTGGTGGTCAACGCAGACGCCGGCGGGCTCCAGACCTCGCTGGCGCAACTGATGCCCGGCGAATCGCAGATCCGCGTGCTGACGGCCGCTGACAACCTGGTGCTCTCAGGCAGCGTTTCGAACGCGCAGGCCGCGCAACAGGCCATGGAGATCGCCTATGCGTACGCCGCGGCGGCGCAGGGCGAGGGCAACAAGAAAGGCGGCGTCCTCAACATGCTGTCTGTTGACACGCCACAGCAGGTCATGCTCGAGGTCAAGGTGGCCGAAGTGTCGAAGACGTTGCTGAATCAGCTCGGCTCGGCGGTCAACCTCCAGGGCGGCTTCGGCTCCTGGAGCGGTGGCCTGGTGACCTCGCTGCTGAGCGGCGCGTCGGGCGCCATCTTCGCCAACAAGGCGAACAACCGGCCCTTCAACGTGGCCGTCGATGCGCAGAAGAATGACAGTCTGGTGAAGATCCTGGCCGAGCCGAACCTGGTCACCATCAGCGGCCAGGAAGCGAGCTTCCTCGCCGGCGGCAAGATCTATATCCCGGTGGCGCAAAGCAATGCCCTCGGTGGTGCATCCACCATCACCCTGCAACAGGAGGAGTTTGGCGTTGGCCTGAAGTTCACGCCGACCGTACTGGCAAATGGGCACATCAATCTCAGGGTGGCGCCCGAGGTCTCCGAGCTCTCGCCCACCGGCGCCACGGTCAGCGGCAGCAGCCTGACGGGCCAGACCATCCTGCCTTTGATCACCACCCGCCGCGCTTCCACTACCGTGCAGATGCGGGATGGAGAGAGCTTTGCCATTGGCGGCCTGCTGCAGAACAGCGCACGCGGCTCGCTAAAGGCATTGCCGGGCGCCGGCGAGGTTCCCGTGCTGGGCACGCTGTTTCGCAGCACGTCTTTCCAGCAGGACCTGACCGAGCTCGTGTTCATCATCACCCCGCATCTGGTCCAACCCATGCAAAGCGCATCCTATCCGCTGCCAACCGACAGCTTCTCGACACCGAACCCGCTCGCGCTCTACCTGATGGGCAATATGGAAGGCTCCGGCAAGAAGACTGACGCACCGAGCCCGACGCCCTCGCAGCCAGCCCCGGCAGCTCCCGCGCCGGCAGCGGTCCCGGCAGCGCCCGCTCCGCAGGCACCAAAGGCTCCGCTGAGCATGGTTCCGGCAGCCAAGCCGCTGGATGATGTGCCCGTCATCTCCCCGCCCGCGCCCCGGGCGAGCGCTGCGGGCGTTCCGCCGGCAGACGCTGCCGCGGCGCGCATCGCGCGCATCGAAGCCACCGCGGCACGGCTGGCGCAGGCGCGCGCCGCTACCACTGCCAGCCCCGGCGGCCTGGCGCCGGACAAAGCCCGCCCGGCCGAAACACCAAGCGCCAACTGAGCTGCCGAAGCGTCCGTCCACGAGGAGAACCACCATGAACAAGAACCTGAAGTACGCGCGCCGCGCCGCTGTCACGCTGGCAGTGCTTGGCAATCTGACCCTGTCCGCCTGCATGACTTCGACGCCAAACTGGGACAAGCATTTTGGCGAGGCCGTTACCACCGTGACGCGCTCCCAGATCATCAACCCCGACGCGCCCGCTGGACTGCCATCGCTGACGGGCACCGATGGCAAGACCGCCGTGGCCGCAATGACCAACTACGAGCGGTCGCTGATACGCCTGCGCCCCGCCGGCACCGGCGCTGCAGGTGGCATGGATTTCGGTGCGGGGGGCTACGGCGGCGTCGGCATGGCGGGCGGTGCGGGAACGCGCTGAAATCGGTTTGCTCGGGGAGACTCATCATGTCCAAATCAATGCTTCGCAGAACCGCGCTGTCGAGCCATCGCGCCCGGCAGCGCGGGGCGGTAGCGATCATCGTTGCGATCGCACTGGTCATGCTGGTGGGCTTCCTCGGCCTGGCGCTCGACCTGGGCAAACTCTACGTCGCCAAGAGCGAACTGCAGAACGGCGCGGATGCCTGCGCGCTGGCTGCCGCTCGCGACCTGACGGGAGCGACACCGCTCACCGTCTCGGAAGCGGCGGGAATTACCGCCGGCCTTCGTAACATGGCATTGTTCCAGAGCGAGTCGGTACAGCTTGTCGCCAACCAAAGCGTGACATACAGCGACGCATTGGCCGACCCCTTCCTGGACAAGAACAGCGTCAGCTACCCGCTCGCCAGCATCAAGTACGTCAAATGCTCTGTCAGCCGCGCCGGCATTGCCAACTGGTTCGCCCAGGTGCTCAACTTCCTGCCGGGCGTGAGTATCGGGCCCACAACCGTCGCCTCGTTCGCGGTGGCAACCACCGGCTCGGCGCAGACGACCTGCGCCATCCCCGTCTTTGTCTGCAAACCCAGCACCATCAGCCCGCCACAGTCCCCCTACACCACCGGGCAGTGGCTGGTGACCAAGCTCGACTCCAGCAACAAGGGTACCTACGGAGGTGGCAACTTTGGCTGGGCGGACCTGGGCGGAGGCAACAGTGCCAGCCAGATTGCGAAGCAACTTGACGGCGCGGGACAGTGCAACCTGCCTGCCCAAGGGACATTGATTGGATCTGCCGGCAACAAGGCATCACTGGCGGATGACTGGAACAGCCGCTTCGGCATCGTCAAAGGCTCGAAAGTACTAGGCGTGACCGACTTTACGGGATTCACATACAACGACACCACCTGGACGGCAAAGAGCAGCGCTTACGACGGCAGCTCCGTGGATACATCGGGCAAGACCCAGCCGAACTTCCTTGCCGCGCGCAAGGCCTATCGTGCCTATCAGGGCGACTCCGTTACCGGGCTGAGCACACAGGGCAATGCCGCCCCCGCCGCTTCGTACCAGAGCGGCGCGGATCGTCGCCTCGTGCTCGCACCGATTGTGGACTGCTCCGGTTTCGCCAACCCCGGCAACCATAGCGCACCGGTAATAAGCTGGGCCTGCCTGCTGATGATCGAGCCTATGCAAACCGGCGGAAACATCGACTCCGTGCGGCTCGAGTACCGGRGCGACTCAAGCGCGCCAGGCAGCCCCTGCGCGACGCAAGGCATCCCTGGCGCAGGTACTGGCGTAGGGCCGCTAGTGCCGGTTCTCGTGCAATAGGAGGAGATCATGAAGACAAGAAAAATGCTCCTGGCGCGCCATCGCGGCGTGGCGGCCGTCGAGTTCGGCATTCTCCTGGTCCCCATGCTGCTGATGGTCTGTGGCGTGGCGGAATTCGGGCGTGCCATCTACCAGTTCGACACCCTGACCAAAGGCACGCGCTCCGCCGCCCGCTACCTGTCGCAGTTCTCTCCGCTGGATATCAGCTATCCGACGGGGCCGGCGAAATGCCTGGCCGTCTACGGCAATACCAGCTGCTCGGGCTCAGCGCTCTCGACCGGCCTCACTACATCGATGGTAGTGATCTGCGATAGGGTCGACGCATCAGGCTGCCCCGGCATGTCATTCGCCAACGTGAGCACCTACGACAACAGTACGGGCACTGGCACGCCGGCCGGCACGATCAACCTCGTCACGGTAAAAATCACCGGATATACGTACTCGCCCATCCAGACCTTCATCAATGCAAGCGGATTGACCTTCACCGACATCGCTACCGTCATGAGGCAGGTACTATGAAAACGCGAACCCACTTCCTCCGGCCTGCGCGGCAGCGCGGCGCGACTGCTGTCGAGTTCGCCTTGATAGCCGGCATCTTCTTCCCCCTGCTGATTGGCATCGTGGAGTTCTCCCGCGTGCTGTTTTACTGGAACACCGCAGCCGAGGCAACACGGCTTGGCGCGCGCATGGCCATCGTCTGCGACGCCGACGACGCGATCATCAAGACCAAGATGCGCTCACTGTTGCCACTGCTCAGCGCCTCCAACATCCAGCTCAACTATCTGCCAACTGGATGCGACTCCGATGTGGTCACCGCGCGGGGCACCTGCCAGAGCGCAACCGTCAGCATATCCAACGTCTCGGTACGCACGTTCATCCCCTTGCTTCCGATCACGCTGACCATGCCACCCTTCACATCCACGCTGTCCCGAGAGAGCATGAACTCGTCAAGCGGTGGATCGGTTTGCAGCTAGATTGCCCGAGATTGGAGAACGCACCATGTTGAAGATCCTGATCGCATCGGAAGATGCCCAAAAACTTGACGAGATTTCCCGCCTGAGCGCAGGGATCGGGAACTTCCAGACCATGTCGCTCCTGGAAGGACCGGCCCGCTTTCCGTTCCATGGCAGCCAGATGCAGCTGGCGGATCTCCTCATCATCGAGCAAGCCGTCGTCGGGGCATCGCAGATGCATAGCATCGAAGCCTTGCGCGAGCAGCACCCCGAACTGCCTTGCATTCTTGTCACGCCCAACCCGAGCTCCGACTGCCTGATCAAGGCCCTGCGCGCAGGTGTGCGCGACGTCCTCGCGTGGCCGCTGGACAGGACGCAACTGGCGGAAGCGTTGCGGCGGGTGGAGGCCAGCCATGTGCCCAGGAATCGCGAGATGGCGCAAGTGATCTCGTTCATTTCATGCAAGGGCGGTGCGGGCACCAGCTTCCTCGCCAGCAATCTCGGGTATGCGCTTGGCGCCCAGTTGGGAAAGCGCGTCCTGGTAATCGACCTGAACCGGCAGTTCGGAGACCTGACCTACCTTGTCAGCGACAAGCCGCCGCCCTCCACCCTCCCGGAGATCTGCAGTCAGATCGAGCGGATGGATGCGGCGTTCCTGGATGCCTGCCTGACGCATGTCGAGAGCAATTTCGACATCCTGGCCGGGGCCACCGACCCGATCAAGGCAAGCCAGATTCAGAAAGAGAAACTCGAGTGGATACTCTCAGTGGTCCAGCCGGTCTACGACTTTGTGATCGTGGACATCGGACAGGCGCTCGACCCTCTGTCCATCGGCCTGCTGGATCGCAGCGATCGCATCTGCGTCGTCGTCGAACCAACCATCGCCTTTGCACGCCCGGGACGCCGCCTGCTTGATATCCTGCGCGCCCTGCACTACTCGGCCGACAAGGTCCACATCTTGCTCAATCGCGAGGGCCGCCGCAATGCGCTGGCCCGCTCGGCCCTGGGTGACGTGTTTGGCATGAGGATCTTCCACGCGCTGCCCGACGATTCCTCGGCGGTCGACGAGGCAATCAGCCACGGAGAGCCGGTCGCAAAATCCCACAAACGCAGCGCCATCGCCAAGGCGATCCTGGCATTGGGTACGCAGTTCGTTGCCGCAACCGGAGCCGAGCGCCGTGCGCAACAAGACAGCGTGTCGCCGTTGCGCAAGCTGATGCTGCGCACGCGCGCAACCTGAGCCACCGAGTTCCTGATTCCCTTACCGGAGATCATCATGTCAATCCGCGATCAACTGTCGAGCCCCAGCCAGCCTGCCTTCATCGCCAATGGCCATGGGGCAATCCAGTTCCCGCCGACCCCGGCGAACTACCGCTCGTTCAAGCGGACCATCCATGAGACGGTGCTGGATCGTGTGGAGCTCGAACGGCTGGCACGCTTCCCCCAGGAGCAGGTCCGGCAGGAAATCAACATGCTGGTGAGCAGCATCATCGAGGAAGAGAAGATCCTGCTCAATGACGCCGAGCGCAGGCTGCTCACCTCGGAGGTCTACGACGAGATGTTCGGCTTCGGGCCGCTTGAGCCACTGCTGCAAGACCCTACGGTTTCCGACATCCTGGTCAACACGGCGAAACAGACCTTCGTGGAGCGGCGCGGCAAGCTGGAACTCACGGATGTCACCTTCTACGATGATGCACACCTGATGAAAGTCATCGAGAAGATCGTTTCGCGGGTCGGCCGGCGCATTGACGAAACCAGTCCGATGGTGGACGCGCGGCTGCCGGACGGCTCGCGCGTCAATGCGATCATTCCCCCCTCCGCCATCGATGGTCCCTTGCTATCGATCCGGCGGTTCGCCGTCAATCCCCTGCAGGTAGCCAACCTGGTCGAACTCAAGAGCCTCACGCCGCCGATGGCACAGCTCCTGCAAGCGCTAGCGCACGCCAAGGTGAACGTGCTGGTGTCAGGCGGAACCGGCAGCGGCAAGACCACGCTGCTGAACATCCTGTCGGGCTTCATTCCCGAGAGCGAGCGTGTCGTCACCATCGAGGATGCCGCGGAACTCCAGTTGCGCCAGCCGCACGTGCTGCGACTGGAAACGCGGCCACCGAATATCGAAGGCAAGGGTGAGATCACGCAGCGCGCCCTGGTACGCAACGCGCTGCGCATGCGCCCCGACCGCATCATCCTGGGCGAGGTGCGAGGTGGTGAGGCGCTGGACATGCTCAATGCGATGAATACCGGCCATGAGGGTTCGCTGACCACCATCCACGCCAATACACCGCGCGATGCGCTTACGCGCCTGGAGAACATGGTCAGCATGGCCGGCCTCAATCTTCCACCGAAGGCAATCCGGCAACAGATATCCTCGGCAATCACCGTCATTGTGCAGGCGTCCCGGCTGACTGACGGGCGCAGGAAGATAGTCAGCATCCAGGAGATCACCGGCATGGAGGGCGAGATCATCAACATGCAGGAGATCTTTACCTTCCAGCGTACCGGTGTAGCCCAGGATGGCACGGTCAACGGGCACTTCCGAGCCACAGGCGTGTACCCGAAGTTTGCCGAACGCCTGCGCGTGTTCGGCGTGGGCTTGCCCGACGAAACCTATGACCCGGCAAAGCGCTTTGACGTCTGAACCGGCCAGCGGCACAGAGAACGCGGGGAGAAGAAAATGAGCTTCATATTTTATGCCTTCATCATCTTGTTGTTCGCTGCGGTGGTGCTTTGCATCGAAGGCGCCTACCTTTGGTGGAACAATTACCACGGCCCGGCGGCGAAGCGGATCGAGGCCAGGCTGCGATCGCTGTCGGCCGGCGGGCAGGTCAGCGCGGAGACCCTGTCGATCCTGAAGGGGCGCATGCTGAGCAACACGCCGTTGCTGCAGCGCTGGCTGCTGATGCTGCCTCGCGTCGGCGGGCTCGACCGATGGCTCGAGCAATCCGGGAGCACGTGGTCGGTTGCGCAGCTACTCGGCTATTGCGGGCTGGTCGCGCTGTGCACGCTGGCGCTCGTGCCGCTGCTGCCCGTGCCACCAGGACTGGTGGTACTAGGCGCGTTGCTGGTTGGCTCATTGCCTGTCTGGCATGTCATCGCACTTCGGCATAAACGCCTCAAGCAACTGGAGACGCAATTGCCCGATGCTGTCGACATGATCAGCCGCGCGCTACGCGCGGGGCACTCCTTCTCGGGTGCGCTGGGGATGGTGGGGCAGGAGGTAAAAGACCCGATGGGCCGCGAATTCCGGACTACCTTTGAGGAGATCAATTACGGAGTCGCTCTCGACGAGGCAATGACAAACATGGCAATGCGAGTGCCGATCAACGACTTGCGCTACTTCGTGATCGCGGTACTGATACAGCGCGAGAGCGGCGGCAACCTTGCCGAAATTCTCGACACGATCGGCAACCTGGTGCGTGAACGCCTGAAGCTGTTCGACAAGATCAAGGTGCTCTCGGCAGAGGGGCGCCTATCGGCCTGGATACTGGGCCTGCTCCCGTTCGCCACCGCGGGACTGATTCTCGTGGTGAATCCGGATTTCATGACAGTCCTATGGCAAGACCCGATAGGCCTCAAGATGGTCGGGATGGCGCTGGGAGGAATGACGCTCGGCGTCGTCTGGATGCGCCGGATCATCCGTATCCGGGTCTGAATGTACGCGACCCAGAAGTAGGCAGAATTCTCGATTCCGGAGGCGATCATGCAAGGTGTCCATACAGAGCAGGTCCTGATGCTGGTTCTCATTTTCGTGGCGGCGTTCGGCGCGGTGTTCGGTTTGCTGCTGACATTCACGCCAAGCCGGGCACGCGAGAGGCTGGGGCAGATAGTCGGTACGGCCACGGGAGCCGGCACGGGGCAGGACAATGCCTGGCTCGACAACCTGGTGCGGTGGGCCAGGCCCGTGTCCCGCCTGTCGTTGCCCAAGGAGGGTTGGGAAGGCTCGCAGATGCGCGTGCGCTTCATGAACGCAGGCTGGCGCAGCAGCGCTGCGCCGCATCTCTACTTCGCCGCCAAGACGGTGCTGGCCATCGGGCTTCCCATGCTGGCGTTGGTAGCGGTTAGCGGCATGCCGGCGTTCCAGGGGCAGTACAAGACCGTAGCGCTCCTGGCAGTACTAGGTGCGATTGGTTACTACCTGCCCAATGCCGTGCTATCGCGCAAGGTGGATAACCGCAAGCGCGCGGTGTTCGAGGAGTTTCCGGACGTGATTGATCTGCTCACGGTTTGCGTGGAGGCCGGGCTCGGGCTCGACGCGGCGTTGATGCGCGTGGCGGATGAACTCGCGCTGCGCTGCCCGGTACTTGCCGACGAGCTGCAATTGATGCTGCTGGAACTGCGCTCTGGTTTCGCCAAGGACAAGGCGCTGACCAACCTGGCACTGCGCACCGGTGTGGATGACGTGGACAAATTCGCATCCATGCTGAACCAGGCCGACCGGTTCGGCACGAGCCTGGGGGAGTCGCTGCGGGTGCTGTCCGACATGCTGCGAACCAAGCGCCGCATGCGTGCTGAGGAACAGGCCGCGAAGATTGCGCTGAAACTATTGTTCCCCTTGATCTTCATGATCTTCCCGACTCTGCTGCTAGTGTTGCTTGGACCCGCATTCATCCAGATTTATCGGGTCTTGCTCCCGACCATGTCCGGCCAGTGAGCTGGCTGCCTCGCCTGGCTGGACGTCGCTCCCTCGATTGTCTCCCGGTGCAATGCCAGGGAGCCAGTCTTGCCCGGACTTTGTCCGGGCATTTTTKCTGGCGGCACAAATAGCCAGCATGCCCGCCGGCGGGCGGCGAACGGTGCGACGCGCCCATGACGCTTGACCAGGTCTTCGCTCGCATGAAGAATACAGGCAGGCCCCTTGCCGTCGGCGCGTCGGCATTTCGCACGGAGACCCCATGAAGATCCGCATCCTCAGCGACCTGCACCTCGAACACGACGCCCCCACATCCGTACCCGCCTGCCCCGCCGACTTGGTGGTGCTGGCCGGCGATATCGCCAACGGCCGCGCTGGCGTCGACTGGGCCGCGCGCACCTTTTCGGGGCCGGTGGTCTATGTGCCGGGCAATCACGAGTACTACGAGAGCGCCTTCGAGCAAGTGGATGCGGAGATGGCGGAGGCCACCGGGGCGGCGCCGCATGTGCGCGTGCTCAATGACGCGGTGGCTTGTTTCGACAACCTGGCAGGCGAGCCGGTGCGCGTGATCGGTACCACCTGGTGGACCGACTACGCGCTGTTTGGCACCGGCCGGCGCGAGGAGTCGATGCTGGCCTGCGCCGGCGTGATGGTCGACCACCGCCTGATCGAGGTGGCGGATGGCAACGGCCAGCACCGCCGCTTCACCGTGGCCGATGCCCTGGCGCGGCACGAGGCGGCCAGCGCCTGGCTGGCAGAGCAACTCGCCACGCCCTTTGCCGGCAAGACGGTGGTGGTGACTCACCATGCGCCGGATCTCGGCAGCCTCGACCCGCGCTTCTCCCACGACCTGGTCTCCGCCGGATTCATCTCGCGCAGGCCGGACCTGGTCGCGCAGGCCGACCTGTGGGTGCACGGCCATACGCATACCGGCTTCGACTACCGCCTGGAAGATGCGCGCGTGGTGTGCAACCCGCGCGGCTATATCCGCCGCAAGACCGGCGAACTGGAGAACCCGGCCTTCGACTGGTGCTACACGGTGGAGCTGTAAGCCTTTCCCGCGACGGCGCCCCTTCGGCCGGTACTGTCGCCCCATAAACAAAAACCCCCGCCGGCTCGCGCCAGCGGGGGTTTTTGCTACTACGGGTGATGCGGGTACAGCAGGCTGCCGTTTGGCAGGCCGGCAGATTTACATCATGCCGTCCATGCCGCCCATGCCGCCCATGCCGCCCGGCATTGCCGGAGCCGAGTCATCCTTCGGCAGTTCGGCAACAGCGCAGTCGGTGGTCAGCATCAGCGATGCGACCGAAGCAGCGTTCTGCAGCGCGGTGCGGGTCACCTTGGTCGGGTCCAGCACGCCCATTTCCACCAGGTCRCCGTACTCGCCGGTGGCRGCGTTGTAGCCGTAGTTRCCSTTGCCTKCGATCACCTTGGCCACGACGACCGAAGCTTCTTCGCCAGCGTTCAGCACGATCTGGCGCAGCGGCTCTTCCATGGCGCGCAGCACGATCTTGATGCCAGCGTTCTGGTCAGCGTTGTCGCCGGTCAGGTTGGCGATGGCAGCGCGAGCGCGCAGCAGGGCCACACCGCCGCCGGGGACAATGCCTTCTTCCACGGCTGCACGGGTTGCGTGCAGTGCATCTTCCACGCGTGCCTTCTTTTCCTTCATTTCGACTTCGGTGGCTGCGCCAACTTTGATCACTGCAACGCCGCCAGCCAGCTTGGCCACGCGTTCTTGCAGCTTTTCACGATCGTAGTCCGAGGTCGCTTCTTCGATCTGGGCACGGATTTGCTTCACGCGTGCTTCGATCGAGGCTGCGTCGCCGTGGCCGTCGATGATGATGGTGTTTTCCTTGCCGATTTCGATGCGCTTGGCTTGACCCAGTTCTTGCAGGGTTGCCTTTTCCAGCGTCAGGCCGATTTCTTCAGCGATCACTGCACCGCCGGTCAGGATGGCGATGTCTTCCAGCATGGCCTTGCGGCGGTCGCCGAAGCCCGGAGCCTTGACAGCAGCGGTCTTCAGGATGCCACGGATGTTGTTCACCACCAGGGTCGCCAGGGCTTCGCCTTCGACGTCTTCAGCGATGATCAGCAGCGGGCGGCCCGACTTTGCCACTTGTTCCAGCACCGGCAGCAGGTCACGGATGTTCGAGATCTTCTTGTCGAACAGCAGGACGAACGGGTTGTCGAGGGCGACAACTTGCTTTTCCGGGTTGTTGATGAAGTACGGCGACAGGTAGCCGCGGTCGAACTGCATGCCTTCCACGACTTCCAGCTCGTCGGCCAGCGACTTGCCGTCTTCCACGGTGATCACGCCTTCCTTGCCGACCTTGTCCATCGCTTCAGCGATCAGCTTGCCGATCACTTCGTCGCTGTTGGCCGAGATCGAGCCAACTTGCGCGATTTCCTTGCTGGTGGTGGTGGTCTTGGTCAGCTTCTTCAGCTCTTCGACCGCGTTCACCACAGCCTTGTCGATGCCGCGCTTCAGGTCCATCGGGTTCATGCCGGCGGCAACGTACTTCATGCCTTCGCGCACGATCGACTGGGCCAGCACGGTTGCGGTGGTGGTACCGTCACCGGCGTTGTCGCTGGTCTTGGAAGCCACTTCCTTGACCATTTGCGCGCCCATGTTCTGCAGCTTGTCCTTCAGCTCGATTTCCTTGGCCACGGACACACCGTCCTTGGTCACGGTCGGGCCGCCGAAGCTGCGCTCCAGCACCACGTTACGACCCTTCGGGCCCAGGGTAACCTTGACTGCGTTGGCGAGAATGTTCACGCCTTCGACCATCTTGGCACGGGCGGCGTCGCCGAATACTACGTCTTTAGCTGCCATGTTCTGAATCTCCTAAATCTGTACGAATGGGGTGCGTGGATTACTTGTTCACCACAGCCATGATGTCTTCTTCGCGCATGACCAGCAGTTCCTGGCCATCCACCTTCACGGCCTGGCCGGCATACTTGCCGAACAGCACGCGGTCACCCACCTTGACGTCGAGGACGATCGAAGCGCCCTTGTCGTCCTTCTTGCCGGGGCCCACGGCGAGCACTTCACCTTGATCAGGCTTTTCGGCAGCGTTGTCGGGAATCACGATGCCGGAAGCGGTCTTGGTTTCATTGTCCAGACGCTTCACGATCACGCGGTCGTGCAAAGGACGCAGATTCATACGGACTCCTTGGTACAAAAAGTGATTTAAGGTTCACAAAAATGACCGCCAGCACTGACGGCCAGCAGAATTAGTACGCTGGGAGAGGTCTGTTAGCACTCATGCCCAACGAGTGCTAATTATAGGGACGGGGGGTAGCGTTTTCAAGTCAACGACTTGATACGTGTTTACCCTGGAATTGTGAAAATCGTTATGGGGCCTGGCCGCGCGGCGAGATCTTTATTCGCGTCCCAATGGAATTCAGACAGATTTCGCCGAAATAAAAGTTACCCATGGATCACCAACTCAGTGTCTCGGGGGCGGATCATCACATGCCACCCGTGGTGTTGCCTGCGGCACTTTCGCCTGCCGTGCGACCCTCAACGTCACCCACATCCACGCCGGTGTGACAAGAAGCCAGCCCATTCAAAACTGCATGGCAAGAGTACAGAAGCGTTGATTTACGAACGTGCCTGCCTGGCCAAGAATGGTCACACCAACCCTTCGCCAACCCATCCGGA
Organism: Cupriavidus sp. 05L411; assembly: GCF_056398045.1. NCBI lineage: Bacteria > Pseudomonadati > Pseudomonadota > Betaproteobacteria > Burkholderiales > Burkholderiaceae > Cupriavidus > Cupriavidus sp. 05L411. The sequence continues at coordinate 11,567 of NZ_JBFTOQ010000042.1, read as the reverse complement.
GCGCATCATGTCCCACCCCACCATGCTGGCCCTCATCGTCGAATCCGCGGGCGCGCCGTTCACGGCCATCCAGCTTCCCAGGCCAGTGCCCGGCCCCGGCCAGGTACTGGTGCGCATTCTGGCCAGCGGCGTCAACCCGCTCGACACCAAGATCCGCGCCGGCCAGGCGGGGCACGCCCGCCACCCCTTGCCCGCCGTGCTGGGGCTGGACCTGGCCGGCGTGGTCGAAGCCGTGGGCGCGGGCGTGACGGCCTTCGCGCCAGGCGACGAGGTCTATGGCATGACCGGTGGCGTGGGCGGCCTGCAAGGATCGCTAGCGCAGTACGCGGCAGTCGATGCCGACCTGCTCGCGCGCAAGCCCGCCACGCTGTCGATGCGCGAAGCCGCCGCGTTGCCGCTGGTGTTCATCACCGCGTGGGAAGGCCTGGTCGACCGCGCGCGCGTGCAGCCTGGCCAGAAGGTGCTGGTGCATGGCGGCGCCGGCGGCGTGGGGCATATCGCGGTGCAGATCGCCCGCGCGCTCGGGGCGCAGGTGTATGCCACGGGCTCAGCCGCGCAGAAAGCGATCATCGAGGGCTATGGCGCCACCGCGATCGACCATGCCGCGACATCAGTCGCGCAGTATGTCGACCAATACACCGCGGGCGAGGGCTTCGACGTGGTCTACGACACGGTGGGCGGCTCGGTGCTGGACAATGCGTTCCTCGCGGCGCGCACCTATGGCGGCCATGTGGTGAGCTGCCTTGGCTGGGGCGTGCACGCGCTGGCGCCGCTATCGTTTCGCGCAGCCACGTATTCGGGCGTGTTCACGCTGATGCCAATGCTCACCGGCAAGGGCCGCGCGCACCACGGCGAGATCCTGCGCGAAGCGGCGCGGCTGGCCGATGCGGGCAAGCTCTCCGTGCGGCTCGATGCGCGGCACTTCACGCTCGACAGCGCCATCGATGCGCATCACGCCATCGAGACGGGCACAGCCAAGGGCAAGCTGGTGGTGGAGATTGCCGGGGACTAAGCGTCTGCGCGATTGCCCGGGCGCTCGATGGTCGCGTCCAGGAAGGCGCATCCAGCGTCAGCAGGGCATGGCCCTCGCCATCCGCGCGCGGCGGTGCCACGCCGGGCGCCGAGTAGAGCGCGTAGTCCATGTGCATCAGCGATCTTGATATCGCTCCAATCCATCCGGGAATTCGCTGACGTTACCGACGTTACGTTTGGGAGGTGTCGGATTCGGCGCGGCCAGGCAAGTCGCAGGCGGCTGCACGATGATGGCACGGCAGGGTGGCGGCAACAATAGCGCGTTCGCCGGCGGCGGGCCGGCATCCCGTCAACGTCAGGCGGAAGGCGTCCGCCCCTCCAAGGCCCAGTAGTCTGGCACTTCCCGGCTGGGACTGCGCAGCACCAGCATGCAGCCGCACTGGCGGCAGCGGTAGGCATAGGCGGCGCCGTCCTGGGCCCGCGCATTGGCGCGCGCGGCCACCAGATCCTCGTGCGGCGGCAGGTGTCCTGGCCTGCCGGCCTGGCGCTTGCATCGCTCACACGGCGACATGGATTTACCTCAGGTTGATAGGGGGCATGGTTCCATCCTGCATAGCAGGATGTAGGATGGCAGCAGGAAAATTGGTGCAACGCACCATAATTATAGGCGCCTTGCGATCCTTTTCCAGATATATAGCGGTCTATGCGTTGCCTTGCGGCGCAACGAAACGATGCCTCGCCAGGGCCGCTGCGGCCAGGCTAGCGGACAGCAGGCGTGGGCACTGTGAGGAGGTCTCGCCGCGCATCTGGATTCGCTTCACCGCGCGCGGACAATTCGCCCGGAGGCCGTTCCCGCGGTGGCTCGGCCAGCGGCACCGTGACGACGGCGAACACGGAAAACGGGCACCAGAAAGATGGCCTGAAGAGACTCATTCTGCGGATGACGATGGCGCCGGCAAGAAACGGTGAAGGCTCTGAAAAGCGGAGGACCGGCAAGGCAGCGCCTGGTCGATCCGGCTTCAGGATTGGTGGGCCCTGCCCATCTTAACGACCGAATCGGCGGATGGTTGAGGCTGTCATCAACTATTCATGAAACCCGCAAAATACGGCGCGCACCTGGACGGAGTACATCCAGGTGCCACGCAATGTACGCCGCCGCTTTACTGCCCGGAAGCCGCGTCGCGCGCCTTGCGCTTGGCGGGCCGGCCCGTCTTGACGGTCTCGACCTGGGCTACGACGGCCAGCAACTGCCGCTCCGGCAACGACTCCAGCATCTTGAGCCCGGCCCGCAGCAACTCGCTCTTCTTCACGTGCGCGCCGCCGTTCAGGCAGCGCCGCTTGAGTTCCGCCAGCTTGGCATAGTCCCACTCCGGCATGGTGAAGCTGTCGCGCACGACCTTGGCCTTGGCAGGCTTCTGTGCCTTCTCAGTCTTCTCTGCTTTCTCGGCTTTCGGTGCGGCAGCCACGGTCTTGACCGCTTCAGCCTTGGCAGCCTTGCCTGCCGTCTCCGTCTTACTGGCGCGCGTGACCGGCCGCTTCACTGCGGTGGCTGCCTTTTTCTGCGCCGCGGCGGGCGCGGGCGCACGTGTGCGCCCATTCGAAACCGTTGCCATGCATCCTCCTGTTTTGATCGCAGTGGTATCAAAACAGTATATATCGTTTATATCGTTGATTTTCGCCGGCGGCGCGAAAGGAACAAAAGGAGGAAAGGCAGGAAGCAGCCATCGCCGTCAAGCGGGACGGGGCCATGCAGACACGGATTTCGTCAAAAAACCTGCCATCCCCGCGAAGGGAAAAGTATCGGCCGGCCCCGCCACGATCTTAGCCGCCGGTTATTTCATTCTTGCGACGAAGCACAAGCTCCCGCGCTACGTGCCAGGCGCGGACTCGCTGGCGATGGCCTGCAGCGCCGCCTTGTCGCATAACGTCAGGCGCCCGTATTCCAGGCGCAGCACGCCCTGCTTCTCCCAGTCCTTGAGCTGCCGGTTGACGCTCTGGCGGGACACGCCAAGCATATGGCCCAGGTCTTCCTGGGAGAGCTTGAGCGCGGCGGGGGCACCGGATGTCCGCACACCCGGCATGCCGTGGGTGGACAGCGCGTGCGCATGCTCGACGGCAAGCAGACGCCGCGCCAGCCGCACCGGGAACGGCATCAGGATCACCTCGTCGATCCACTCCAGTGCGCTGCGGTAGCGCTGGCAGATCAGTTGCGTGAACTCCATCAGCCAGCGCGGCTCGCGCGCAATCAGCGCATGGAAGGTGGCGGCGGGAATCACCAATAGTTCGCTAGCCTCTGCGGCGCGCGTGTCGTACACGCGATGCGCGTCGATGAAGAGCGAGACCTCCCCAAACCACTGCCCGGGCTCCAGCAGGCTGACCACGGCCTCGCGCCCGTTCTGCGCCGTGCTGCTGACCTTGATGGCGCCGCGCTCGACACAGAAGAGCGCGTCCGGGTTGGAGCCGTAGGTAAACAGCACCTCGCCCTTGACCAGTTGCCGCCGCATGGCATGCGACCGGAGCAGTGCTTCGAGCTCGGCCGAAAACTGTCCAGCGGCGGTGTCGTCTTCGTGCGGCTTCGGTCGTGTGCTCATGCCTTTTCCCCGGGGTGCTGGTTACGCTGGGTTACGCTGCTGATGCCGCTTAGGTGGCTCAGGCGGTTCAGGCCTGATCGGTACGGAACCAGCCGGTAAGTGCCCAGCGCGTCTTGTGGCAGGGCAATACTTCATGTGGAACCAGGTCGCTGCGGAACACGACCAGCCGCGCGCGCTGCGGCAGCACGCGGTGCAACTCGGTGGCGCCGTCGTCCTGTCCGTAGAGCGCGAGCTCGCCGCCATCGCGCTCGCTCCATTCAGGATTGAGGTAGAGCACCAGCGAAATCTTGCGATGCAGGGTCGCCCGATGCTGGTCCACGTGCTTCTTGTAGGCGGTACCGACCGGATAGTGCGAGAAGTGGAATTCCTCGCGCTTCAAGCCCAGGAAGTAGCGCTCGTTCAAAGCCTCGCGCAAACCCGCAGCCCAGGCCTGGAAATCCGCCCTGGCCGCGCCGGCGGGCGCGTCATCGAGCCACAGGATCGAATCGCCGCGAATGCCCGCGTCGCGGGCGGTGGCTTCGCCCCGCCCGATGCGGGCCGGATGGAACAGGCCGGCCCCCCACGCCGCGCGGCTCTCGGCATGCAGCCGCGCCGCCAGCGTGGTGTCGATGAGATCGTCGGACACGGCCCAACCGTGCTCTTCCAGGGCAACAAACAAACGTTCCAGGGCTGACATGGATGGGAGACTTCGTGCTGGGGAAACGTCAAAACGAAAAGGGCCACCTGGACAACAGGAGGCCCTTGGCGCGCAGGCGCGCATTTTAACAGCCCCGGGCTGCAGCCATGCCGGCAGCCGGCCTACGACGACCCGCTGCTGTCGAGATACTCCAACGCCAGGCTCACCGCGCGGCGGGCCTTGAGCACATAGATCACCTGCCGGTCACGCACGACCAGGGCCAGCACATCGGCCTGCATCAGTTCATTGAAATGGTGGCTGGCGCGCGGCAGGCTCAGCCCGGCGACGCCAGCCAGGTCGAACGCCGGCATGCCAGCTTCGCCCGCCTCCAGCAGCGCGCGGCAGATGGCGGCACGCGCTGGCACTGTCAGCAGCGCGTACGTCAGTGTGCTTTCTTGATCGGTCTCCATGGCCACGCCTTCCCGCTCGTCGTCCAGATGTCATGTCGTTATATGCGTCGGCCGGCCGTACGGATTGCCGCAGCCCTTCCGCCGCGACCGCCTGACACCTACTTTCTACGCGGCAGGCGCAGCAAATGCAACCCGCCGGGGCTCGCTGGCGCACAATTACACAAGATTACAACAGGCTGCGACAGCCCGCCCGTGGCGGCTCGCGCGGCGCCGGGGCGTCCTCTGCGGCGCTGATGCTGGCTCGCCTTTTGCCGCGCTGCACAAGCCGGCATCCACCCGACATCCACCCGCTGCAAGATACCGTAACAGGCACGCGCGCCCGCCGCGTGCCGCATCCGTGGGTGTATTTCGCGCTTCACTTGGCGGCGCAAGCCGTGGCGCTGCCCGGCGCATCGGCGTAAGCGAGTGAAATATTCAGTAATGCGCAGCGCGTTTCACACATTCCCGCGCCGCACTATCCTTGCCATAAGACCCGCCCGCGCGACGCCGCTCAGGCGGCGTGCGTGCGCGCGGAAACCAACCCGCCAGCCCGGGCAGGAAACGACAAACAACGGCATCGCCTCACGAAAGTCCGTCATGACTATCGCATGCTTCTCGCCTTCATGAACGCCGCGCGTTTGGTCTCGCCGCGCCTGCTCTGCATCGCCCTGGCGTCTGCCTGGATGGGCGGTTGCGCGGTCGGGCCGGACTATCAGCGCGCCCCGGTCGAGGCCCCCGCCGCGTATCGCGAGGCCGTGCGGGACGATCATCAATGGAAGGTCGCCGAGCCTCGCCCGGTGGATCTGACCCAGGCCTGGTGGGTGGGCTTCGACGATGCCCGCCTGAATGAACTGGTGGGGCAAGCCAACGCAGCCAACCAGAGCCTGCGCCAGGCCGAGGCCCAGTACCGGCAATCCCGCGCGCTGGCGCAGGCGGCGCGGGCCGGCTTGTTTCCCACGCTCGGCGCAGGCGTGGCGGTGGGGCGCGCGCGCACCAACACGCTGGGCATCCAGATGGTGTCCAACACCCATGCGGCTAACCTCGATGCCAGCTGGGAAATCGACCTGTGGGGCCAGGTGCGGCGCAGCATCGAAGCGGCCAGCGACAACGCGCAGGCCAGTGCCGCCGACCTTGCCGCTGCGCGCCTGACGATCCAGGGCGAGCTGGTGCAGGACTATATCCAGCTGCGCGTCACCGATGTGCTCAAGGCACTGTATGCCCGCACCCTGGCTGCGTATGAAGAATCGCTCAAGCTGACCCAGAGCCAGTTCCGCGCAGGCGTGGCTACCTCGGGCGACGTGGCGCTGGCGCAGGTCACGCTGAACGCGGCGCAAGCGCAGGCGATCGACCTGGACGTGCAGCGCAACCAGCTGGAGCATGCCATCGCCGTGCTGCTGGGGCGCGCCCCAGCCGAGTTCACGCTGGCGCCAGAGCCGTTTTCCATGCGCCCGCTGGCAGTGCCGCCGGGGCTGCCTTCGGCGCTGCTGGAGCGCCGCCCCGACATCTCGGCGGCCGAGCGCCGCATGGCGGCGGCCAATGCCAATATCGGCGTGGCGCGCGCTGCGTACTTCCCGTCGCTGGTGCTCTCCGCGGTGGGCGGCGCCAGCAGCGGCAGCCTGGCCAACTGGTTCGGGCCGCCTGGCCGGGTGTGGTCGCTGGGCGCGGCGCTGGCCGGCACCATCTTCGACGGCGGGCTGCGCAACGCGCAAAACKACCAGGCCGTGGCGGCCTACGACGGGGCGGTTGCGGCGTATCGGCAAACCGTGCTCAGCGGCATGCAGGAGGTGGAAGACAACCTCTCGGCGCTGCGCGTGCTCGACCAGGAAGTGGTGGTGCAAGACCATGCGGTGGACGCCGCCCGCGTGGCGGAGCGCGTGAGCCTGGCGCAATACCGCGCTGGCACCGCTTCCTACCTCGCGGTGGTAACGGCACAGGCCCTTTCCTTGTCTAACGAACGGACCGCGATCCAGTTGCGTGGCCGGGAGCTTGCCGCCAGCGTGGCGCTGGTCAAGGCGATCGGCGGCGGCTGGCAAAGCGATGCGCTGGCGCAACCCTGATCCCCTGATTCCCCGATCCACATCGGCACACCACTTCCAAGGCAATCCATGGCGACCCAGTCCTCCCGCCGCAATCCCGTTCTGATCGGCCTGGCCGTGCTCGCGCTGGCAGTCGTGGTGTGGTTCGCAGTCGGCCCGCTCAAGCGTATGGTGACACCGCGCCGGGCAGCGCCGCCGGCGCCGGCTGTCTCGGTGACCAGCGCGCAGGTCAAGCGCGAGGACGTGCCGATCGGCCTGTCCGGCGTCGGCACGGTGCAGGCCATGGCCACGGTGACGGTCAAGCCACGCGTGGACGGCCAGCTCGACCGCGTCGGCTTTGTCGAAGGCCAGGACGTCAAGGCCGGGCAGTTGCTGGCGCAGATCGACCCGCGCACGTTCCAGGCGCAGCTGCAGCAAGCCATGGCGCAAAAGGCGCGTGACGAAGCGCAGCTAGCCAATGCGCGCCTCGACCTGCAGCGCTACGAGGGCCTCATCAAGGAAAACGCCACCACGCAGCAGACGCTGGATACCCAGCGCGCGCAGGTGGCGCAGCTGGCCGCCGCGGTGAAGACCGACGAAGCGCTGGTCAAYGTCGCCCGCGTGCAACTCGACTACACCACCATCACCGCGCCGCTGTCCGGGCGCGTTGGCGCGCGCCTGGTCGACCCGGGCAATATCGTCCACGCCGCCGACGCCAACGGCCTGGTGGTGATCCGCCAGATCGACCCGATCGACGTGGTGTTCACGCTGCCCGACGGCGAATTCCAGCGCATCAACGGCGCCATGCAGGCCAGCGGCGCGCCGCTCGCGGTGCAGGCCAGCGAGCGCGCCAGCGGCCAGTTGCTGGGACAAGGCAAGCTGATCCTGCTCAACAACACCATCGACACCACCTCCGGCACCATCCAGTTGAAAGGGCGCTTTCCCAATCCGTCGCACACGCTGTGGCCCGGCCAGTACGTCAATGCGCGGCTGGTGCTCGGCGAGCGCGACCAGGCGCTGACCATCCCTGCTGCCGCCGTGCAACGCGGCCAGAGCGGCACCTATGTCTATGTGGTGCAGGCGGACCATACGGTTGCGTCCCGCGCGATCGAGGTGGCGGAGACCCAGGACGCCAAGGCCGTCGTGGCCAAGGGGCTGGCGGTCGACGAGCGGGTCGTGGTGGACGGGCAGTACAAGCTCAAGCCCGGCACCCGCGTGAACGAGACGGCCGCGGCCACCACCATAGCGGATGCCGGCGCAGCGCCCGCCTCCGCGCCTGCCGCCGGTGTTCCGGCAAACCGCGCCGGGAACGCACGGCCATGAGCATTTCCGCGATCTTCATCAAGCGCCCGATCGGCACCTCGCTACTGGCGCTGGCCGTGCTGCTGGTCGGCGTGGCCGCATGGCCGCTGCTGCCTATCGCGCCGCTGCCGCAGGTGGATTTCCCCACCATCCAGGTGTCGGCGAACTTGCCCGGCGCCAGCCCGGAGACCATGGCGTCGAATGTGGCCCAGCCGCTGGAGCGCCAGTTCTCGCTGATCGGAGGGCTTACGCAGATGACGTCGACCAGCGCGCAGGGCAACGCCCAGATCACGCTGCAGTTCGACCTCAACCGCAGCATCGATGCCGCCGCCGTGGACGTGCAGGCCGCCATCAATGCCGCCAGCGGGCAATTGCCCGGCAACCTGCCCACGCCCCCGACCTTTCGCAAGATCAACCCGGCCGACTCGCCGATCCTGGTGCTGGCGGTGCAATCCGACACGTTGCCGCTGACCGAGGTCAACGACTTCGCCGACAATGTGCTGGCGCAGCAGATCTCGCAGATCTCCGGCGTCGGGCTGGTCAATATTGGCGGCCAGCAAAAGCCGTCGGTGCGCATCCAGGTAGATCCGCAGAAGCTCTCGGCCATGGGCATGAGCCTGGAGGACCTGCGCGGCGTGATTGCCGCCACCACGGTGAACCAGCCCACCGGCAGCACCGATGGCGCCACCAAGGCCTTCAACGTCTACACCAACGACCAGGTCACCAAGGCGGCAGCGTGGAACGACATGGTGCTGGCCTACCGCAACGGCGCGCCGGTGCGCGTGCGCGATGTCGGCGTGGCGGTGGACGGGCCCGAGAACGCCAAGCTGGCAGGCTGGGGCTTTGCCGGCGCCGCCGCGCCGGCGGACAACACCTTCCACAACGGGCGCGCCATCATCCTGGCCATCACCAAGCAGCCAGGCGCCAACGTGATCGAGACGGTGGACCGCATCCGCGCCGCGCTGCCGCACCTGCAGGCCGCGATCCCTCCCACCGTCAACGTCAACACGCTGGCCGACCGCACCCAGACCATCCGCGCCTCGGTGGCCGATGTGGAGTTCACGCTGGTGCTCACCATCGCGCTGGTGGTGATGATCATCTTCGTATTCCTGCGCAACGTGGCCGCCACGGTGATCCCGAGCGTGACCGTGCCGCTGGCGCTGATGGGCACCGCCGGCGGCATGTACCTGCTGGGCTACAGCCGCGACAACCTGTCGCTGATGGCGCTCACCATCGCGGTGGGGTTCGTGGTGGACGATGCCATCGTGATGCTGGAGAACATTTATCGCCACGTCGAAGACGGCATGGCGCCGATGGACGCCGCGCTCAAGGGCGCCGCGGAAATCAGCTTCACCATCGTGTCGATCTCGGTCTCGCTGGTGGCGGTGTTCATCCCGCTGCTGCTGATGGGCGGCATCGTGGGGCGGCTGTTCCGCGAGTTCGCCGTGACCGTCACGCTCACCATCGTGGTATCGGTGCTGGTCTCGCTGACGCTCACGCCGATGCTGTGCTCGCGCTACCTGACCCCGCCTCGCGGCCATCATCACGGCCGCATCTACCAGTGGTTCGAGCATGGCTTCGACGCCATGCTGGCGAGCTACAAGCGCGGGCTGGACGTGGTGATGCGCCACCAGTTCTTCACCCTGTGCGTGTTCATCGCCACGGTCGCCACCACGGTGGCGCTGTTCATCTACATACCCAAGGGCTTCTTCCCGCAGCAGGATACCGGCTTTATGTTTGGCATCGCGGAGTCCGCGCAGGACGCGTCGTTCAAGTCGATGAACGCGCGCATGGTGCAGCTTGCCGACATCGTGCGTGCCGACCCCGATGTCGCCGCGGTGGGCATGACCGGCGGGCAGAATACGCTCAACACCGGCAACTTCTTCATCAGCCTGAAACCCAAGGACGAGGGCCGCACCGTCAGCGCCGACGAAGTGATCGCGCGGCTGCGGCCCAAGCTGGCGCAGGTGCAGGGCGCCAACCTGTTCCTGCAGGCCGGGCAGGACATCAACGTGGGCGGGCGGCTGTCGCGCACGCAATACCAGTACACGCTGATGGACTCCAGCCTGGATGAGCTCAACCAGTGGGCGCCGCGCATCCTGGAGCGCCTGCGCGCCCTGCCCCAGCTCGCCGACGTGGCGTCCGACCAGCAGAACGCCGCCGCCGCCGCGCGCCTGACCATCGACCGCGCGCGCGCCTCGAGCTTCGGCATCACGCCCGCGCTGATCGACTCCACGCTGTACGACGCGATCGGGCAGCGCCAGGTCGCGCAGTACTTCACCCAGATCAACAGCTACCACGTGATCCTGGAAGCCACGCCCGCGCTGCAGGACGACCCGCGCTTGTTCAGCAAGCTGTATGTGACCTCGCCGCTGACCGGCGAGCAAGTGCCGCTGTCCACCTTCGTCAAGATCGACACCGACAGCACCGCCTACCTCTCGATCAGCCACCAGGGGCAGTTCCCCGCCGTCACGATCTCGTTCAACCTGGCCAAGGGCGTGGCGCTGGGTGATGCCGTCAAGGCCATCAACAGCACACTGTCCGGCATGGGGCGCCCGCAGACGCTCTCCGGCTCGTTCCAGGGCACGGCACAGGCCTTTGGCGCCTCGCTTGCCTCCCAGCCCTACCTGATCGCGGCCGCGCTGGTGGCCGTGTATATCGTGCTGGGCCTGCTGTACGAAAGCTACATCCACCCGCTCACCATCCTCTCCACCCTGCCTTCCGCCGGCGTGGGCGCGCTGCTGATCCTGCTGGCCGGCGGCTATGACCTCAGCGTGATCGCGCTGATCGGCATCATCCTGCTAATTGGCATCGTCAAGAAAAACGGCATCATGATGGTCGACTTCGCGCTCACCGCCGAGCGCGACCACGGCATGAAACCGGAGGAGGCCATCTACCAGGCGTGCCTGCTGCGATTCCGGCCAATCATGATGACCACCATGTGCGCGCTGTTGTCCGGACTGCCGCTGATGCTCGGGCATGGCGCTGGCTCGGAGCTGCGGCGGCCATTGGGCTTTGCGATGGTGGGGGGGCTGGTGCTGTCGCAAGCGCTGACGCTGTTCACTACGCCCGTGGTGTATCTCTACCTGGATCGCGCGCACTATTGGTATGTGAACCGCAAGGAACGGCGGCAGGCACGGCGCGAGGGACGTGAGCACGCGCGCAGCGCGCAGGCCGAACGCGAGAGGCAGCAGGTGCTGGCGTCCGGAGAGGGAGATTGAGACACGGCACAATGAGATCTCTCGCTCTTGCGAGCGCCCGCCCTCTCCCCCGGCCCCTCTCCCACAAGTGGGAGAGGGGCGCCGACCAACAGCAAGATCAACCAACTGTGGTAGCCGTGTTTCCCGCCCGAAGGGGCGGGAAACACCCACGGCGATGCGAAGCGAGCCGTCAAGGTGTGCCAAGGCCGTATGGGGCGCCTCGGGATTCGGCGAAAAGAGCGGAAACGAGGGACCCATGTCTGAGTATCGCCTTAAGGATCGCCTGAAAAACTCAGTTTCGTGACCCGGGCGTCTTATCGACACCATCGCGGTTTGGATCTCCGCGGCTCTCCGGCTGGTTGCGTCAGCGCAATCCCGTTCTCTACCCGGTTGGGAGGCCATTTGGCCCCTCAATCCTCAAT
>NZ_JBFTOQ010000041.1:0-63132 GCF_056398045.1 Cupriavidus sp. 05L411 | reverse complement strand
CTGCCGAGCGCCAGCAACGTCCGGCACGCGCGCCGCAAGGCCGCAGCCAGGCTCCGGCCGCGGCCGATGGGCAAGGCCAGCGCCGCGCGCCACAGGCACCGGGCCAGCGCCCCGCGCAGGGCAGCGGCCGGCCGGCTTCGGCCGGGCAAGGCAACCCGCGTAACGGTCAGGCCAATGGCAACCGCACTGGCGAGGCTAACGGCAACCGGGCCGCTGGCAATGGCAACCGCGATCGCAATGGCGATGTCAACGGCAACCGCGCCGGTGCCAATACCCATGTCGCGCAGCCGCGCACCGGACAGGATCCGGCGGCACGCGGCCGCCGTCCGGCGCCGCAAGCCGCGCTGCTGGGCGGCCAGCGCGCCAAGCCCACGCGTTAACTCCACAACGTTCCCCAACGGCGGCCACGCGCAATGTCCAGTTCAGGGTTTGACCTTCAGGTGCCTGGCGACGGCGGCACGCCCGCCGATGGCGATGGCGTGCCCTACGCCAGCCTCACGCCGGACCTGATGCTGGATGCGATGGAGGCCGCCGGTTTCGAGCCGGATGGCCGCCTGCTGGCGCTCAATAGCTATGAGAACCGGGTCTGGCAGGTGGGGATCGAAGGCAGCGCGCCCGTGGTGGTCAAGTTCTACCGCCCYGGCCGCTGGAGCGACGCCGCCATCCTGGAAGAGCATGCTTTCGTGCGGCAACTGGCCGACGCCGAGATTCCGGCGGTGCCGGCCATCGCGCGCGACGGCGCCACGCTGCTGGCGCACGCGGGTTTTCGCTTCGCGGTGTTTCCCCGCTGCGGCGGGCGCGAGCCGGAGCTGGATCGTGCCGATACGCTGACCTGGCTCGGCCGTTTCATCGGCCGCATCCATGCGCTCGGCGCCACCCATCCTTACCAGGCGCGCCCCACTATCGACGTGGACACCTTCGGGGTGGCCCCGCGCGACTGGCTGCTGGCGCAAGACTGCATTCCCCTGGAACTGCGCCCGGCCTGGCAGGCGGTTGCCGATCTCGCCGTGGATGGCGCTCGCCGCTGCTTCGAGCGCGCGGGCGATGTCGCGCAGTTGCGGCTGCATGGCGATTGCCATCGCGGCAATGTGCTGTGGATCGAGGCGTCGCATGCGGGTTCGCGCCCGCCCGGGCCCCACTTTGTCGACTTCGACGATAGCCGCATGGGGCCGGCGGTGCAGGATCTGTGGATGCTGCTGGAAGGCGACCGCGCCGCCCAGCAGGGCCAGATGGCCGACATCCTGGCCGGCTATGAGGATTTCGCGGAATTCCAGCCGCGTGAGCTTTACCTGATCGAGGCGCTGCGCACGCTGCGCCTGCTGCATTACAGCGCCTGGCTGGCCAGCCGCTGGCGCGATCCGGCCTTTCCGGCGGCATTCCCGTGGTTTGGGACTGCCCGCTACTGGCAGGACCGCATCCTCGAGCTGCGCGAGCAGGTCGCGCTGATGGACGAGCCGCCGCTCTGGCCGGTCTGACCCGGCGCCGGCCAGCCCAGGCCGGCTGCCTTACTTCTTGCCCGGGGCCTTGACCAGGACGACCGGGCACGGGGCGTGCGCCAGCACCCGTCCCGCCACCGAACCAATCACCGCATCGAAGAACGAGCCGCGGCCGTGCGTGCCCATGACGATGCCGCGTGCGTCCACGCTGGTGGCGTAGGCGACGATGCGCTCCGGCGCAAAGCCGTGCAGCGCGTGTTGCTCGAAGGCGATGCCCGCGGCGCCGAGGATGTCGGCCACGGACTGCATGGCCTTACCGCTTTCTTCCTGATGCCAGGCATCGATGGTTTCCTTGCTGACGAAGGCGCGCACCTGTCCTGTGACATCGGGCGTCACATGGACCACATGCACGGTAAAGCCGCTTTGCAGCAGTTTGCCTTCGGCGATGAAGCGGGCGGCTGCGTCGGAAAAGGGCGAACCGTCGGTGGCGAGCACGATGTTGGTCATGGCGGCTATCTCCTGTAATGGCTGTGATCTCGTTGTCGGCATGGCGGCCCCCCCGCCGGGGTGGCTCGGGGGCGGTCACTACGGTCATGATGGCACCCTGCGGGCAACCTTGCCTGGATCCAGATCAAGTCGCGCGCAATCGCCGGCGCCTTCCACGAGCCTTCCGAGAGCCTTCCGTTTTCCCGTTTTGACGGTTTTTTTGCACCGTGCCGTGGCATCTCAGCGCCTTTTTGACGTGGGGAAATCTACGCTGCAGATAGGACAACTCTGTCGGATGTTCCGGCTTGCCGCCATGTGGATCTACTATCGGTTGGCGATCGGCGCGCTGGCCATGCTCGCGCTGATCCTGCTTTTTGTCATGGAATTCGGGCTGGCCAGTGCCATTGCGCGCCGCGAGGAGGGCTTTTCGCAGTCGCCCGACGAGCAGGGCCCCTGAAGGTGCCTGCGCGCTGCCGGGCCCGATGAAGCCGCGCCGCCAGGGGCGCCGTGCGTGGACAAGTTGCATGTAGCGGTTCAGACTGCCGGGTGCGGGCCGCGCGGCTGTCTTGCGGCCCGCCCGCCGTATCTGTCGCCATGTACTTTCCTATCCAACAAGAGCCATGAGACTACGTTCCTGTGCCCGCGCGACTGGCAGCGCGCCGCATTGCGCCCCTCTGCATACCCATTCCCGCATCTTCCAGTCCCCCTTGCGCAGCGCTGTCCGCGCGACCGTGTGCAGCGCCCTCGGCGCCCTGCTGCTGGCCGCTGGCGCGCACGCCGCCACGCTCGATGGCGTGCAGCTACAGCAGCAGGCCGACCAGGCCGCGGCGCGCAGTTACCGCGAATGGGTCGAATTGCTGGCGCTGCCCAACGACGCCACCGTACCGGCGGATATCCAGAAGAACGCGGACTGGCTGGTAAAGGCCTTCGCCCGGCGTGGCTTCCAGGCGCGCGAGCTGCCCAATAACGGCAAGCCGATGGTCTACGCCGAGTATCCCGCCAGCACGCAGCAAAGCGCTGGCCCGCGCAAGACCGTGCTGTTCTACATGCATTTCGATGGCCAGTCGGTGACGCCGTCGCAATGGGCGCAGCCCAGCCCGTGGGAGGCTACGCTCAAGGCGCGCAGCGCCGATGGCAAGTGGGAAACACTGCCGCTGGACAAACTCTATGCCGGCCAGGTCGATCCCGAGTGGCGCGTGTTCGGGCGTTCGTCGTCGGACGACAAGGGCCCCATCGTGATGTTCCTCGCCGCCATGGATGCACTCAAGGCCGCCGGGGTGGACCCTGCGGTTGATATCAAGGTGCTGTTGGATTCCGAGGAGGAGAAGGGCTCGCCGTCGCTGGGCAAGGTGATCGCGGACAACCTGGCGCTGCTGCGCAATGACGGCATGGTGATCTTCGATGGCCCCATGCACCAGAGCAACCAGCCCACGTTGATCTTCGGCAACCGCGGCGTGCTGCTGGTACAGATCAAGGTGTTCGGCGCCAGCCAGGGCCTGCACAGCGGCCACTACGGCAACTATGCCGCCAACCCCGCGCAGCGGCTGGCGAACCTGCTCGCCACCATGAAGGACGACGACGGCCGCGTCACCATTGCCGGTTACTACAAGCCGGTAAAGATCGATGAACGCGCGCGCCGCATCATGGCCGCCGTGCCCGACGACGAAGCCGCGCTGCGCCGCCGCCTGGGCATCGCGCGCGCCGAGCGCGTTGGCGCCAACTACCAGGAGGCCATGCAGTACCCCACCCTGAACGTGCGCGGCATGGCCGCCGGCGACGTGGGCGAGAAGGCCCGCACCATCATTCCGGAAGTGGCGGTGGCCGATATCGACATCCGCACCGTGCCGGAGACCAGCCCGCAATCCCTGTTCGCCCTCGTCAGGCAGCACGTGGAAAAACAGGGCTACCACCTGGTCAAGGGCGAGCCCACCGACGACGAACGCGCGCGTTTTCCCAAGCTTGCCTCGGTCACCGCGGGCGAGGTCTCGGCCTCTAGCTCCGCCGCGCGCACGGACCTCTCGGCGCCGATCAGCCGGTGGCTCACGCAGGCCATGCAGCAGGCCTACGGCAAGGCGCCGGTGCAGATCCGCATGATGGGCGGCACCGTGCCGACCGGCGCGGCGGTGCAGGCGCTGCAGGCGCCGTTCGTGATCGTGCCGCTGGTCAATGCGGACAATAATCAGCACAGCTACGACGAGAACATGCGGCTGGGCAACTACCGCGATGGCATCCGTACCGTGATGGGCATCCTGCAGACACCGTTCAAGTAAGGCGCAACGCCGCAGGCGCCGCGCATCCGCCAGGACGCGGCGTGCCTGCCCGACCCATGCCATCACAGGAGATAGCAAGATGACGCAAGCCAGGCAAGATCCCGCCGCCTACGCGCAAACGCCGGCCTTCGAAGCCGGCCGGCAGGTACGTTCGGAAGTCATGGGCGAACAATACGTGCAGCGCGCGTTCGACGCCGCGCAACAGCAGGGCGATGTCGGCCTGCAGCAACTGGTGACGGAGTTCGCCTGGGGCACGGTGTGGACGCGGGACGGCCTGGACCGCAAGCAGCGCAGCCTGGCCACGGTATCGATGCTGATCGCGCTCAACCGGCCGCAGGAACTGACCGGCCATCTCCGAGGCGCCCTGGCCAATGGCGTGACGCCGCAGGAATTGCGTGAACTGGTGGTGCACAGCGCAGTGTACTGTGGCTTTCCGGCGGCGCTGGACGCGGGGCGCAAGCTGGCCGAAGTGCTGGAGGCCGCCAACGTGAAGGGCTGAGCGGGCGGTAGCAAGCGTGTCATCCCTAACGCTGCAGCGCCTGCGCGGCGAACGTCACGAGGTAGCCGCTGCCCAGGCAGGCGGCGATCCATCCGGCGAGGATCAGGGCGGTGTCTTTGACGGTCATGATGCGTTCCTGCTATCTGTGCAGTCTGTGCTTTCTAGGCGGCGCTTGCAGGATGCTCACACGGAGAAACCGAACGGATAGTCGTGCTTGACCGTGCGGGCGCCGTCGCTGAACGCGTCGACCTTGCGCGCGCCATCGGTGTAAGCGTCGGCCGAGCGGTGCACGTAGCCGTAGTTGTCGCCGGCATGGGTGCCGCGGGCGTCCGCGGCAAAGGCGGAGTTCAGGGAGAGCAGGGCGGTGCCGGCGATGGCGGCAGCGAGGAACAGGCGGGCTGTGGTAATTCTCATGATCTATCTGCCTTGTTGAAATTGGGAGAACATGTTCCGTCTCCATGTGACAAAGGATAGATCTGGTACGGGATCGATGCGGGTCCTTGTATCGTATTCGATATTCAAATTTTTTGACTAAGCGTCCTGTGCAAGCCTCGGGGCCTGCCGCGCTGCAAAATCCTGCGCCGCCGTCAGCAGCCAGGTCCGCAGGCGCGACATCGCATCGCTCATTGGTCGCGAGTCCGGCGCCACCAGGTAGTAGGCGCGCTGCGAACGCATGGCCTGCGCCACCGGCATCACCAGCAGGCCCAGCGCCAGGTACTCCTCCACCAGGAAGCGCGGCACCAGGCCCACGCCCAGTTTGGCGCGGGCGGCGCTGATCACCATGCTGTGGTGGTCATAGCGCGTGCCGCGCATGGCGTTGACGTCGCCCACGCCGGCCGCTTCCATCCAGTTCTTCCAGTCCAGCCGGCGCGTCGACAGGTGCAGCAAGGGCGCCTGCGCGATCCGCTGGGCGCTGACCGGCCCCTCGCCGGCAAACAGCTCCGGATGGCAGATCGGTACCGATTCTTCATCGAACAGCGGGTCGGCGCGGCCGCCCGGATAGTTGGCTTCGCCGTAGTGGATGGCGGCGTCGTACGGCGTGCCGTCGAACAGGAATACATCCGCCTGTGCGCTGAAGTTGACCACCACCTGCGGATGTTGCGCATAGAACGCGGGCAAGCGGGGGATCAGCCATTCCACGGCCAGGGTCGGCACGCAGGCCAGTTCCAYGATGCCGCCCGCGCCCTCGTGCGCCATGATGTCCAGCGTGTCGCGCTGCAGCTTTTGCAGGCTTTCCCGTACCTGATAGCCGTAGAGCGATCCGGCCGGCGTCAGGCTGACGCGCTGGTTGGCGCGGTGGAACAGCGCCACGCCGAGCTGGCTTTCCAGTGTGGCGATCTGGCGCGAGACGGCGCTCTCGCTCAGGCAGAGTTCCGCCGCGGCCCGGCGCAGGTTCTGGTGGCGGGCCGCGGCTTCGAAGGCGCGCAGGCTGCTGAGGCTGGGAATGCGGGAGGCGCTCATGGGGCGAGTGGCAAGGGGCGGTTGACTTGGGCATCGCGCTGGTGTTCCAGGTTGATGCATGCAAGTCATCATCCTATGCGTAAATCTCGCTTGATGTAAAAAAGTTGATGACTAAAAATGCCGAACTCCCGGAATGTTGCCTATAGGCCTTCCGGCGTTCCCCGCCCCCCAAGAGACCAGAGACGGGACATCACAACCAATAAGGAAACGAGGAGACCGGCATGAATCGACTGCTTCGCATCATCGGCCATTGCGGCATTTCAATGGGTTTGCTGGCCGTGACCGCGGCCACGGCCAGTGCGGACGACTTCCCTAACAAGCCGGTCCGCATCATCGTGCCGTATCCGGCCGGCGGCACCACCGACATGGTGGCGCGCATGATCGGCGACCAGCTCACCGTGATGTGGAAGCAGCCAGTGCTGGTGGACAATCGTCCTGGCGCCGGCGGCATCGTTGGCACCGGCGTGGCGGCCAAGTCGCCGGCGGATGGCTATACGCTGCTGATGGGCTCGGTCGGCGAGTTCGGCATCAATCCCACGCTGTACAAGAAGCTGCCCTACGACGCCGCGGCGGACTTCGTGCCCGTTTCGCTCGTGGCCAAGGTGCCCAATGTCGTGGTGATCTCGCCGGCGTTTGCCGAACGCGCCCGCGTGACCACGCTGGCGGAGTTCATCGCCTACCTCAAGGCCAATCCCGCCAAGGTCAACATGGCCTCGGCCGGCAACGGCACGTCGACCCATCTGGCGGGTGAGCTGTTCCAGCGCATGACCGGCACGCAGATGAGCCACGTTGCCTACAAGGGCAGCAGCCCGGCGCTGGCCGACCTGATGGGCGGCAGCGTCGACGTGATGTTCGATAACTTGCCCGCATCGATCCAGTTCGTCCGTGCCGGCAAGCTCAAGGCGCTGGCGGTTACCTCCGCAGCCCGTTCGGCGGCGTTGCCCAATGTGCCCACAGTGGCAGCGGCCGGGCCGGTCGAAGGCTTCGACGCCAGCCCGTGGTTCGGCCTGTTTGCGCCCAAGGGCCTGCCCGCCGCGATTGCGCAGAAGATCAGCCGCGACCTGGCACGCGCCACCAGCGATCCCGCCATCCAGGCCAAGCTGCGCGAGCAGGGCGCTGAGCTGGCGCCGAACTCGCCGGAAGCGTTCGCCGAACTGGTCCGCAACGATCGCCGCAAGTGGGGCGAGATCGTCAAGCTCTCCGGCGCCACCGTCGACTGACCGACCGATCGACTGATCCCACACCGAGCCTCTCATGAGCACGCCAGTCCATCCGTACACGTTCGCACCGGCCATGCGGGAGCCGCAAGGCTCGCCCATCCGCGAGCTGTTTCCCTACATGAGCCTGCCGGACATGATCTCGTTCGCGGGTGGCTACCCGTCGCCGGCCAGCTTCGATGCCACCGCGCTGCAGGATGCCGCGTCCAAGGCCATGGCCACCAATCCCGCGCAATGCCTGCAGTACGGGCCGACCGAGGGCATGCCCGCGCTGCGCCAGGCATTGTCCGCGCTGATGGCGGAGCGCGGCGCGCCGTTGCCGCCGGAGCAGGTCGTAGTGACTTCGGGCTCGCAGCAAGGCTTCGACCTGCTGGTGCAGGCCTTTGTCGCGCCGGGCACGCCGGTGTGGGTGGAAACGCCGACCTATCCGGCCGCCGTGCAGGCGCTGCGGCTCGCCGGCGCCACCGTGCGCGCCATCCCTTCCGACCAGGATGGGCTGTGCGTGCAGGCCCTTGCCACCATGCTGGCGGATTGCCCCGACGCCGAACGGCCGCGCCTGCTCTACCTGGTGCCCACCTTCGCCAATCCGAGCGGGCGCACGCTGGCGCTGGCGCGCCGCCGTGCCGTGCTCGCGCTCGCCGCGCAGCACCGCATCGTGGTGGTGGAAGACGATCCCTACGGCAGCCTGCGCTTTGACGGCGAGCCGCTGCCGTCGCTGCTGTCGCTGGCCGCGCAGGATCCCGCGCTGACACCGT
Source organism: Cupriavidus sp. 05L411 (assembly GCF_056398045.1). Taxonomy (NCBI): domain Bacteria; kingdom Pseudomonadati; phylum Pseudomonadota; class Betaproteobacteria; order Burkholderiales; family Burkholderiaceae; genus Cupriavidus; species Cupriavidus sp. 05L411. Next base: position 55,008 of record NZ_JBFTOQ010000041.1, on the reverse strand, counting down.
GGGTGATCTATCTCGGCAGCTTCTCCAAGACCATGGCGCCCGGGCTGCGCCTGGGCTGGATGGCCGGGCCCGCCGAAATCCTGCGGCGCGCGGTGATCGCCAAGCAAGTCTGCGATCTGTGTACCTCGCCATGGCTGCAGCTCGCCATGGCAAGCTGCCTGGCGGACGGCCTGCTGCCCCGCCAGACCGCGCGCATCGTCGACCTTTACCGCCACAAGCGCGACCTGATGGTGCAGGCCCTGGCCGATGCGTTCGGTCCCGCGCTGCGCTGCGAAACCCCGCAAGGCGGCATGTTCCTGTGGTGCGAGATCGACGGCGTGGCTGACGCGGCCAGCCTGTTGCCGCACGCCATCTCGGCGCGCGTGATGTATGTGCCGGGCGCCAGTTTTGGCGTGGACGGGCAGCGCTCGGCCGCGCTGCGGCTATCGTTCGCCACCGCGTCCGATGCGCAGATCGTGGAAGGCGTGGCGCGTTTGCTGCGGGCGGTAATGTCCAGCCAGGGCGGCTAGCCAGAACCGCTTCGCTTCATGAAACAGCCTCTTGGCGGGATATCGCCACCTGCCGGTTCCTGGCATCCAGTTTGCGCAGGATGTGCTGAACCTGGGTCTTTACCGTCCACTCGCTCTTGTTGAGGATGCGTGCGATTTCCCAGTTGGTCTTGCCTTGGCGGAGCCAATGGAAGACCGCTTGCTCTGCTTTGGTGAGGGATCGTACGGCCGCGCTCGCAGGATTGCCATTCGCTCTCACGTGGTGGATCTTGACGAGCGCTTCGTGGACCCCGAGGGCAACCGCCTCGGCATGGTGCTCGTGGTGAGCGCGGCGCGCCGTATCCACGCCGAACAGCGCGAAATAAGACGCCAGCCCGCGGTCCGCATCGACGTGTCCGTGGAGAAAAAGATTGCCAAGCGCGTATTGCTTGAATAACGACGCCAATGCGACGTTCTCGCCGGCCATGTCCGGGCAGAAAAACTGAGGAGTGCGCGCCAGGATCCAGTGCGAAAAAACCGGGCAGCCTATGCCGGGGCTACGCGTAACCTGTTGCAGGTAGGCCTCCGGCACGCGAAAGGTGAACGTTTCGAGTGGCCTGACCCCCAAGGTATGTTTGGTGGTCAGGCCGAATGTGGACATCTGGTGCGGGATCAGTTCATTGAGCCAGGTTCGTGACCAGTGCAGGAAGCTATCCGGATCCGCAATCGCGGCGGACCGCATGGACTGCTGAACCTCCCGGCCACGGCTGGAAGGTGCTTTCACATGAAGCGCAGACGCATGCATGTCCATCGTTGTCGCTCCTTAAGCACCTGCCCTTGCGCATTGGTTGCGCACGGTGGGTTGGATGGGTAGGGACGGAGCGCGCGCCGGGTGAGCGATGTGTCGTGTCCGCCGATCGTTGTGGAGGCGCATGCCACCAACCGCTGGTGCTGGCGCCGAAGCACCCGGAAATCATCGACCGGGCATGTCCTCGGGTCAAGCGGATAATTCTCAAAATTGACCCCGCTCAGTCAGCGCGTGCCGTAGATGAACCGGGTGGCAACTTCAGCGACTTGCTTGCCCAGTGCCTGCGCTGTATCGCGATCGCATTGCGGCGGAGCGAGATCGGACGATTCGTCCGCATTGGCCTGGGCCATGGCGCCCAGGAAGCCGCCGACCCGGTTCAGATCTCGCGGGGTTCCCTGGCTGGTGTGATAGCCGGGCATCGTACCCAGCGGTACCCAGATCATGGCGTGTTGCGCGGCAAAGATCGTCATTTGCATCAGGGTGTTCAGCTTGTCCCCGCTCCAGCATGCCGAGCAAGTGAACCCGGCTGCAAGCTTGTTACGCCAGCCCTGCGACGCCCAGACGACGGAGGAGTCATCCATGAATCGCTTGAAGTCGGCAGGGACGTTCCCCATGAACGTGGGGGCGCCAAAGATGATTGCGTCGGCCTGGTCTAGTTCGCTCCAGCGGCCGTTCACCTCAGAGACAGGAATGAGGCTTGTGGTTGTATTGGCGATCGACTGCGCGCCCACTTGGACCGCATGGGCGAGCACGGCGGTGTGGCCTGCGTTACTTTGATAGACGATGGCAATCCTGGGCATGGGGAACTCCTTTTTGCGTTGTTGGCGGTAGGAAATTGGAAGGCAGAAGACTCGGCCTCGGCCCGCTGGGCGTTGTGAACGCTTTACAAGGTGCTTAATCCGCGCGCCAGGCGATGGCGCCAGCTCATGCCTTCCCGGAACGACTGGTGTCGGGCGTTGCTCTCCTGTTCGATGCGTGCCGCGTTGGCGCGGGCCATGGCGATCGCGTCGGGGATGCTGCATAGGTGCGGCCATCCATAGAGCGCTGTAATTTGCGCGAGTCTCTGTTCGATCGATCCGCCCACCACGCGGCAGGGAATGCCAAGCGCCTGCAACCTCTCCAGCAACATGCGCTCCGTCATGCGGCGAAACGCCTCCGAGACGGGGCGATGGCCGTCGTCGGTCATCGGGAACTCGATCGGCAGGTGGATCACCTCCTCATACGAGGCGCGGGCGTGCGCCTCCACCGCGTGCATGAGTCGCTCAAAGATGTGTTCATGCGTGGGGCGATAGCGCAAGCCCAGTAGCTTGCGCAGGCCACGGGTTACTGGCCCATTGGCGGGATTGATCCCCGCGATCAGGCGGCCTCGGGCATATATCCACTCGTGTAGGCAGGAGCCGTCCGAAATGTAGGTGTCTCCACACAGGTGCTCGGACACGACACGCTCCTTGAACCGCCACAGGCAGAGTTCCATCAGTTCGGGAATGCTGCACTGCTCAAGCACCTTGCCCGGTAGCGCTTCCGGCATGATTTCGCGCATGGTGCGGGCATTGGTGCGAGGCATGCCGGTCAGGTAACCCAGGGCATCGGTCGTGGTCGACTTGCCGGTGGAGTAAGTGCCGGAGATCACGATGCGCATGTCAGTCCCTGCTCGCTGGCAGGGCATCTTCTTCCGTCGCGGGGAGGTGGTGGGCGAACGTGAAGGTGGCGGTCATTGCGCCAAGCTGGCATAGGAACCGGAAGACGGACCAATCGCATCCATCCGCGCGCCTGCGCTTGTGGCTCAACGTGTGCAGCTCGATCAATTGCTGGCGGCGGACCTTGCAGGGCACAGCGGTGCTGATAATGAAATCCCGCATCCAGAGCGTATTGCTCCGGGTTCGTGAAATCCTGTCTTTCTGGTAGATGACGGCTTGCGCCATCTGGGCGCAAGCCAATACGAACTCCACATTGGAAAGCGTTCGGTAGACGGAGGTAGGGGCACTGAAGATGGTCTCCGCGATGGCATGGCCGTCGTCGGGACTGAGCATGAGATGGTGCAGATCGATCCCGTAGACGCCGCCGATGGCCAGCCTGCCGGCTACCGATTGCGGCGCATCGTGTTCGAGCATTCCGGTGTTGTCGAAGTGTGTCGCATTGTTGCGCGGCTGCCCATTGTGGGTCAGGGTCACCGCCAGTTCCATTGCGCTGGGACGGGTGTTGCCGTGCGCGATTGGCGTCAGCCCTGGCGCTGAAGTGCATGGTTCGGCCCCGTGAATTGTGCAGGAGGGAAAGTATCTGCGCGGGCGGTTTGCAGCGTACATACTCTGGTCGGAGTATTGCGCTCGGCAATCAAGTGCGGTCTGTGCGGGTTCTCCCAAGCGAGCCGCGCAATCGCCGCGCGCCAGGAAGCTGGATCCCTTCTGCCCAGGCGCAAGGGGCTCGCTGCCGCGGCCTATGGGATACTGAGGCTCCCCTTGTTTGCTAACCCACCATGGTTGAATCCACTCCCGCCCGCTGGCCCCATTCCGGCTTCGACCCCGCTGCGCGCGACGGCGACGGCCAGTTGCTGGCCGGCGACCACCTGCTGCGGATGTGGTGGCGCCGCCCGGAGGTGGCGCCGGTGGACGAATCGTGCGACGCCGAGCGAGCGCTGCATGCGGCGTTGATCGCCGAGCCACGGCGGGCTGTGCCAGCCAGCGAGCTCGCCGCCCTGCAGGACCCCGATGCCCGCGACAACTACGCCGTGGTGCTGGCCATGCGCGAGCGCCTGCTTGCCGCGCCGACCATCGAGGCGGCCTATCTGGATATTTTCCGCGAGGGCAACGTCAGCGTGCCACCGGTCTTTATCGACCAGCTCGCGCACCTGATCGTGCACGGCATCCTGCATGACAGTGACAAGCCGGATCCGATGGAGTGGCGCGCCGCGGAGCTGTTCTCCCGCGCACAGAAGGTGTCGCTGCAAGAAGGCGGGGTGATGCTGGCCGATGCCGACACCGTCGAGCTGCACGCGTCGGGCAGTGTCTACGGCGAGCTAGGCCGCTTGCTGGCCGAAGCGCAGGTCCCGGCGCGCAAGGTGGACCTGGATGTGCTGGATCGCGATAACGCGCAGGCTTACTGGGGACGCAGCGAACGCCACGACACGGTGATCCGCTTCGCCAGCGGCAGCGCGGCGCTAGCGGCGTTCAGCCGCGTGCTCGCGCGTTGGGTGCGGCATTTCTTCAGGGTGGAGGTGACGGTGATGCCGCTCTCCGCGATCGAGGACCGGCAGTGGGCCTGGCATATCGGGCTGGACGCGCAGGCCACGCTGTTGCTCAATGACCTGTATCGCGGCGTGGAACTGGAGCCGCAGCGGCAGCGGCGCATCTTGTCGCTGTTCCGGCTGGATTTTGCCGATCCATCCGTGGTGCGCCCGGATGTGGCTGGCCGGCCCGTCTACCTGGCGGCAGCGATGAACGAGGCCGGGATCCTCAAGGTGAAGCCGCAGAATCTGCTGCTGAACCTGCCTCTGGCCTCGATCTCATAGCCGCTGGCCGCAGGAACACCACGACCAGCAGGAGGAGCCAAGTCCGCGCCATCAACGGCGCCATTCGCGGTCGCGGTCATGGTCGTGTTCGTGCCAATCACGCTCGCGCCGATCGCGTTCACGCCACTCGCGTTCACGCCATTCGCGTTCGCGCCAGGCGCGCTCGCGCATACCGGGGCCGTAGTAGCCAGGGCCATAGTAACCAGGGCCTGTCACTACCACGGGCTGGGGCTGCACATACACCGGGGCCGGTTCATAGACTGGCGCGGCCCGGTACACGGGGGCTGGCTGGTAGACGGGAGCCGGCGCGACAAACACCGGGCCGGGCACGCCGATGCCGATGTCCACATCCACGCGCGCGGATGCAGCGCTGGAAGCAAGTCCTGCAACAGCAGCAATGACGCAAAGGGTGGCAAATTTCCGCACGGGTGGCTCCGGTTAGTGATTGGCTCCACTGTAAGCCGGCGCGCCGATGTCAGGTATTAGCGGGGTAATACAACTGTGTCTTCTTGTAACGCTTGATGCTTGTTTTCCAGAATATCCCTACCTGTGGCATGGCGAAAAGCTTCAGGCGCCGCGCCACTGCAGCCGCCGTCCCAGCCACGGCGCCAGCGCCGACGTTGCCACCCCCAGCGCGATCAACGCCAGCCCGGCTGACAGATCCGCCGAGATCCGCTCCTGGAACGCCACCGCCGAGACCACCAGCCCGATCAGCGGCACGCACAGCATGGCGATCGAGGTGGCTGCAGGCGGCAAGGCCTGCGTCATGTTCAGAACCACGATAAAGGTCAGCGCGGTGGCCAGCGGCCCGGTGTAGAACAGCAGCGGCCAGATCTCCGGCATCGAGAGGAAGTGGGGCGCGCCGTCACGCAGCAGTGCCAGCACCACCAGCGGCACCGAGGCCACGGCGGTTTCCCACGGGATCATGTCCGCGCCCAGGCGCACCGTGCGGTTGGCGCGCAGCTGGATGATGCTGAGCGACCAGGCCAGCGACGCGCCGAGCAGCATCACCAGGCCCACGGCGGTATGCAACTGCCAGTCCCGCACGGCCGGGGCGATCATCAGCGCGATGCCGGCATAGCTCAGGCCGGTGGCGATCCACTGCGGGCGCGACAGCCGCTCCTTGAGCACCAGCGACGACAGCGGAATCACCCACACCGAGGTGGCATAGGCGATCACCGAGGCCCGCCCCGGCGGCACGTACTGCAGCGCCCACAGCGCCAGCGCGGTGAAGGCCGCCATCTGCAGCAGGCCCACGCCGATCACCAGCGGCCATTCCTGCCGCGTGGGCAGGCGCAGCCGGCGAAATGCACCTAGCACCAGGAAGCTGATGGCGGCGGCCGAGACGAAGCGCGCGGCGGCAAACCAGAGCGGGCTGACGTGGGTCAGGCCCAGCTTCATGACCGGCCAGTTGCCGCCCCAGATTGCCACGGCGCAGGCGAGGGGAATAAACCGGCGCCATCCTTGTTGTGCTTGCATGCTTCGACTCGACTCTTTGACCAGGTTGTCCCGCCGCCACGAGCTGGGAGGGGGATGCTGGAAAGTCTACGGTTTATTGCGCCGCAGCAAAAACCGAAGGTGGCTGCAAATGCGTGCCGTTGCGGCATAGAATGCTGTCATATTAAAAAATAGGAGTGCAACGTGCTGGACATTGACCTGGACGCCACGGATATCCGGATTCTCAACGAGCTGCAGCGAGACGCCAGCCTGACCAACGTGGAACTGGCCAGCCGCGTCAGCCTGTCACCTTCGCCCTGCCTGGCGCGGGTCAAGCARCTGGARAAACMGGGCGTGATCKCGCGCMRKGTCACGCTGCTGGACGCGCGCCGGCTCGGSCTSAAGGTGGTGGTGTTTATCCAGATCTCGCTGGACAAGCAGCGCCGCGAAACCCTGGATGCCTTCGAGCGGCGCATCACCACCCTGCCGCAGGTGATGGAGTGCTACCTGATGTCGGGCGATGCGGACTATCTGCTGCGCGTGGTGGTGGCCGATGTGGAAGCGCTGGAGCGGCTGATCATCGACCAGATCACGCGCATTCCCGGTGTGTCCAGCATCCGCTCCAGCTTTGCGCTCAAGCAGGTCCTGTACAGCACGGCGTTGCCGCTGGGCTGATGCCCCGGTTCAGGACGACGCCCGCAGCGCTTCACGCGCCGTGAGCGCGACCACGCTGTCGATGCGCGTGTCGGCGCAGGCCACGGCGATGCGGTCCGGCAGCAGCGGCGCGGCCAGCCGCGTCAGCACATTGCCGGGTGGCATTTCCACCGCCAGGCGCACGCCGCATTCGCGCGCCAGCAGCATGGTCTCATGCCAGCGTACCGGCACGGCAAGGTTGCGCGCCAGGTCGGCGGCGATGCGCGCCGGATCGCGCAGCTCGCGTGCCGCGCTAGCGCTGAAGTAGCGCAGGCTCGGGCGGTTGATGCGCACGCCCTCGAACGCTTGACCGAGCTCGATTGCCGCGCCGTCAAGCAGAGCGCAGTGCGAGGGCACGCTGATCGCAATGGGTTTGGCCGCGTGCGCGCCAATGTCCAGCGCCAGCTTCGCAACGCGCGCCATGGCCGTCGCGGCGCCGGCAATCACGAACTGGGCGGGCGCATTGAGATTGGCCAGGTAGACCGGCGACGCCGGTCCGTGCACCTGCGCGATGATGCGCTCCAGCGGGCCCAGCTCCATGCCGAGGATCGCCGTCATGCCATAGCCGCTCGGATACGCTTGCTCCATCAGCTTTGCGCGCTGCGCCACCAGCCTGACCGCATCGGCATGGTCCAGCACGCCTGCGCAGACCGCCGCCGGGAAGGCGCCGATCGACAGGCCGGCCACGGCATCGGGTTTGGCGCCTTCGGCAAGCAGGCAGCGCGCCATCGCCACGCCAGCGGTCAACAGGCACAACTGCACGGCCACGGTGGACGCGAGTTCGGCCGCGCTGTCCAGCGCCCGCACATCGCGCCCGAGCACTTCGCTGGTCTCGCTCACAGTGGCGCGCACGGCTGGGTGGTCGGGCAGTGCGTGGAGCATGCCGGGGCGTTGGGCGCCTTGGCCGGGGAAGGTGAATAGCGTGCTCATGATGGCGGCTGCCAAGGGTCCTGGCTCATGACAGGGCCAGTCGCCGTTTTGAGCAACACGCGGCCGCCGGTGCGCACGCGCTCGCGCAGCGCGAACGCGCCAAACGGGGTGGCCACCTGGATGTCGATGCGCGCTTGCGCATCGTCGAGCAAGGCGGCCAGAGTGCGGGCCAGTTCGGCCGAAAGCGGCGTTGCCGCTGTAACCAGCAGGTCCAGGTCGCTGCCCGCGTGCAGCACGTCGATGCTGCTGGCCAGCGTAAAGCCGACGCTGCCGGTCACGCCCCAGTCCACCTGCGCAGCATCCAGCTGTGGCGCGATGCGCGCCAGCGCGGCGAGCGCAGGCAAGGCGGCGCGGCGCGGATGATCCCGCCAGCGTGCCTGCCGCGCGAGCAAGCCCGGCGTGACCACGCGCGCTACCTGCGCGGTGGGCAGCCACGCCGCGTGGCGCTGCGCGCGCGTGGTGCCGCGCAGCCCGACAGGGATGCGGCCATCGATGGCGCCATCGCGCCGCACCACCAGCGGGGCTTGCGCGAGCCAGTCGGCACTTGCCCACTGCGGCAGCGCATTGGCACGGGCGAAGCCCGGTGCGTCCGCGAGCCACAGCAGGTCATGCGGCAGGAGCGTGCTTGTGGTCATCTCATGCACCGGTCGTGCAATGGCTCAGTCCTGCCACTGCTGCGCAAGCACTTCGCGCACACGGCTGGAAGCCTGGCGGTTTTCTCCACCCAGGCGGCTGCGCAGATCCCGTTGCGGATCCGCCTGGATATCAGCCAGCGCGGCTTGCAGCGCGCCATGCACGGTATCGAGATCGGCCTCGTCGGGCAGCGCCGCGTGGTTGACGCCGACCCGCTTCCACAGCAGGCCCAGCGTGGCGTAGTTGCCAATGTCATACGCCATCGGCGGCACGGTGGCGGCAAAGCTCTCCAGGTCCTCCACGCTGCGCATGGTGATGCGCGCGGCGGCCTGCTTGCCCATGGCGTGTACCTGCACGCCGGCATCACTCAGCGCAATCAGGCGGTTGGCCTGGTATCCGTGCGCGAGGAAGGCGCCCGACATGGCGCGCCCGACCAGCAGCGCGATCACCGGATGCCCTTGCAGCCGCGCCGTGGCATAGGCATCGGCCGCGCCCGCCAGCGACTGATGAATGCCGAAGGCTTCCTCGCGCCGTCCATAAGCCTGGCTGGGCGTATCGACGATGGCCACGATGGGCCGCTTGATGGCGGCGTCGTGGTCGGCCAGCACGATCTCGTGCACGGCGCGCGCCAGCGACCAGCCTTCGAGCAGGCCGACTTCGCCGTCGCGCACGCGCGGGAAGGCGTTGCCGGCGTCGGGCACCACGGCGATAAAGCGCGCCGGCTGGCCGGCCAGCCCGGTGTCGGCCACCTGCACAGTGGCGGGATAGCCGGGGCGGCGCGGGGCGTTGCGCGTCAGCGCCGCGAGCCAGGCCTCGCCGCGGCCCTGCGTGTTTGCTGAACTCATGGCTTTGCTCCGTGTGCGTAGATGGTGCGGACCGTTTGCGGCTCCGGCTGGCGCGCCGGATCGTATTCGGCCAGGCGTTGCAGGTAATGCGCGTAGCGCTCGCTGCGGTGCACGGCCGGCACGCCTTGCGCCAGGGCCTCGCGCACCGTGGCGCGGATGGCTTCGGTGTCGTCCTCCACGTAGCGATCCGCCAGGCCAGTGGCAATGCGTTGCTCGCCGCCGGTAAAGCTCCAGATAAAGGGCCGGTCACGCGAATCGTATTCGGCCACGCCCGCTTCTTGCTCGATCACTGCCGGCCCGTTCAGGCCGAGGCGAGCCTCGCGCGTCACCACCAGGCAGCTGCACAGGCCGGCCGCGATGGACATGCCGCCGAAGCAGCCCACGGTGCCGGCGATCACGCCTACCACTGGCTGGTAGCGGCGCAGGTCGACAATGCCCGCGTGGATCTCGGCAATGGCCGCCAGTCCCAGGTTGGCCTCCTGCAGCCGCACGCCGCCGGTTTCGAACAGGATCACCGCGCGCGTGGGCACACCGCGCCGGTTGTCCTGCGCCGCCAGCTCCAGCGCGCCGGCGATCTTGGCGCCGCCCACTTCGCCCAGGCTGCCGCCCTGGAACGCGCCTTCGATGGCGAGGACCACCGCAGGATGGCCGTCGATGCGGCCCTTGGCCACCACCACGCCGTCATCCGCCTGCGGCACCACGCCCTGGCGTTCCAGCCACGGCGAGACCAACTGGTCGAAGGGGCCGGCGAGTTCGCGCAAGGTGCCGGGATCGAGCAGCGCATGCACGCGGGCGCGCGCGCCGAGTTCGACAAAGCTCTCGCGGTTCAGCAGCGATGCGTGGTTCATGCTTGCTCCTTGCCTTCGCCGTCGAGCGCCTCGAACGCTTCCGCCAGCCGCATGCCCACCACGCCCGGCGTGGCGCCGAAATCATGGATGTGGATGCGCATGGCGGCGCGCGGCTCGGCGCTGAACACGCGCGAGAGCTGCGCGTCCCAGACCTTGCCGTAGCCGTCCACCGACGTGGTGACATGAACCAGCGTGGTGCCGGGCGTGCCGGGCTCCACCATGACTTCGAGATCGCCGGAGCCGACCACGCCAACCAGCACGCGCTGGCTTGCCGGCGCGCCGGCGGGATATTCGAACCGGAGCTGTTCCATTATTTGTCTCCTTGCACGGGGGCATTGGCCGGCCGCGCTGCGGGTGGCAGCCGGTCCAGGAAGAAAGTGGCGGCGAGYAGGTCCGCAGCGCCGCCGGGAGAGGCGTTGCAGGCCAGCATGCCGCCTTCGAGCTGGCGCAGCAGGCGGCGGCCGGCCAGCGTGCCGATGCCGCCGGCGGCCAGCACCCGGCTCGCGCCTTGCTGCATCAGCGCCAGCCCTTCGCGGCCGGCCCGGGCCAGCACGCAGGTGTCGTCGAGCCGCTGCATGATGGCCAGCAATGCGTTCACGCGCGCGCTGGGCTCGGCGTCGCCGCGCGCCCGGCTGCGAATCAGCTCTGGCAGGCCAGCGCGCAGCACATGCGGGAAGCCCGCCTGCGCCTGGCCGCGCGCGCCGGCGACGCCGTAGTCGATGCAGGCGCGTTCGCCCTTGTTGCCTGTGCGCGCGGGACGGTGCCGGTCGGGCAGGCGTGCGATGGCGCCGGCGGTGCGGGCTATGCCATGCGCGCCATGTCCATGCCGGTGCAAGCCCGCCGCGCCAACCAGCAGCCCCAGGCTCCAGATCGCGCCGCGATGCGTGTTGATGCCGCCGGTGGCGCGCATCATCGCGGCCTCTGCTTCGCGGCCCAGCGCGCCGAGCCGCTCGCGCAATGCCACGCTGGGCTGCGCCACGCGCATGCCCGCCGCCGCCATCTCGGCAAAGGCGGGATGCAGCGAGCGCGCCGAGACGCGCATCAGGTCCAGGTTGAGGTCGGCGTGGGCGCCATTGCCGCGGCCATCCACCAGCCCGGGCTTGGGCGACAGCGCGGCCTCGTCGATCAGGGCATTGACGGCGAGATCGGCCAGCGCGATGGCGGCGGGGTTGACGGCGTCGTCACGGTGCCCGGCAGGTAACGCGAGGCTTGCCATCACCAGCTCCGGAAGCGTGCCGGCGGCTCGTACAGCCCGCCGGACCAGTCGACCAGGTCGGCCATGCTCTTGGCCGCCAGCAACGAGCGCGTAGCCTGGCTGCGCTGCACGCCGAGGTCTTCGGGCAGCGCGATCAGGCCGTCGCTGCGCATGCGGCGCGTGGTGCTGGTGTCGTGGCGCAGGCCGATCGGCGTCACCCCGGCCACAGCCGCCAGCATGGCGCGGCGCTCCTCCAGCGAGCGTGCCTTGTAGAGATAAGCGATGCCTTCCTCGGTCAGCACGTGCGTTACGTCGTCGCCGTAGATCATCACCGGCGCCAGCGGCATGCCGCTATCCTTGGCCACCTGCACCGCATCGAGCGATTCGACAAAGGTCGGCTTGCCGCCTGCCTGGAAGGTCTCCACCATCTGCACCACCAGCTTGCGGCCGCGCGCGAGCGGGTCGTCGGTCTCGATCAGGTCGAGCCACGCCGGCGTGGGATGGCGCCGGCCGCCCGGGTTGTGGCCCATGTTGGGCGCGCCGCCAAAGCCGGACAAGCGCCCGCGCGTGACCGTGGAGGAGTGGCCGTCGCCGTCGATCTGCAGCGTGGAGCCGATGAACAGGTCCACCGCGTACTGGCCGGCAAGCTGGCAGAAGGCGCGGTTGGAGCGCATCGATCCATCCGCGCCGGTGAAGAACACATCCGGGCGCGCGGCCACATAGTTCTCCATGCCGAGCTCGCTGCCAAAGCTGTGCACGCTCTCCACCCATCCCGACTCGATGGCGGGGATCAGCGTGGGGTGGGGGTTGAGCGTCCAGTACTTGCAGATCTTGCCCTTGAGGCCGAGCGACTCGCCATAGGTCGGCAGGATCAGTTCGATGGCAGCGGTGTTGAAGCCGATGCCATGGTTGAGCGACTGCACCTGGTGGCGCTCGTACACGCCGCGGATCGCCATCATGGCCATCAGCACATGCACCGGCTTGATCAGGCGCGGGTCGCGCGTGAACAGCGGCTCGCAGAAAAAGGGCTTGTCGGCCTGCACCACGTAGTCGATCCAGGAACCGGGGATATCCACGCGCGGCAGGCCGGCGGGGTCGTCCACGATCTCGTTGACCTGGGCCACCACGATGCCGTCGCGGAACGTGGCTGCCTCCACCAGGGCGGGCGTGTCCTCGGTGCTGGCACCGGTGTAGAGGTTGCCGTCGCGGTCGGCCTTGTAGCCGGCGATCAGCACGATGTTGGGCGTCAGGTCCACATAGAGCCGCGCGTACAGCTCGATGTAGGTGTGGATGGCGCCGACCTCCAGCTGGCCATCTTCCAGGAACTGCGAGATGCGCAGGCTCTGTGCGCCGGCATAGGCAAAGTCCAGTTTCCTGGCGATGCCGCGCTCGAACAGGTCGAGATGCTCCACCCGGCTCACGCTCGGGATGATCATGTGCAAGCCGTGCACCTTCGCCGGGTCCACCTCGGCCAGCGAGCGCGAGAGGAAGTCGGCCTGCTTCTGGTTGTTGCCCTCCAGCACCACGCGGTCGCCCGGCGCGGTGATAGCTTCGAGGAATGGGACGATGTCGGCGGTGGGCACGACCCGGCCGCTGGCAAAGGCGGCGCCGCGTGCCATGCGGCGGCGCTTTTCGCTGCGGCGGGTGTCCCACTGTCGGTCCGTGGCTGGGTTGGGCATCGCGTCTCCGGTGTGCTTGATGCAAGGAATGGCACCAAGATACGCAGCGCGCGTGGCGCAAGCAATGACGCCCGGCGCGGCATCGTTACTCTAGGTGTAAGTGTTGGCGGCCCGACATGCAAGGCGCGCGGTCCCGGCCTGGGGCGCACTGTACGCCGCCGCACCTGGCACGCAAGAGCCGGCCTGGTCACTAGCGTGCCGGATGGCGGCATCCCGCCGTTAATCCCACGCTAACGATTCTCTCGCCGGGTTGATTGATGCAGCGCGATGGCTGGCCTAGATTGCATCCATCAAACCTAGAACCAGCCCGCGCGCAACCCTGCCGACGGGCCAACAGGAGACAGCACCATGATCATCTACGGAACCGCCTTGCTGGCGCTCTGCCACCTAATCGGCTTGTTCCTTGGCGAACTGCTAGGCATTGCGATCGGCGTCAAGGCCAATGTGGGCGGGGTCGGCATCGCCATGCTGCTGCTGATCTCGATACGGCTCTTCCTGCACGGGCGCGGCCTCCTGCCCAAGGAGACCGAGGCGGGCGTTGGCTTCTGGGGCGCGATGTACATCCCGGTGGTGGTGGCGATGGCGGCGCAGCAGAACGTGGTCGCCGCGTTGCGCGGCGGGCCGGTAGCCCTGATCGCGGCAGTCGGCGCGGTGCTGGTCTCGGCCTGCTGCATCGCGGTGCTCAGCCGCACCGGCGACCACGCGCCATTGCCGCCGCTGCCCTCGCCGGAAGCCACCCCCAGCCACGCATCGCGCTAAGGACGCCGCCATGCCGCAATCCATTTCGCACATGATTGAGAACATCCTGCTGCAGAACGCCCTGGTCACCGCGTTTGCCGCGGTTGGCATCATCATGTGGCTGTCGTCAAGGCTCTCGCGCTGGCTGACCTTCGGACGCGTCCATGCCTCTGCCATCGCCATCGTGATCGGCCTGCTGCTGGCCTACTATGGCGGCATCGTCACCGGCAAGGAAAAAGGCCTGGCCGATCTCTCGCTGTTCTCCGGCATCGGCCTGATGGGCGGCGCCATGCTGCGCGACTTCGCCATCGTCGCCACCGCCTTCGAGGTGCAGGTGACCGAGGCACGCAAGGCCGGGCTGGTCGGTGCGGTGTCGTTGTTGCTCGGCACCATCCTGCCGTTTATCGTGGGTGCTGCCGTGGCGCGCGCCTTCGGCTACAGCGACGCGGTCAGCATGACCACCATCGGCGCCGGGGCGGTGACGTATATCGTGGGGCCGGTGACCGGCGCCGCGCTGGGCGCCAGCTCCGATGTGATCGCGCTGAGCATCGCCACCGGGCTGATCAAGGCCATCATCGTGATGGTCGGCACGCCCATGGCGGCAGGCTTCCTCGGGCTGAACAACCCGCGCGCCGCGATGGTGTTCGGCGGCCTGGCGGGCACCGTCAGCGGGGTATCGGCGGGCCTGGCCGCAACGGACCGCAGGCTGGTGCCTTACGGTGCGCTGGTGGCGACGTTCCACACCGGGCTGGGGTGCCTGCTGGGGCCCTCGTTGTTGTTTTTGGCGACCAAGGCGGTGGTGGGCTAGGCGGGCTGCGGCACCCGCATCGCCAACCGGCAAACCGCCGCCAGTGCCAGCAAGTTCGGATCCCGCTCGCGTCGCCGCAAGAAGCTCAGCCCAATGGTCTGGCGCAGCCGGTACTGCGAGGACAGCGGAACCAGCGTCACCTTGTGCGCAAACACGTCGCGCACGCGGCCGGGCAGCAGCGCGTAGCCCACGCCGCCGCTGACCAGGTTCATCAGCGAGAAGATGTCGCCGACCTTCATCACCACATTGGGCGTGAAGTCGGCGATGCGAAAGGCGTCCATGAAGCCCTGGTAGGTGATGAAGCCTTCGCTGAGCGTGACGAAGGGCTCGTCCCGGCATTGCCGCAGGTCGATGGAGGCTTGCCGCGCATAAGGCGAATCCGCCGGTGCGGCGAAGTAGATTTCGTCTTCGAACAGCGCAATGGATTCGATCTCGGGGTCTGGCTCGGGCATGGCCATCAGCGCAGCGTCGATGGCGCCTTGCTTGAGCTTGAAGAGCAGGTCGGCGTTGGAGCCAAGCACCAGTTCCGCCTGGAGTTCCGGCCGCCTGACCTTGATGCCGATCACCACGTCGGGCACCGTGCGGATGGTCAGCGAATAGAGCGAGCCGATCTTCATGTGATCGGCTGAATACCCGGCGGCCTGGCGCGTGGCGCGGATGCCGTCGGCCATGGCCTTGATGACATCGGCGGCCACATCCGCCAGCACGTGCGCGGCTTCGGTCGGCAGCAGGTTGCGCCCTTCGTGGCGGAACAACGCGCAGCGCATGCCTTCTTCCAGCGAGTGCAGCGCGCGGTGCACGCTGACCGTGCTCACATCCAGCGCCTCGGCGGCCTTGGCGAGATTGCCGGTCTCCATATAGGCGAGCAGGACTTCGAGCTTGCGCAGGGTGATTTCTTCGTTGATCCGGTTTCGCATAGGAGACGCGTCGCGCATGCTGGCGGTGATGGTGACCGGAGCATGATAACCAGATTCGATGCCGGATGGCCCCGGGAGAGTCCCGGGGCGTTGCGCGAGTGGCGCCGGCTCAGCGCGGCGCCATGCGGATCGCGCCGTCGAGCCGGATGGTCTCCCCGTTGAGCATGGCGTTCTCCAGGATGTGCAGCGCCGTCGAGGCGAATTCATCCGGCATGCCGAGCCTCGCCGGATGCGGCACCGAGGCGCCCAGCGAGGCGCGCACATTTTCCGGCAGGCGTGCCAGCAGCGGCGTATCGAACAGCCCGGGGGCAATGGTGCACACGCGGATCATGCGCTGCGCCAGGTCGCGCGCCGCCACCAGCGTCATGCCGACGATGCCGGCCTTGGCCGACGCATAGGGGATCTGCCCGATCTGCCCTTCATAGGCCGCCACCGATGCCGTCAGCACGCACGCGCCACGCTCGCCGTCGACCAGCTCGTTGCGGGCCATGCGCGCGGCGGCCAGGCGCAGCGCGTTGAAGGTGCCGACGAGATTGATGCGCACGATCGATTCGTATTTTTCCAGCGAGCCGGGCTGGCCGTCCTTCTCCACCAGGCGCACCGGGCCGCCCACGCCAGCACAATGGATCAGCGCGCGCATGGTGCCGAGCGTGTCGGCCGTGTCGAACACGCGGGTCATCTGCGCGGTGTCGCAGACATCGGCCTGGACAAAGCGCGCGAGCGCGCCGAGCTCCTCTACGGCGGCCGCGCCGTTCTCTTCGGACAGGTCGGCGATCACCACGGCAACGCCGCGTTCGGCGAGGCGGCGGGCGCAGGCGAGGCCTAGCCCGGAGGCGCCCCCGGTGACGACGGCGGACATGTTGGCAAGCTTCATCTGGTATCTCCTCGTTCTGGATATAGGTGCGTGCCGGCTCAGAGCCGTTCGATGATGGTGGCGTTGGCCATGCCGCCGGCTTCGCACATCGATTGCAGGCCGTAGCGCCCGCCGCCGTCTTCCAGCGCGTGCAGCATGGTGGTCATCAGCCGCGCGCCCGAAGCGCCCAGCGGGTGGCCGAGCGCGATCGCGCCGCCACGCGGGTTCAGGCGTGCCGGGTCGGCGCCCAGCGCGCGCTGCCACGCGAGCGGTACGCAGGCAAAGGCCTCGTTGATCTCGTAGTGTGCAATCGCATCGAGCGCAAGGCCGCCTTTGTCCAGCGCGCGCTTGCTCGACGGGATCGGCGCGGTCAGCATGGTCAGGGGGCTGTCGCCGCAGGCATCGAAGGCGACGAAGCGCGCGCGGGCGTTCAGGCCCAGGCGGGAGGCGGCGCGCTCGCTCATCAGCAAG
The DNA here is from genome assembly GCF_056398045.1 of Cupriavidus sp. 05L411. Lineage (NCBI taxonomy): Bacteria > Pseudomonadati > Pseudomonadota > Betaproteobacteria > Burkholderiales > Burkholderiaceae > Cupriavidus > Cupriavidus sp. 05L411. The sequence goes on along the minus strand of NZ_JBFTOQ010000041.1, from coordinate 38,181 downwards.
ATGGCGGCGGCGCCGTCGCTGATCTGCGAGGCATTGCCGGCGGTCACATGCCAGCCGATCTGCGGGAAGCGCTGGCCGAGCGTCTCGTCGCGAAAGGACGGCGCCAGTGTGGCCAGGTGCTCGGCGGTGGTGGCGGGGCGGATGGTTTCATCGTGCGCGACGAGGCCCGCGGCGGTACGGATTGGCAGGATCTCGCGGCGGAAGGCGCCGGCCTCGCGCGCCTGGTGGGCGCGCTGGTGCGATTGCGCGGCATACTGATCGAGATCGTCGCGTGATAGTTCCCACTGCGCCGCGACCAGCTCCGCCGCGACCCCTTGCGACACCAGCCCGGGCGCATAGCGCGCCTCGAACGACGGGCCGTACGGATTCTGCCCAATGCGCCCCGAGCCCATTGGCACGCGGCTCATGGACTCAATGCCGCAGGCAACCACGATGTCGTAGGCGCCCGCCATGATGCCTTGCGCGGCAAAGTGCACGGCCTGCTGGCTGGAGCCGCATTTGCGGTCGATGGTGGTGGAGGGCACATGCTCTGGGAATCCCGCCGCCAGCCAGGCCACGCGGCCGGGCGTGGCGGATTGCTCGCCCACCTGGCTCACGCATCCGGTGATGACGTCTTCCACCAGCCCGGGGTCCAGCTTGTTGCGCGCGACCAGCCCTGCCAGCACCTGCGCCAGCAGCTCCGTGGGATGGAGTTCGGTGAAGGCCGAGCCGGGCTTGGCGCGGCCCATGGGCGAACGGATGGCGTCGACGATGACGGCTTGCTGCATGGCGGGTCTCCGATGTCTCTTGATGGCAATGGGAACGACGATGGATCAGCTGCCGGTGAACTCGGGCTTGCGCTTGTCCAGGAAGGCCGACACCGCCTCACGGTGATCCGAGGTCTGGTGCGACAGCGCCTGGAAGCCGGCCGACAGTTCCAGCAGCGTATCCAGCCGGGTATGTAATGCCTCGCGCAGCAGGCGCTTGGCCAGCCGCACCGCATGCGGCGGATTGGCGGCAATGCGTTCGGCCAGTTCATTGGCCGTGGGCAGCAGCTGATCCGGCGGCACCACGCGCGAGACGAGGTTCCACTCCAGCGCCTGGCGCGCATCGATGACCTGTCCGGTGAAGGTCAGCTCGGCGGCGCGCGCAAGGCCGATCACGCGCGGCAGCAGCCAGGCGCCGCCATCGCCCGGAATGATCCCCAGCTTGACGAAGCTCTCGGCAAACTGCGCCTGCTCGGACGCAATGCGCATGTCGCACATGCAGGCCAGGTCCAGCCCCGCACCCATGGCCGCGCCGTTGACGGCGGCGATCACCGGTACCTCCAGGTTGAACAGCGCCAGCGGCAGGCGCTGGATGCCCAGGCGATAGTCCTGACGAATCTCCATGCCGGGCACCTGGCCCGAAGCCTGGCGTTCCATGTCGCGGATATTGCCACCTGAGGAAAACGCGGTGCCGGCGCCGGTGATGATCACCGCGCGCACGCTGGTGTCGCGGTGGATGCGGTCGATGGCCTCCAGGAAGTCGGCCACAGCGGTGTTGCCGGTGAGGGGGTTGCGCCGCTCCGGCTCGTTCATGGTCAGGGTCACGATGTGGCCCTGCTGCTCGTAGCGCAGGAAGCTTGTCATGCTGGTCTCCGGTCGTTGTTGTCGTCGTCGTCGTCGTCGTCGCCTTGGCTCGGGACGGCCGGCGCAGCGCGGCGCCGCCGACAATCGCTTGCCCAAAAGGCTAAGGGACCGTGCCCTCGGGTGTCCAATATTCATTTCGGCGATGCCGATATCCCGCATATATCGGCGCCGGCGCCGTTTGGCATCGGCGCGAGCCTGGATGCGCAAGGCAGGTTCAACTGGCGCTGCGATTTTCATGTGCTTCCCGCATCGCCCCGCGTCGGTTTGTATCAACGGAGATTGCTTTGTAGTGTGATAATTTGCATCCTAACTATATGGCTGCTATCATTCCGTCCATGCCTTCCATCGACGCCCTCCGTTTCGCCTTTACCGGCCAGCTGATGCTGGCCGGGCGCCAGTGGCGCCACATTTCGCAGGGCGCCGTTACCGCCTACGGGATTTCCGCCGCCGCGGCAGGGCCCCTGCTGTTTATCCGCCGCCTTGGCGGCGGCGTGCGCCAGGTCACCCTGGCCGACTATGTCGGGCTGGAAGGTGCATCGCTGGTCCGTCTGGTTGACCAGCTCTCCGCCGCCGGCCTTGTGCGCCGGGAAGTGGATGCGAACGATCGCCGGGCCAATGCGCTCTGGCTCACCGACGCCGGCGAGGCGCTCGCCGAAAAAATCGAGGTCGAGCTCAAGCATCTCCGCGCCAGCGTCTTCGCTGGCGTCAGCGAGCAGGACTTCGAGGGCGCCATGCGCGTGCTCAACGCGCTCGCCCAAGCCGCCGAGTCCGCGCCCACCACTGCTTTCGGGTCGTAAGAACATGGTCAGCTGGCCCACCGGACGGGACTGGATCTTCTCCCTCAAAGCCTTTGCAGCGGCCATGCTGGCGTTGTTCATCGCGCTGTACCTGGGCCTGCCGCGCCCGTACTGGGCCATGGCCTCCGTGTATATCGTGGCGCATCCGCTCACCGGCGCCACGCGCTCCAAGGCGCTGTATCGCGTGCTTGGCACGCTGCTTGGCGCGGCCGCATCCGTCGCCATCGTGCCGCCGCTGGTCAATGCGCCAGTGCTGCTGATGGCCGCGGTGGCGTTATGGACCGGCATCCTGCTCTATGTCGCGCTGCTGCACCGCACGCCGCGCAGCTATGTGTTCATGCTGGCGGCCTATACGCTGCCGATGGTGGCCTTGCCCTCGGTGAGCGATCCCTCGGGCGTGTTCGACATCGCCGTGGCGCGGGCCGAGGAAATCTGCCTGGGCATCGTGTGCGCGAGCATTGTCGGCTCGACCATCTTCCCCGCCAAGGTGGCCACGGTGCTCGGCCAGAAATCCGCCCAGTGGCTGGCGGACGCCGCGCTGTGGGCCACCGATATGCTCTCGGCGCATCCGGCCGCGAAGGTGTCGCGCCATCACAGCCGCCATCGCCTGGCCGCCGACATCCTCGCGCTCGACCAGTTGATCAGCCATCTCTCCTACGACGCCGAAAGCGCCGCGCGCGTGAAGCACGCGCAGGAGTTGCGTGGCCGCATGACCATGCTGCTGCCCGTGCTGTCGTCGCTGGCTTCCGTGGTGGACGCCTTGCACCAGCGCGCCGCGGGCATTCCGCAACGCCTGTCGCACAACATGGCGCTGGTGTCGGCATGGATCAGCGCGGGCGCACAGGCGCCGCTGCCGGCGTTGCAGCTATCCCCGGACGCGCCGATCGACGACGCCGGCCTGGAGCCAGGCAGTGCCGGGCCAGACTGGCACGCGGCGCTGGCCGCCGCGGCCGAAGGGCGTCTGCGCGAGCTGATGGAGTTGTGGCAGGACTGCGTGTCGCTGCAGCGCCGTATCGGCGAGGCGGCACCGCAGGGCGACTGGGCGCCGGCGTTCCGGCGCTGGGGCGTGGGCGCCGCGCGCCACTACGATCACGGCATGCTGCTGTTCTCCACCGCCACGACCGCGCTGGCGATCTTCAGCATGGGCATGGTGTGGATCTGGACGGGCTGGGCGGACGGCGCGGGCGCGGTCGCGCTGGGCGCGGTGTCGTGCTGTTTCTTTGCCGCGATGGACGAGCCGGCGCCCATGATCCGCTCGTTCTTCCGCTGGAACGTGGTCTGCCTCGTGCTCGCCACCATCTACCTGTTCGTGGTCCTGCCGAACGCGCACGATTTCGAGATGCTGGTGCTGATGTTCGCGGTGCCCTACCTGATCATCGGCGTGATGATGGCGCAGCCCCGGCTCGCGCTGATCGCCATGCCGCTGGCCGTGATCACGGCCAACGATATCGGCATCCAGGGCGCCTACAACGCCGACTTCAACGCCTTCTTCAACGGCAACGTGGCCGGCATCGCGGGCATTCTGTTCGCGCTGGTGTGGACCCTGGTGGCCCGCCCCTTCGGCACCAGGGCCGCGGTACGCAGGCTGGTGCGCGCCAGCTGGGGCGATATCGCCCGCAACGCCACCGGGCGCGAGCCGGGCGAGCACGCGCACCTGCGTGCCCGCATGCTGGACCGCCTGGCGCAACTGGTGCCGCGGCTGGCGGCCAGCGAGGATGAAACCACCGGCGACGGCTTTACCGAAGTGCGCGTGGAGCTCAGCACGCTGGCGCTGCAGCGCGAACTGCCCGCGCTGGCGCCGGAGCACCAGCACTCGGTACGGCGCGTGCTGCAGGGCGTTGCCAGCTACTACCAGGCACGCCTGGACGCCCGTGCCGACACGCCGCCGCAAGTGCTGCGCGACCGGCTGGCCAAGGCGATCCGCAAGGTTGCCTCGCGCGCCGACCAGGCTTCGCGCGAGGCCTTTGCCGCGCTGGTGGAAATGCACGTCGCGTTGTTTTCGGCGGCACCCGTGGCAATGAGCGCGGCTGGTGCCTTGCCCGCGGGCCAGGCGGCAGACCCAATGAGCAAGCAAGCGAGCAACAAGCAATGAGCGGTGAAGTCGACGTCTATGGTGTGTTTGTCCCGAGCCTGCTGGCGTGGATGCTGGTGGCGTTCCTGATCACCGCTTGCGCGCGTGCCGTGCTGGCGCGTGTGGGTTTTTATCGGCTGGTCTGGCACCGGTCCCTGTTCAATCTGGCGTTATATGTGATCGTCCTGGGTGGCACCGTCTACCTGGCCTATCGGCTGCAGTCATGAAACTGAATCTTCGTACGCTTGGACCCATCGTCCTTACCCTTGTCGTCACCGCGGTCGCGGTCGTCGTCGTCAAGCACCTGTGGGATTACTACACGGTGGCGCCATGGACCCGCGACGGCCATATCCGCGCAGACGTGGTGCAGATCGCGCCCGACGTGTCCGGGCTGGTGACCAAGGTCCTCGTCAAGGACAACCAGCGCGTGCAGCGCGGACAGCCGTTGTTCGAGATCGACCGCGACCGCTTCGCGCTGGCCTTGCAGCAGGCGCAGGCCACGGCGGCGGCGCAAAGCGCCATGCTCGCGCAGGCGCGCCGTGAAGCCCGCCGCAGCCAGACCCTGTCCGAGGTCGTCTCCAAGGAAGTGGTGGAAGAAGGCCTGGCCAAGGTCCAGCAAGGCGAAGCGGCGCTGGCGCAGGCGCAGGCCGCGGTCAACCTCGCCAAGCTCAACCTGGAGCGCACCAGCGTGCTCAGCCCGGTCGACGGCTACCTGAACGACCGGCTGCCGCGCCTGGGCGACTACGTCAACACCGGCCGCCCGGTGCTGTCGATGGTGGATGCGAATTCCTTCCACGTGGAAGGCTACTTCGAAGAAACCAAGCTGCACGGCATCCATATCGGCAATCCGGTGGACATCCGCATCATGGGCGAATCCCGCGTGCTGCATGGCCACGTGCAGAGCATTGCCGCCGGCATCGAGGACCGCGACCGCACCAACGGCTCCAACCTGCTGCCGAATGTGAACCCGACGTTCAACTGGGTCCGCCTCGCGCAACGTATCCCGGTGCGCATCGCGCTGGACGAGCCGCCCGCCGATTTGCGCATGGTCGCAGGCCGTACCGCTACCGTGTCGGTGCGCGAGCCCTCGGCCCGGGACAAGGCGCAGGCCGGGCCGGAAGGCCAGAAGGCTCAGAAGGACAAGCTCGCGCTGGCCGCCAAGGGAGCCGCCAGCCAGGGAGGCGCGCAGTGAACACGTTGCGCAAAGCCCTGCTGCCGGTACTGGTGCCGCTGCTGTTTGCCGCCTGCACCACGGTCGGGCCCGACTACCATGTGCCGGACAACGCCGCCGTGAAGGCGCAAGCGGCCAACGGCCCGCTGCTCGGCACGGACAACCCCGCCGTATCGATTGCCGAGGTGCCCGATGGCTGGTGGCGCCTGTATGACGATCCGAAGCTCGACCAGCTGGTGCAGCAGGCGCTTGTTGCCAATACCGATTTGCGCGTGGCCGCGGCCAACCTGAAGCGCGCCATCGCGGTCTACCACGAGGTGGAGGCAGAGAACCTGCCGGAAGCCAGGCTCTCCGCCAGCGCGGAGCGCGGGCAGATCGCCGGCGAGCCGCTGCTCAAGGAAGAGAAGATCCCGGTGATGAACTTTGGCGATGTCGGCTTCAAGGTTTCCTACCTGATCGACTTCTTCGGCAAGCTGGCGCGCGCGGATGAAGCGGCGCTGGCCGGCGCGCAAGCCAGCCAGGCGGCGCTCGACCAGGCTCGTGTTGGCGTGGTGGCCGAGACCGTGCGCGCCTACGTGCAGGGCTGCGCCGCCACGCATGAACTGACCGTGGCCGAGCATCAGCTGGAGTTGCAGCGCCGCGGCGTCGACCTGGCCCGCAAGATGGTCGATGCCGGGCGCGGGCAGCCGGTGGACCTGCTGCGCTCACAGGCGCAGGCCGACGTGTTGCGCGCGGCCTTGCCGCGCTTCAAGGCCGAGCAAGAGGGCGCGGCGTACCGCCTGGCGGTGATGCTGGGCAAGCCGCCCAGCGCCACCTCGCAGGCGGAGTACGCCTGCCACGAAGAACCCAGGCTGCGCCAGGCGCTGCCCGTGGGCGACGGTGCCGCGCTGCTCAAGCGCCGGCCCGACGTGCGCCAGGCCGAGCGCGAACTCGCCTCGGCCACGGCCAAGATCGGCGTTGCCACGGCGGATCTGTACCCGTCCATCCGCATCGGCGCCTCCGCCGGCTTCACCGGCATCCTTGATCACCTCGGCCAGGCACCGACCGCGCACTGGGGCTATGGCCCGCTGATCACCTGGAACATCCCGACCAGCGGCACGCGTGCCCGCATCCACGGCACCGAAGCCGGCGCCGAAGCGGCGCTCGCCCACTTCGACGGCGTGGTGCTCAAGGCGCTGCGCGAAACGCAGTCGGCGCTGAGCAGCTACACGCGGGAGCTGGAGCGCACCCAGGCGCTGCGCGATGCCCGCGACAAGGCCAGTGAAGTCGCGCGGCAGAACCGCCAGCTCTACCAGGCCGGCCGCTCGCCGTACCTGTCGAGCCTGGATGCCGACCGCACGCTGGCCAGCACCGAAGCGTCACTGGCGGCGTCGGAAAGCCAGGTCGCGCTGGACCAGATCAATCTCTTCCTTGCGCTGGGCGGCGGATGGCAAAATGCGCCCAAGGTCGAGTCGCGCACGATGAGCGAGCAGGCGCACTGAACGTGCATCGAGCGCGCGCTGGGCTGTCATCATGGTTAAAGCCATGCAAGCTGGCTTGCATGGCGGAAAGGAACACAAGCAGCATGTCCAACTTTTCTGGTTTTTCTGGTTTCTCCTATCCCTCCCTCCGGCAAGCGCTGTGCGTCGCGGTAGCCACGCTCGGCATCGTGGCATCGGGCGCTGCGATGGCGCAGGAGCAGACCCTGCGCGTCGGCACCGTCAGCGGCCCTGACGCGCAAGTCTGGCAGGTAGTGCAGAAGGTCGCCAAGCGCGAAGGACTCAACATCAAGGTCGTCGAGTTCAACGACTACGTGCAGCCCAACGCCGCGCTCGACGCCGGCGACCTCGACGCCAACAGCTTCCAGCATCAGCCTTACCTGGACAGCCAGGTGAAGCAGCGCGGCTACAAGATGGTCAGCGCGGGCTACACGTATATCTCTCCGCTGGGCATCTACTCGCAGAAGCTGAAGTCGCCCAAGGACCTGCCGCAAGGCGCCAAGGTCGCCGTGCCCAACGATCCCTCCAACGAGAACCGCGCGCTGCTCCTGCTGGCCGCGCAAGGCGTGATCAAGCTCAAGAGCGGCGTTGGTACCAACGGCGTCAACGCCACGCCGCTGGACGTGAGCGACAACCCGAAAAAGCTGAAGCTCGTCGAGCTTGACGCCGCGCAACTGGCGCGCTCGCTGCCCGACGTGGCCGCGGCGGTGATCAACACCAACTACGCGCTCGCCGCCGGCCTGCAGCCCACCCGCAACGCCATCGCGCTGGAAGACATCCACAGCCCGTACGCCAACATCATCGCCGTGCGCACCCAGGACAAGGACAAGCCGTGGGTGAAGAAACTGGTTGCCGCTTACCAGTCGGAAGAGGTACGGCAGTTCATGAAGAACGAGTTCAAGGGTGCAATGGTGCCGTCGTTCTGATTGGGCAGGTGGCCGTGGACATTGAGCCGTCCCGGTTGCGCAGGCCTGACAGTCAAGCCCTTTCGGATCGCAAGGTCCGGAAGGGCTTTTTGTTTGTGGCCGGCCGCTACTCCCGCGGCATGAACGTGATGTTGACGCCGGGGGGCGCCACGCCGTTCTCGTCGCGCGGCAGCGGGTCGGAACGCTCCACCGCGCGCAGCACGGCGTTGTCCCAGCCGGCATTGCCGCTGGACTTGGTGAGCCGCACCGACAGCAGCGAGCCATCCGGCGCCATGCGCACCGCGACCACCGCGGCCGGGTTGCCGGCGATCTCTTCGGTAAAGATGATGTTCGGCTTCACGCGGCGCCGCACGCGGTCCGCGTAGCCGGGCGAGGCGTTGCCGCCAGCACCAGCGCCGGTGCCCGCGCGGCTGCCTACGCCACCTGTGGTGGGAGCGCTGTTGGCCATGGCCTGCAGGCGCGCTAGTTCGCTCTGGCGCTGCTGCTTCAAGGCCGCCTGGCGCTCCGCCTCACGTGCCTTGCGCTCGCGCTGGTCGGCCTGCCTGGCTTCCTCGGCCGCGGCGGCCTGCTTGCGCTTCTGAGCCTGCAAGGCGATGTCGGCGTTGTCGTCCGGCTCCGGCTTCAACACGGGCTGCGGTTCCACGGGCGTCGGCTGGACCACCGGCTGGGGCTGTGCAATCTCGGGCACGGTGTCCCACAGCTCCGCCTCCACGCCGGCCGGCGTGCGGCTCTGCCAATGCACCCCGTAGTAAAGCATCAGGCCCAGCAGCAGATGCATGAACAGAGCCAGCAGGAAACACTTCAGCGTTCCTCGCTCCTGCACCTGTTGATACGGATGGGCGATGGTCGTCATGACGCGCGGCAGGCCACGGACGGGCGATGCATAGTCAGTGCTGTGTCACTCTGGAATCACTCTCACATCCCTGTGAAAGGAGACGGTGCAGTGCTTTGTGCGCGACCCCGCGCGTGGCTCCACTGCATGCAGCTTAGGTCGGCATCGTTGCGGTAGGCAAGCGGGATTCTCCGCGGCTGGGTGCTCTGAAGGTGGAGCGTAGATCCGGCGAGGATAGAAATCGACCGCAAGAAAACAGAAGCCCCAAAAGCAAAACCCCTCCCGATCTTGCGATCGGGAGGGGTTTTTGTTGTAGCCCGTTTCCAGGCTTCAACGAATATGGTGGCGAATCAGGGACTCGAACCCCGGACCTGCGGATTATGATTCCGTCGCTCTAACCAACTGAGCTAATTCGCCGAACAAGACCGAGATTATACATGGCATTTTGAGGCTGTCAACACCACTTCTTCAAAAAGTTTTGAGGGCGTCGAATGGCACGGCATGCACCCTGCAGCCTGCAAAAAAAGGCGGGCCTTGCGGCCCGCCGGTGGAGCGACTGACTACCGGATCAGTCGTGCATGAGGCTGGTGCCCTGGACGACGGGCAGGCTCACGCGCCTTCAGTCGTTGGCGTAGATATCCACGTCCTTGGTTTCACGGATGAACAGCGAGCCGAGGACCAGGGTGACGCCCGCGATGATGATCGGGTACCAGAGGCCGTAGTAGATGTTGCCGTTCTGCGCCACCAGCGCGAAGGAGATGGTGGGCAGCAGGCCGCCGAACCAGCCATTGCCGATGTGATACGGCAGCGACATGGACGTGTAGCGGATCCGGGTCGGGAACATCTCCACCAGCATGGCCGCGATCGGGCCGTACACCATGGTCACGTAGATCACCAGGATGACGAGGACCACCAGCACCATGATGGTGTTCATCTGCGCGGGGTCCGCCTTGGTCGGGTAGCCGGCCGAGGCCATCGACTCGCCCACCTGCTTCTTGAACGCGGCGATCTGCTTCTTGCTCGCATCGTCGAAGCTGTGGCCTGCCGGTACCAGCGAGGCGTTGAAGGAAGGGATCTCCTTGTCGCCGATCTTCACCGAGGCCACGGTGCCGGCCGGAGCTTCCACCACTTCATAGCTGGCCGAAGCTTGTGCCAGGGTCCGCTTGACGATGTCGCAGGAGCTGCGGAAATCGATTTCGCGGGCGATCGGGCTGCCCTGGAAGGAGCATTGCTTCGGATCCGCGGTCACCACGATCTGGGCGCTTTGCTGCGCGCGCTCCAGGGCCGGGTTGGCGTAGTGGGTCAGGGCCTTGAACAGCGGGAAGTAGGTCAGCATCGCCAGCGCGCAGCCGGCCATGATGATCCACTTGCGCCCGACCTTGTCCGACAGCGAGCCAAAGAAGATGAAGAAGGGCGTGCCGATCACCAGGGCGCCCGCGATCAGCAGGTTGGCGGTGGTGGCGTCGACCTTGAGCACCTGGGTCAGGAAGAACAGCGAGTAGAACTGGCCGGTGTACCAGACCACGGCCTGGCCGGCGGTCAGGCCTATCAGCGCCAGGATCACGATCTTCAGGTTGCGCCATTGGCCGAACGCTTCGGTCAGCGGGGCCTTGGAGGTCTTGCCTTCGGCCTTCATCTTCTGGAAGGCGGGCGATTCGCTCATCGACAGGCGGATGTAGACCGACACGCCCAGCAGCAGGATCGAGACCAGGAACGGAATGCGCCAGCCCCAGACTTCAAAGTTGGCGCCTGTCATGTTGCGGCACACCAGGATCACGATCAGCGACAGGAACAGGCCGAGCGTGGCGGTGGTCTGGATCCACGCGGTATAGGCGCCGCGCTTGCCGTGCGGTGCGTGCTCGGCCACGTAGGTGGCGGCACCGCCGTACTCGCCGCCGAGCGCCAGGCCCTGCAGCATGCGCAGCCCGATCAGGATGATCGGGGCGGCCCAGCCGATGCTGGCAAATCCCGGCAGCAKGCCCACGATGAAGGTTGAGGCCCCCATGATCAGGATGGTCACCAGGAAGGTGTACTTGCGCCCGATCATGTCGCCCAGGCGGCCAAACACCAGCGCGCCGAACGGCCGCACGATGAAGCCGGCGGCAAATGCCAGCAGGGCGAAAATGAAGGCGGCGGTTGGATCGAGGCCGGAGAAGAACTGCTTGGCGATGATGGCCGCCAGCGAACCGTAAAGATAAAAGTCGTACCACTCGAACACCGTCCCGAGCGAGGAGGCAAAGATCACCTTCCTCTCTTCGGGCGTCATCGCCGAGCCCTGCGCTGTGCCTCCGGGCATTGCCACGTTCTGTGCGTTAGCCATTGTCTCCTCCGTTTGTGATCGGAACTTTCAGGTTGGCGGCCGGCGCGCACGCGTTCTCTGGCGGGCGCGCGACAACCTCCTAAGTTGCAATGGATTGTGGGAGGCGAAACTTACTGCGTTCTGACAATTTTGGCCGAATTCGCCACTAAACGCTCGGGGTATACGCTAGGCAAAAAGCTGGCTTGGTGGTGCTGCGCTGCGGTGCGAAGGGTCTCTGGAGGGCTTGCGAAAATCAGCTTCGAGGGGCAGGGCCGGGCTTCTTGCTATGCAGCATCGTCATGCTGGCGGGCGGGCACGGGCAGCTCGCCGGCGTCATCGTCTTCATCGCGGTTCATGCGCCAGGCATAGATTGCCGCCATCAGGACGTAGACGATCAGCGCACCCTGGGCACCGACCCAGAACGAGAAGGGCCAGCCGAAGAAATCGAAGCGCAGCTCGCGGGCATACCAGGCGACCACGAAGGTGACGACGAACCAGATCGACAGCAGCACGGCAATCCAGCGCAGGTTGCGATGCCACGCGCGGCGCTCGGACTGATCGGCCTGGTCGCGCCCGCCGCGCGTGTGGTCGGGGTCGGTCATGCAGGCTCCAGGGGAGATGGCCGGCGCAGCGTGATGCGAAAGCACGCGCCGGCCAGGCGCGGCTCCGTCTGGTAGACGTGGTCGAGAATGCTGACATCGCCGCCGTGCTGCTGCACGATCTCGCGCACGATGGCCAGGCCCAGGCCACTGCCCTGGGTCTTGGTGCCGAGCACGCGGTAGAACCGTTCCATCACGCGCTCGCGCTCGGCCACCGGGATGCCGGGGCCGGTGTCTTCCACCTCGAGATACGCGAAGGGCTCGAAGGCATCCGCGCTGACGCGCACGGTGGCGTGGCCATCGGCCGGCGTGTAGCGGATGGCGTTGTCGATCAGGTTGTTGAGCATCTCGGTAAGCATCAGGCGATTGCCTTGCACCATCACCGGGTGGTCGTCGGCATCCACGCCGAGGTCGATGCGGCGCGCCCACGCCTGCGGCAGCCAGTCCTTGACCACCTCGCGCGCGAGCGCGGCCAGGTCCAGCGGCGCCATGCTGCCGGCGCCGGCCAGGTTCTCCATGCGCGCCAGCGACAGCAACTGCGTCACCAGGTGGGCCGCGCGCTCCGAGCTGCCGGCGATCTGCGCCAGCGACTTGCGCAGCTCCTCGGGCGATTGCTCGCGCTGCGCCAGCTCCGCCTGCATGCGCAGCCCGGCCAGCGGCGTCTTCATCTGATGGGCGGCATCGGCGATAAAGCGCTTTTGCGTCTGCACGGAAACGTCGAGCCGTGCCAGCAGGTCGTTGAACGAGGCCACCAGCGGCGTGATTTCCTGCGGCGCGGCGTGTTCGTCGATGGGGCTGGTGTCGCCGGGGTTGCGCGCGCGGATGCGCTGCTGGATCGAGGTCAGCGGGGCCAGCCCGCGCGTGAGGCCGAACCACACCAGCACCACCGCCAGCGGCAGGATCACGAACTGCGGCAGGATCACGCCCTTGATGATTTCATTGGCCAGCCGCGCGCGCTTGTCGAGCGTCTCGCCAACCTGCACCAGCACCGGCTGCGCGTCGCCCGCCTGCTTCAGGTCGACGTAGGTGTAGGCCACGCGCACGTCGTTGCCCGCGATGCGGTCGTCGCGCAGCGAGACCAGCCCGGCGTGGCCGCGATCGTCCTCGCCGGGCAGCGGCATGTCGTTGTCCCCGGCGACGAACTCGCCGTGCGTGCCCACCACCTGGTAGTAGATGTTGTCGGTTTCATCGGCCCGCAGGATTTCGCGCGCGGACAGTGGCAACTGCAGCGTGACGCGCCCGTTGACCTCGCGCACCTGCTGCGAGAGCACGATGGCGCTGGCCTCCAGCGAGCGGTCGAAGGGCCCGTTGGCAATGGACTTCGCCACCAGGTAGGTCACGGCAATGCTCATCGGCCACAACAGCAGCAGCGGTGCCAGCATCCAGTCCAGGATTTCGCCGAACAGTGAGCGCGGCGACGGATGGCCCGCGCTGTCTTCAAGATGCGGCAGGGCGTCGGCCAGCGTTTCGTCGCTGACGATCTCATCGGGCGGGGAGGGCGTGCGCGCGGGCCGTGCGGCCCGCGCGCGCCGCCGGGGCAGTCGCAGCAGGCTCATGGGGAGGAGGTGGTGGGGCAGGTCTTGGCGGCGTCGCCGGCATGCCGTCAAAGGGAAACGGCGCTGATGCCGATTCCGATTCCGATTCTAATGGCGCTTTCTAGTCGTGCGCCACGGTGGCCTGGAATTTCTCCAGGCAGTAGCCCAGCCCGCGTACCGTGGCAATGCGGATCCCGCCCACCTCGATCTTCTTGCGCAGCCGGTGCACATAGACTTCGATGGCATTGTTGCTGACCTCTTCGCCCCATTCGCACAGGTGGTCGACCAGCTGCTCCTTCGATACCAGCCGCCCGGTGCGGGTGAGCAGGATCTCCAGCAGCCCAACTTCGCGCGCGGAGAGATCCAGCATCTGCTCGTTCAGGTAGGCGATGCGGCCGACCTGATCGAAGGCCAGCGGGCCATGGTGCGTGAGCGTGGCGCCGCCGCCGGCGCCGCGCCGCACCAGCGCGCGCACGCGGGCTTCCAGCTCGGACAGGGCGAAAGGCTTTGCCATGTAGTCATCGGCGCCCAGGTCCAGGCCCTTGACGCGCTCGTCGACGCCATCCGCCGCGGTCAGGATCAGCACCGGCAGCATGGCGCCGCGCGTGCGCAGGCGCTTGAGCACTTCCAGTCCGGGCATGCGGGGCAGGCCGAGATCGAGGATCAGGAGGTCGAAGGTCTGGGTCGAGAGCGCCGAGTCGGCTTCAACCCCACTGGCGACATGGTCGACGGCATAGCCGGAGTGACGTAACGAGCGTGTCAGGCCATCTGCCAGCACATCGTCATCTTCGGCGATCAGAATACGCATGGTTGTCTCCACCCTGGCCGGCTTAGTCGTCGCTTTACATCAAATGACGCGTGCGGGACTTGCCAAGCATACTGTTTTTTTATACAGTACCCGCTTGATCCGGTCGCGCAGTGAGCGGGCCGGATCGTACTGAATTCAGCAACGCACGTATTACCGACGTTTGCCCAATGTTTGCCCCTGCTGCCAGGTTCATTGTCATCAGGAGTTCGCAGCGCGGCGCGGGTCGGGCGGTTACCCGCAAAAGCAGGCGGCGCGCCACATGCGGCCTATTTATACACCATTGACGGAAGGACGACCATGGATGACGGCAAGAAGGCGGGTGCTGGCGTAAGCGCCGAAAAGCAGAAGGCGCTGGCGGCCGCGCTGGCCCAGATCGAGAAGCAGTTCGGCAAGGGCTCGATCATGAAACTGGGCGAAGCCGACATCGACCAGGATATCCAGGTCGTGTCCACCGGCTCGCTGGGCCTGGACATCGCGCTGGGCGTCGGCGGSCTGCCGCGCGGCCGCGTSGTGGAAATCTACGGTCCGGAATCCTCGGGCAAGACCACGCTGACGCTGCAGGTCGTGGCCGAAATGCAAAAACTGGGCGGCACCTGCGCCTTTATCGATGCCGAGCACGCGCTCGACGTCAACTATGCCGGCAAGCTCGGCGTGTCCGTGGGCGACCTGCTGATCTCCCAGCCCGACACCGGCGAGCAGGCACTGGAAATCACCGACGCGCTGGTGCGCTCGGGCTCGGTCGACCTGATCGTGATCGACTCGGTGGCGGCCCTGGTGCCCAAGGCCGAAATCGAAGGCGAGATGGGCGATTCGCTGCCGGGCCTGCAGGCCCGCCTGATGAGCCAGGCGCTGCGCAAGCTGACCGGCACCATCAAGCGCACCAACTGCCTGGTGATCTTCATCAACCAGATCCGCATGAAGATCGGCGTGATGTTCGGCTCGCCCGAAACCACCACCGGCGGCAATGCGCTGAAGTTCTACGCCTCGGTGCGCCTGGACATCCGCCGCATCGGCTCGATCAAGAAGGGCGATGAGGTGATCGGCAACGAAACCAAGGTCAAGGTAGTCAAGAACAAGGTGTCGCCGCCGTTCCGCGAAGCCTTCTTCGACATCCTCTACGGCCAGGGCATCTCGCGCCAGGGCGAAATCATCGATCTCGGCGTGGACGCCAAGGTCGTCGAGAAGTCGGGCGCGTGGTACAGCTACAAGGGCGAGAAGATCGGCCAGGGCAAGGACAACGCGCGTGAATACCTGCGCGAGAATCCGGACATCGCCGACGAGATCGAGAACAAGGTGCGCGAGTCGCTGGGCGTAGTCCTGATGAACGGCACGCCGGCCACCGCCGGCGCCGTGGCCACCGCCGGCGCCGTGGCCACCGCCGAAGACTGAGCTTCGCTGGCCGGGGCATTCCCGGCCGCGATCCCCACCCCGGGGCGGCACGCGCAGCGACGCGCGYCGCCCCGGTTTGCGTTTTTAAAGCGCATTGATAATGCGCGGTGTTCAAGCGCGCCTTCCCCATGGCTACCCGTCCTCCTCTCTCCCTGAAAGCCCGCGCCGTCGGCTACCTGTCGCGGCGCGAGCACAGCCGGGCGGAGCTGGCGCGCAAGCTGGCCCCGCACGCCGAGTCTCCCGAGGCCCTCGAGCAGCTGCTGGACGCGCTGGAGCGCGAGAACTGGCTATCCAACGCGCGCTTTGTCGACAGCCTGATGCACCGGCGCGCGGCCCGCTATGGCGCCGCCCGCGTGATGCAGGAAGCCCGCACCCATCAGCTCGGCGGCGATCAGCTCGCCGACCTGCAGGATCGCCTGCGCGGGTCGGAGCTGGAGCGCGGCCGCGCGGTCTGGCAAAAGCGTTTTGGCACGCCGCCCGCCACGCCCGAAGACAAGGCCAAGCAGATCCGCTTTATGGTCGCCCGCGGCTTTTCCCGCTCGGTGGTGAGCCAGGTGATCAAAGGGGCGGATGAGTGGCTGGATGGCAGCGATTGACGTTCGCCGACGCGGCAGCCTCAAGTTCAAGTGATGCCGCAGTGATGTTACTGCCATGTCCTGCGCCGGTTGCGGGCGCATACCTGCTTTGCCAGTAGGCGTATTCCGAATCTTCACGCCTTGCTCATGCCTTGATGCCTTGACACCTTAGGCCGTTTCCGCCGCAATGCCGTGATTTTTCCGCATGCGCGGGGCTTGCCCGTCGCTCGACAATCCCCGGCAACAGCGCCGCGCGCAGTTTGTTCCCGGCGAGCGTTGTCCGGCATGTTAAAATCCTGCGGTTTTCCGGCCCAGCCGTCCATTTCTCCCGCTCCTGCCTGGTGTTATGCCGCTTTCCCCGCCCGTCAATCGCGCCCTGCGTCACCGTCGTGCCATCACGGCGGAGGCCTATCTTAGGGACGACGGCCTATGGGACATCGAAGCGCGCCTGACTGACACCAAGCCGCGCGAGATTCCGCTGGCCGGCGGCGGTGTGCGCCCGGTGGGCGAGCCGCTGCACGATTTGTGGCTGCGCGTCACCATCGACCTGCGCATGAACGTCGTGGATGCCGATGCCTGTTCCGACTGGGTGCCCTATCCCGGCCAGTGCGACACCATCGGCCCGGCTTACCGCAAGCTGATCGGCCTGAACCTGATGAAGGGTTTCCGCAAGTCGGTGAAAGAGCGCCTGTCGGGCGTGGCCGGATGCACCCATTTGACCGAGCTGGCCGGCATACTGCCGACCACCGCGATCCAGGCATTCGCCGGCGATGTGTTCAACATTCGCGACGGCGGTGCCGAAGACACCAGTACCGAACCGCCTTACCAGTTGCACGGCTGCCATGCCCTGCATTTCGAAGGCGAGGTCGTACGCCAGTTTTACCCCCGCTGGTATGGTCACCAGCCAAAACCGAGGATCAAGACCGAAGGGTCATCGACCCCGGCGGCGCAGCCAGCGGAGGCGCTCGCCGCCCCCGCCGACGGCGCCATGTCGCGCAGGTCAACCGGCACTTCTGGCTAAGCCAGGCCGGCCTGCAGTCCGCCGAGATTTCATCTCCACACTTTTACGCCTACCCGAAAGGAAACACGCATGAATATCCATGAGTACCAAGGCAAGGAAATCCTGCGCAAATACAATGTGCCGGTTCCGCGCGGCATCCCCGCGTTCTCGGTCGAAGAGGCCCTGAAGGCTGCTGAACAACTGGGCGGCCCGGTATGGGTCGTCAAGGCGCAGATCCACGCGGGCGGCCGCGGCAAGGGCGGCGGCGTGAAGGTGGCCAAGAGCATCGACGAGGTCAAGACCTACGCCACCAACATCCTCGGCATGACCCTGGTCACGCACCAGACCGGCCCGGAAGGCAAGAAGGTCAACCGCCTGCTGATCGAAGAAGGCGCTGACATCAAGAAGGAACTGTACGTCAGCCTGGTGGTTGACCGCGTTTCGCAAAAGGTCGCCCTGATGGCCTCCAGCGAAGGCGGCATGGACATCGAAGAAGTCGCTGCCCACAGCCCGGAAAAGATCCACACGCTGATCATCGATCCGTCGGCCGGCCTGCTCGACGCGGACGCTGACGACATCGCCCGCAAGATCGGCGTGCCCGACGCAAGCGTGGCGCAAGCCCGCCAGGCCCTGCAAGGCCTGTACAAGGCATTCTGGGACACCGACGCCTCGCTGGCTGAAATCAACCCGCTGATCCTGACCGGCGACGGCAAGGTGATCGCGCTCGACGCCAAGTTCAACTTCGACTCCAACGCCCTGTTCCGTCACCCGGAAATCGTCGCTTACCGCGACCTGGACGAAGAAGATCCGGCTGAAATCGAAGCGTCGAAGTTCGACCTGGCCTACATCTCGCTGGACGGCAACATCGGCTGCCTGGTGAACGGCGCTGGCCTGGCCATGGCCACCATGGACACCATCAAGCTGTTCGGCGGCGAGCCGGCCAACTTCCTGGACGTGGGCGGCGGTGCCACCACCGAGAAGGTGACCGAAGCCTTCAAGCTGATGCTGAAGAACCCGAACCTGAAGGCCATCCTGGTCAACATCTTCGGCGGCATCATGCGTTGCGACGTGATCGCCGAAGGCGTGATCGCTGCATCCAAGGCCGTGTCGCTGTCCGTGCCGCTGGTCGTGCGCATGAAGGGCACCAACGAAGAGATCGGCAAGAAGATGCTGGCCGACTCGGGCCTGCCCATCATCGCCGCCGATACCATGGAAGAAGCTGCCCAGAAGGTCGTGGCTGCTGCCGCGGGCAAGTAAGCCAGACGCGAACACGAACGCCAGCAGCGCGCCGGGGCCAGGCCTTCGCGCGCTGCTTTGAGCCAAGCAAAGGATTACAGCATGTCGATTCTGATTAATAAAGACACCAAGGTCATCACCCAGGGCATCACCGGCAAGACCGGCCAGTTCCACACCCGTGGCTGCCGTGACTATGCCAACGGCAAGAACTGCTTCGTTGCCGGCGTGAACCCGAAGAAAGCGGGCGAAGACTTCGAAGGCATTCCCATCTACGCAAGCGTCAAGGATGCCAAGGCATCGACCGGCGCCACCGTGTCCGTGATCTACGTGCCGCCCGCAGGCGCCGCTGCCGCCATCTGGGAAGCCGTTGACGCTGACCTGGACCTGGTGGTCTGCATCACCGAAGGCATCCCCGTGCGCGACATGATGGAGCTCAAGGACAAGATGGCCAAGGGCAACAAGAAGACCCTGTTGCTGGGACCGAACTGCCCGGGCCTGATCACGCCTGACGAAATCAAGATCGGCATCATGCCGGGCCACATCCACCGCAAGGGCCGCATCGGCGTGGTGTCGCGCTCGGGCACGCTGACCTATGAAGCAGTCGGTCAGCTGACCGCGCTGGGCATGGGCCAGTCGTCGGCAGTCGGCATTGGTGGCGACCCCATCAACGGCCTGAAGCACATCGACATCATGAAGATGTTCAACGACGATCCCGAAACGGACGCCGTGGTCATGATCGGCGAAATCGGTGGTCCGGACGAAGCCAACGCGGCTTACTGGATCAAGGAAAACATGAAGAAGCCGGTGGTTGGCTTCATCGCTGGCGTGACCGCGCCTCCGGGCAAGCGCATGGGCCACGCCGGCGCGCTGATCTCGGGCGGTGCCGACACGGCGCAAGCCAAGCTGGAAATCATGGAAGCCTGCGGTATCAAGGTCACCAAGAACCCGTCGGAAATGGCTCGCCTGCTCAAGTCGATCCTGTAAATACCGATCTGCAGCCTCCCGCCTCCGGGCGGGAAAGCTTGCCGGAGCCGGAGCGCTCGCGTGACTGCGACCGCACACCGGCTCTCCATGCCCCCGCCTCCGTGCGGGGGCATGTCATTCTGGAGTACCGTTACCTAGGGTATCTCCCAAGGTGCGCGACATGCCGATTGAAACCGAATCGAAAGCTTGATACGGTAAATCTTCATGTCTGAAGACTCAGACATCCGAAATTCCGCATGCGGCACAGTTGTTGGTGGCGCAATGTGGCGTTCGAATCATAATTTAAGAAACTCGAGGAGCTTTACCGTGGAACTGCTGTCCTCCACCGCTTTCTGGATCGCGTTGGGATCCATTATCCTGACCAACATCGTGCTATCCGGCGACAACGCCGTGGTGATCGCGCTGGCCTCCCGCAACCTCCCGCCCGCCCAGCAGAAGAAGGCCATCTTCTGGGGCAGCGCCGCCGCCATCATCATGCGGGTGGTGCTGACGGTAGCCGCGGTCAAGCTGCTGAGCCTGCCGTACCTGAAGATCGTCGGCGCCATCCTGCTGGTCTACATCGGCGTGCAACTGCTCACCGGCGATGACGACGAAGAAGGCCACTCGGCCAAGGACAACATCTGGGCCGCGATCCGCACCATCCTGATCGCCGACCTGGTGATGTCGCTCGACAACGTGGTGGCCGTGGCCGCCGCGGCGCAGAAGGGGCCGGAAGGCAGCCAGCTGATGCTGCTGATCCTGGGCCTGGGCCTGTCGATCCCCCTGATCGTGTTCGGCAGCACCATCCTGCTCAAGGTCATGGACCGCTTCCCCATCATCATCGTGCTGGGCGCCGCGCTGCTGGGCTACCTGGCCGGTGAAATGCTGGTCAGCGACCCGGTGGATGCCGCATGGTTCGAGATGCACGTGCCGCATGCCCACCTGGTGTTCGGCGTGATCGGCGCCGCGCTGGTGGTGGTGGTTGGCAAGCTGCTGAGCAAGCGGGCGCCACAGACCGCCTGACGGGCTTTGTGGATGAGGTGGTGCCCCGTTGGGGCGCTGCCGGACAGACGGGTGGCCCGGGAGCCGCCCGTTTTGTTTTTGGGCTGTAGCGCAGGCCATGCTGCAGACATGGCGGTGATTTCAGTGCGGTTTGAGACTGACTTAAGCCAAAGTGCGGGTTTACTGAMCCGCCACGTCATACTTAGTGACAAAATTTGCGCGGGATCAACACCGGGAAGGGCCCGAAGTGGCGAAAATTGTCACTCGCCGACGAGACATCAAGACTTGGCGGCGCTGGCACGCTAAGTGCTAAGAACGTACAGCATCACATGAAACAAGATGTTTCGATTTGTATCCAAAATTCCTTCGAGGGGTCAATCATGCAACAACGGGTGCAACAAATGAAAAAACTGGGCCGCCGAGTCCAGAAGGGCTTCACGCTGATCGAACTGATGATCGTGGTTGCGATTATTGGTATCTTGGCTGCGATCGCTATTCCGCAGTATCAGGACTATACCGTCAAAGCGAAACTGTCCAAGGTCGCTGCCTGCGCAGAGCCACTGAAGTTGGCCGTTGCGCTTTATGCTCAGACGAACGGAACGCTTCCTACTACCACGGACGATTGGACCGGCTTGGGCCTGTCGGGTGCTCCAGCTACCACAAACGAGTGTTCTGCACTTTCCGTTACGGGCGTGGCAGCCGGCGCTGCTGGCGCTGGCGCTATCGTTGTTACGATGGCAAACATTAAGGCGTCCACGATTGATACTAAGACCGTGACTTTCACGCCCACGGTCAACAGCACCAACGTTACTTGGACTCCGACTTCAACTAGTACCGACACTCTGGTAACGAACTACTTCAAGAAATCGTAGTAGGCACGTTTTGTGTCGCACACATAAAGCGCCTTCGGGCGCTTTTTCTTTCCCTGCTCCCCAAGCTATCATCCGCCTTCTGCCTACAAGGCATAACAAGGCACCCCACATGCTGCCCTCCCGGTCAGCCATCCCTCTCAGCTTCCTGGCCGTAGCCGTCACGCTACCGCTGCTGGTCTCCCGGCACACGCTTCCGCTTGCCACCTTCTATGGCGAATGGACTTCGGCATTGCTGTTTGCGCTTGCCGTCATCGTGCTGGGCGCCTTGGCACAGCGGCAAGGCAGGGGCACGGCTTACCAGGCGGCTCCCGCCCAGTTCCCCTGGATCATTCTCTTTCCCCTCTGGCTGATCGCCACCGGCATCACGCAAACGCTGACCGGCATGGCCGATGTGTCGGGCAGCCGGTTGCTGACTGAGCTCTCGCTGGCGCTGGGCGCCGCGGTGATGTGGGCTGCGTGGCGCCAGGGCCGTGCCGCGTCGTCCGTGGAGCGGCAGGCGATGGTGGATGTGCTGGCCATCGCCTGGCTGGTGGCCGGGTTGCTGGGTACGCTGGCGCAATGGGTGCAGGTGTTTGGCCTGGAGCCGGACACGCTGGGGATGGTGTCCACTTACTTTTACGATGACAACCGCCGCTTGTGGGGCAACCTGAACCAGCCTAATCACCAGGCTACGGTTGCGGGCATCGCGCTGGCGGCGGCGGTCTGGCTGGCGGCGCGGGGGTGGTTGCGGGTGCCGGCCTGGCTGGCGGCGGCGTTGCTGTTGGTGAGCGGCATCGTGCTGTCTGGCTCGCGCACCGGTGTGTTGCATGTGGGGCTGGCCGCGGTGTATGCGCTGGTGGCCGCCTGGATGGCGCGGGGCGGGGCGGCGTTTGGCGGTCCGGGCGACCTGGGCGGGCTCGCAGGCAGCATGCAGCGCGCCGGCCACGCCGGGCGCAACCCCATGCGGCGTCCCGCCGGGTTGGCGTTTGCCGCGGTGGCCATGGTGGTTTTGCTGTTGGTCTTGCAGCCGGCGATCAAGAGCGCCGGGCAGGCAATGGACTGGCACCTCTTCGATACCGTGGCGCAGCTGCAGGGGGGGGATCAGCTCTCGTGGCGCGCCGCGATGTGGGCGCACGCGTGGGCGATGTTCCGCGCTCATCCATGGCTTGGGGTGGGCTGGGGTGAGTATGGCTGGGCGCAGTTCCAGCAGCTCGCGCAGGTGGGCGTGAAAGTCGAGATGTCGCTGCATGCGCACAATGCCGTGCTGGATATGCTGGCCAAGATGGGCGTGATCGGCGCGGCAGGTGTGTTCCTGAGCCTGCTGGCATGGCTATGGCGCGTGGCGCGCCAACGCTTGTGGCGCGGGGATGCGCGCGAGCGCGCGCAGACGGGGCTGGTGCTGACCTGGCTGGCGATGCTGTGCGCGCATTCGATGCTGGAGTACCCGCTGCACTACTTGTATTTTGTGTTGCCGTTCTGCTTCATGCTGGGCTGGCTGGAGCCATCGGGGTTCGGCCGCCTGCGCTGGCCGCGCGGGTTTGCCGTGCTGGCGGGCCTGGCATTCGCTGGCGTGGCGGCAGCCATCCTGACGACCATGTGGCAGGACTACCGCCGTGCGGAGGCGCGCGAGTACGCCCGTGCCGAGCGCCGGGCCGCATTGCCGATGCCGAACTTCTGGTTCCGGCAGGCTGCCGCGTCAGACGCGATCGAGGAGGCCAAGATCACGCCGGAGAACGCCGCACAGTTGCTTGGCGCCCATATCGCCGCGGTACACCTGCTACCCACTCCGACACTGATCTCGCGCACCGCCTGGCTGATGGCGCTGACCGGCGACCCGGTGCAGGCCCGGGCTTGGCTGGAGCGCCTGCGCTTCTACTTTGCGGGGGATGAGGCTAACCAGTTCGCGGAACTCGCCCGCGCCTGCGCTGAAGTCGACGCGGCGGCGCGGCCGCGGGATTTCTGCGACTGGGTACAGCTGCGCGCCAAACACAAACCGCAGTGAGCCTCCCCGCCTCCCCAAGCTGCGCCGCGCCGGGTTATTGCGGCGCGTAGCCCGGGGGCGGTGGTGGCGGATAGTAATACGTCGGCGCGGCCACCGGACGCGGGGCCGAGGCCATATGGCCGTAGACCGGCACCCGGTTGCCGCTTGCGTACATGCATTGCACATACGCCGCGTCGTACTGGCGCTGGCTGCCATAGCCGGCATATTGGGCATTGCCCGCCCCTACCGCCGCGCCTGTGAGCAGGCCGACCCCGGCACCCACCGCCGCGCCCGTGCCGCCATTGAAGGCCGCGCCGGCCGCCGCGCCCAAGGCGGTGCCCACCACGGCACTGCCTACCGCGCTATTGGCGGCCGCCTGGTTGGCGGTAACGCCGCCCACCTGTCCGAAGGCGAACTGGCGGCAGTTGTTATCGTCGGCCCGGAACTGGTCAAAGTTCTTGCCGGTGCCCGGCAGTACCATCACGCTTGGCCCGCTGGGCATCACCGCGCATCCGGCCAGCACCATCGCCGCGAGCGGCAGGCTCAGCAGCATTGGCAGGCTGGGGCGGTTGAAGTGGTTAAGGACGTTCATCTCGGCACCTCGGTACCTCGGTCATCGATTATGGTCCGCGCGCGTCGGCGCGCCGCGCCGTGAGCGCTTCGGGCATTCAGCTTGCCTGTCTGTCAGGCATCAGGTGGGCATCAGGCAAGCAGCAGGCGCTAGGCGGGTGGCTGTGCCGGCACCTTATGCCAGCCGCCGGGGCAGGCCTTGATGTACGGGTAGTAGCCATCCGGCCGGGCGCAGCGATACCAAAACGCCTGCTGCTGGGGCGCGGGTGCCGCGACACCGCCGCTGTCCATGTCCATGTCCATCGTGCCGTCCTGGCCTTGCTCGATGTACTGCGTCGGCGCCGCAGGTACCCCGACGACCGCGGGCCCATAGGCGTAGCCGGGCGGGTAGTAGTACGGGTAGGGGTAGCCCCACCCATAGCCGTAGCCGAATCCGGGGCCGATATAGACGCCTACGCCGCCGTGCCAGCCGCCATGCCAGCCACCGCCGCCGTGCCATCCGCCACCACCGTGCCAGCCTCCACCGCCACCTCTTCCCGCCAGCGCGGTACCGCTCGCGCCCAGCGCCGCCAACACCAGCAAAAGCTGGCCAACCCTACGCCCGTTCATGTTGCCCACCTTGGATCGACGCGGAACGTGGTTCCGCCGGCAGCGCAGCTTGCGCCCCCTAAACTGCATTGAATACCAATTTGCCGCAAGCCGCGACGCGCCGCCCTCTGGCGAAATGCGGCGTTACGCTTGTTACAGCGGAAGCGGCGCTGGCGCGGGACTGTGTCAGGATTGACAAGAAAGGTGGCTCACATCGGCGATGCGGATCAGGCACATGCGGCGGGTGCCGGGCAGCCTGCTCAGTCGGGTGGCATAGCGGGATCAGGTCTGAGGTGCGCTTGGTGGCCATGATGGCGGCCACGCGTGCAATGGCCCAGCACGTCGACTTCGGAAGCGATGCCGCGAACTGCATCGCTCATCGCTGTGGATTCTTCTACTTTCCGCTTGGCCCGCAACATTCGTTAGGGCAGGCCGGAAGCAGGGAGATTTCGACACGCCTCCCGTTGCTCACATCGCCCGGCCTGTACACGCCAACGTGTTCTTGCACAGGCACCTGATTGAAGTTCGTCTCTTTCAAGGTACGCGCGACCGCATGGAGACGTTCCGCCGCCAGAGATTTGGGGCTACTCTCGCCTTCCTCGGCATAGCCCCCGAGCGTGATGGCCTGTTGCCTCGGGTACTTGATGCGCTGATCGACCATCCAGTTTGCCAGGCGGAGCATTTCGGATGCGGTCACGACACTTGAGTTGGACGCGAAGTAAACGTCGATGTTCTTGCCCGGCATGCACGCATGCGCGCACTGCATCGACAAGAATGCTGACAGCGCAAGAACGATGTTAGCCGCGCTCATAGATCACATACCCCGCAATGCTGTCAGCGTTCTGAAGTGTCAGTTCGGGCCGAGTTTTTGCGAACTTCAAACATTGATGCAGAGCATTTGTCGGCAGGAAGCGATGAGACTCACTCATGCGTGATGGTCCTTGTTTCGTTTCGCCAAAAAACACTTCAATGGGCACGAAGCGCCATCCTTGCGCCTGAAGATGGTTGAATGAAATCAGATGCTTAGATCTTTTCCGCCACCCAATCCCCCGACTTCCCGCCATGCTTCTCCAGCAGCTTCACGTCGCCCATCACCATGCCGCGATCCACCGCCTTGCACATGTCGTAGATGGTCAGCAGCGCCACCTGCACGCCGGTCAGCGCTTCCATTTCCACGCCGGTCTGGCCGTGGGTCTCGGTGCGCACGGTGCAGCGGATGGTGGCGCTGGCCTCGTCCATGGCGTAGTCCACCGCCACCTTGGTGAGCGAGATCGGGTGGCATAGCGGGATCAGGTCAGCGGTGCGCTTGGTGGCCATGATGGCGGCCACGCGCGCAATGCCTAGCACGTCGCCCTTCTTGGCCGTGCCGTCGCGCACCAGCGCAAAGGTGGCGGGCAGCATGGTGATGGTGCCGGTGGCGATGGCCACGCGGTGGCTGTGCGCCTTGGCGCCGACGTCGACCATATGGGCTTGTCCGGCGGAATCGAAATGGGTGAGCTGGCTCATGGCGTGGACCTGGCGGATGCGGGGGAATGAATGCGTGACGGATGCGCTTGCCGCGCATGCCGGGGCAGGGCGTGGCAAGACCGGGCGACGCCCGATGGGAATGGCTTCCGGAGGCCGCTATCATAGCAACATGCGCAAGAACCAAACGCTCGCCGGAGCGCTCTCCTCGCCTGCCCGTCAGGCGCGCCTCATGACTTCCAGGACTCCCGTGGGCTTTGCCCGCCGCTCGCTGGTGGCGCTGGTGGCGCTGACCATCGCGCTGCCGGCCTGGCCCCAGCAGCGCCTGCTGCTCAACGACCCCACGCGTACCGCGGCGCAGGCCGCGGCCGCACCGGGGAGCGATAGCCGCGACGGCAGCGACCAGGTCTACGACAACCTGAACCGCAGCGTGAAGGCGGGGCAGAAATCCGATTTCGGCTTGCGCAGCAACAACACCGTGGTGGAGACCTCCGGCGTGCAGCTGCCCGACCTGGGCGATCCGTCCACCGCGTCGCTCACGCCCGACATGGAGCGGCGCCTGGGCGACCGCATCATGCGCGACATCCGGCGCGACCCGGACTACGTGTCCGATCCGCTGCTGGCCGATTACCTGAACGCGCTTGGCTATCGCCTGGTGCAGGCGGCCCGCCGGCAGAACATCTCCGGCTCCACCGGCGCCGGCACCTTTGCCACGGGGTTCGAGCTGTTTGCGGTGCGCGACCGCACCATCAACGCCTTTGCGTTGCCTGGCGGATATATCGGCGTGCACACCGGCCTGCTGGTGCAATCCGATACCGAGTCCGAGCTGGCCTCGGTGCTGGGCCACGAAATCGGCCACGTGATGCAGCGGCATATCGCGCGCGGCATCACCACGCAGGACCAGTCGATGTGGATCGCGCTGGCCTCGATGGTGCTGGCCGGGCTGGCCGCCACCAAGAGCGGCGACGCGGCCGCGGCGCTGGCCATGGGCGGGCAGGCGGCGGCGGTGTCCAACCAGCTGTCTTTCTCGCGCGGCGCGGAGCGCGAGGCCGACCGGGTCGGCTTCCAGATCATGACCGCTGCCGGGTTTGACCCGCAGGGCATGCCTGACTTCTTCAAGCGGCTGCAGCGCGTGATGGGGATTTCGGAAAGCTCGGTGCCGTCGTATGTGCGCACCCACCCGCTCACCTCGGAGCGCATCGCCGACATGCAGGACCGCGTGAGCCATGTGGCGGTGCGCCACGTGGCGAGCACGCCCGAGTATGAGTTCGCGCGGATGCGCGCCCGCATCCTGCAGGAAACCTCGCCTAGCGATCTGCAGAACGCGCGCGCGGCGCTGCAGACGCAGCTGGCGTCAGCCTCGCCGGTGCGCCTGCCCGCGCTCCACTACGGCATCGCGTTCGCCGAGCAGCGGCTGGGCCGTAACGCCGCGGCCGAGCAGTCGCTGGCCGAAGCCCGCCGCTTGTACGGCACGATCCCGGGCGCTACCTCGGGCAGCCCCATGCTGGATGTGATGGCGATCGAGCTGGCGCGTGCCCAGCGCCGCCAGCAGGACGCGCTGAACCAGGCTGCGGCGTCGATGAAGGCGTTCCCGTTGTCGCACGCGTTGGCGTTGAGCTATGCCGCGACCTTGCTCGACGCCGGCCGCACGGACCAGGCAGTGACCTTCCTGCGCGAGCGCACGCGCGAGGAAATTGCCCGCTCCGAGTGGTGGGACATGCTGGCACGGGCCTACGCCGCGCAGGGCCGGCGCGTACAGCAGCACCAGGCGCTGGCGGAGAAGTACGCCGTGGATGGCGCCTACCAGGCCGCCATCGAGCAGTTGCAGATCGCCCGCAAGGCGGGCGACGGCGATTTCTACACGCTGTCGGAAGTCGATGCGCGGCTGCACCAGCTCGAGCGCCAGTACCGCGAGGAAAAGCAGGACAACAAGGGCATGCCTAACTGACGCCCAGGCTCAGGCCGCCTGCTCAGGCCGCCTGCTCAGGTCGCCTGTTCACCCGCAGGCGGTTGCGGCTGGCGCACGAAGCCGTAGCGCGCCGGCACTTCGTCCTCGGCGATCGGCTCGATCTGCACGTCGGCGCCGTTGAAATGAAACACGCCGAGATTGGCCCCGCAGGCCTCGCCATGCCAGGTGCAGGCGCTGCTAAAGCCATCCAGGTCGTGGTCGTGCAGCAGCGCGGCTTGCAGGCGGCCGCCGCTTTCACCTTCCACCGTGCCCACCAGCACCACGTTGCCGTGCTCGTCCGCATGGCAGCCGTGCAGCGTGAAGGCGCGCTGCGAGGTGGTGTGCAGCTTGCCCTGGTGCAGCCGCACGATCCACGGCGCATAGGCCAGCGACACGAACACGCGCTGCGGGCCGTTCTGGAAATACCAGCCACCGCGTTCGTCGCGCTGGTAGTTGCGCTCGATAAAGGCGATCAGCGCCTCGTGGCGGATCGGGTCGCCGGACAGGCCGTGCTGCTGGGCGTACTCGTTGCGCATGCGCCATTGCCCG
Source organism: Cupriavidus sp. 05L411 (assembly GCF_056398045.1). Taxonomy (NCBI): domain Bacteria; kingdom Pseudomonadati; phylum Pseudomonadota; class Betaproteobacteria; order Burkholderiales; family Burkholderiaceae; genus Cupriavidus; species Cupriavidus sp. 05L411. Next base: position 9,939 of record NZ_JBFTOQ010000041.1, on the reverse strand, counting down.
CGCCGGTCCAGCGCCAGCCAGCCGTAGCAGTTGGGTACGTTGGGCCAGCGGGCCATGGCTTGCTTGACTGTCTCATCCATCTTCGGTGCCTCCTTGCGGGACCGCCCGTGCCCGGGCATCCCGCTCGCATTCGTTCTGGTGACGCTGAGCCGCGGGTGCGGCCCGAAATTCAATCCACGGCGCTGATCCGATGCGCTAAGCCACGGCGTCGAAGAACCGCAGGATGCGCGCTGGCAGCCACTCGATATGCCCGGCAAAGGGCAGCACCGGCAGCGCGCGCAGCCCATCTTCGCGCGGTGTCATGAAACCGACGTGACCACCGTGCTCGGGCTGCTCCAGCCAGACCTGCGGGCTGACATCAGCGGGGCCCGGCAGGTGGCGCGCCGGCAGGAAGGGATCGTTGCGCGCGTTGAGCACCAGCGTGGGCACTTTGATTTCGCCAAGCACCGGCTTGCTGGAGGCGCGCGCCCAGTAGTCATCGGTATCGCGAAAGCCATGCAGCGGCGCCGTGACGATATTGTCGAAGGCGTACAGGTCCCGGCTGGCGAGCATGGCCTCGCGGTCGAACAGCCGGGGATATTGGCTCAGCTTGGCCAGCGACTTGCGCTTCAGGGTCTGCAGGAACATGCGCGTGTACAGCATGTTGAAGCCTTGCGACAGCGCTGCGCCGCCGCCGGCCAGGTCCAGCGGCGCCGAGACCGATGCCGCCGCGCTGATATGGCCCGCGGCGCTGCCTTGTTCGCCCAGCAAGCGCAGCAGGGCATTGCCGCCGAGCGAAATGCCCACCACCAGCAGCTTGCGCCCGTGGCCGCAGTACTGCCGGTGCAGCCGCTCCAGGATCCAGCGGAGCTCCTCGGCATCGCCCGAATGATAGAAGCGCGGCGCCAGGTTCAGCTCACCCGAGCAGCCACGAAAGTGCGGGATCACGCCCTGCCAGCCGCGCGCCGCCAGCGCATGCATCATGGCCTGCGCGTAATGGCTGCCGGAGTCGCCCTCCAGGCCATGGAACATCACCAGCAGCGGGGTATCGGGCGTGACCGGGTGCGTGGTCCAGTCCAGGTCGACGAAGTCATCGTCCGGGGTGGTCCAGCGCTCGCGCTTGAAGGCCACGCGCGGCGGGCGCTGCGTGAAGCGCGCCGGAATGATGGTCTGGGCGTGGCCGCCGGCGAGCCACCAGGGCATGCGGCGGCCGCCGCCGAACGAGTCGGTGGCGCGGAGGTCGTCCGGCGCGGGCCGGTGGTGCGAAGGCGGAAGCTGGCTCATGCCTGCAAGGCGATAGGCGGTCAAGCGACGCGCGCGTGACTGGCCGGCCAGCCCGTCACGCGCGCGTCCAATCCTAGTGGAGGGCCTGGCCTGGCGCCGTGCTCACGGTCGCGACCTGGGCGGCGTTGGCCGGGCTGCAATGGATGTGCGCTAGGCGCCAGCCCTCGTGGTTCTGCATCAGCACATAGGTGGTGTGCACATAGAGGTCGGCTTCGACGCGGTCGTCGCCAAAGCGCAGGGCTTCGGTCACGTCGAAGATGGCGACGCCCATCGAGGTATGGCTGCTGGTCTCGATCACGTCGATCAGCACCGGCTGTACGTCCAGCAGCTGCGCAAAGGCCTGGCGCAGGTGCTCATGGCCGATCAGGCGCTGGCCGTCCGGCATCACGCAGGTAACCGAGTCCTCATCCAGCCACAGGCGCAGCGCGCCGTCGGCATCGCGTAGCTTCATGGCCTCGCGAAAGGCTTCTACGATGTCTTCGGCGGAATCGAACAGGCGGGCAAAACGAGGCATGGTGGACTGGGCTCAGGGATTCGTTGGCCGGATAAACACGAACGGCGGGTCAGCGCTTCAGGCCCGGTGCAGGAGCTTGCGAAGCTCCACAAACACCATTTCGGGCTCGATGTCCTTCAGGCAGCGCAGGTGGCCAAGCGGGCACTCGCGCTTGAAGCACGGACTGCATTCGAGCTGCAGCCACATGATACTCGCAGCCTGCGACAGCGGGGGTGTATGGCGCGGGTCACTGGAGCCGAACACCGCCACCTGGGGCCGGTTCAGCGCCGCGGTGACGTGCATCAGGCCGGAGTCGTTGCACACGGCGGCTTCCGACATCGCTAGCAGGTCGACGGCATCGTCCAGCGATGTCTGGCCGCACAGGTTGCGCACGAAAGGCGCGGCCTTGACGATCTCGTCGGCGATCTCGGCGTCCTTAGGCGAGCCCAGTGTGACCATTTGCGCATACGGGAACGAGCGCTTGAGCATCTGTGCCAGCTCGGCGAAATGCGCGGCCGGCCAGCGCTTGGCCGGGCCGAACTCCGCGCCCGGGCAGAACGCGATCAGGCGCGTCTGCGGCGCAATGCCAAAGCGCTCCGCAGTCTTGGCCATGCGCACCGGATCGGTCCGCAGGCGCGGCTCGGGCAGGTTCTCCGGCAGGCGGGCGCCGGGCTTGAGCGCCAGCCGCGCGTAGTGCTCCACCATGGGTGGGCGCTGGTCGCGGGGCGGATTGCCGTGGCGGATATTGAGCAGGCCGAAGCGGGCTTCGCCGCGATAGCCGACGCGCAGCGGGATAGCGGCCAGCCAGGGGATCAGCGCGGACTTGAGCGAATTCGGCAGCACATAGGCTGCGTCGTAGCCTTCGTTCTTGAGCTGCTGGGCGAACATCAGGCGGGCCGAGAGCTGCAGCTTGCCGTGCGCCAGCTCGCTGGGGAAGACCTGGTGGATCTCGGGCATGCGGGCCAGCACCGGCGCCACCCATTTAGGGGCGAGGGCGTCGATCTGCAGGCGCGGATGGCGCGCTTTCATGAGGGTGAAGAGCGGCTGCGCCATCAGGGCGTCGCCGATCCAGTTGGGGGCGATGACGAGGGCTTTTTTCATGAATGGGGCGCTGCCGGAAGGGTGGGCGTGGCGCAAGCTGCGCGCGCCACGCACGCCAACGCTCCAGCGCGCCGCAGGGCGGGCCGGAGCATCGGGGTGGTGCGGTCAAGCGTGGGCCGTGTCAGTGGTGACCCTTGATCACGGTGCCGGGCTTGAGCTTGTAGACGGTACCGCAGTACGGGCACTTCACTTCGCCGGTGTCGGTCACGTCGAGGAAGACGCGCGGGTGGTAGTTCCAGGTCGGCGTGTTGCCGGTGGGGCAGTGCAGCGGAAGGTCTTCCGCGCCGATTTCGATCAGGGAGGCGGTTTGCGTCATGGTGTTGCGGGGATGGCTTTCGTTTTTAATCTTGAGTCTTTTGGATGGACTGAAGTATGACTGGTTAAACGGTTAAGCGGTTCGTGATTGCCTGGCGCGCTTTCGGGTCCCGGGGTGGTGTCAGACCACGGTCAGCCAGTGCCTGTATTGTTCATTGGTGCCGCCGACCGCCGAGAAGAAGGCGTCCTGCACGCGCTTGGTCACCGGGCCGCGGCGGCCTTCGCCGATCACGCGGTCGTCGAGCTCGCGGATCGGCGTGACTTCGGCCGCGGTGCCGGTAAAGAAGGCTTCGTCCGAGCAGTACACCTCGTCGCGCGTGATGCGCTTCTCGCGCACCTCGATGCCCAGATCGCGGGCGATGGTGAGGATGGCGTCGCGGGTGATGCCGTCCAGGCACGAGGCCAGGTCAGGCGTATAGATCACACCGTCGCGCACCACGAACACGTTTTCGCCCGAGCCTTCGCTGACGTAGCCTTCGGTATCCAGCAGCAGGGCTTCGTCGTAGCCCATGCTGGTGGCTTCCTGGTTGGCGAGGATCGAGTTGATGTAATAGCCGCTGGCCTTGGCCCGCACCAGCGATACATTGACATGGTGGCGGGTGAAGGAAGACGTCTTGACGCGGATGCCGCGCTCCAGGCCTTCCTCGCCCAGGTAGGCGCCCCACGGCCACGCGGCAATCGCCACGTGGATGGTGTTGCCCCTGGCCGAGACGCCCATTTTTTCCGAGCCGATCCAGACCAGCGGGCGGATGTAGCAGGACTCGAGCTGGTTGGCTTTGACCACCTCGCGTTGCGCGGCCTCCAGCGTGGCCGCGTCGAACGGCATCTGCATCTGGAAGATCTTGGCCGAGTTGAACAGGCGGCGGGTGTGCTCCTTGAGGCGGAAGATCGCGGTGCCGGCCGGCGTCTTGTAGGCACGTACGCCTTCAAACACGCCCATGCCGTAATGCAGGGTATGGGTCAGCACATGGACCTTGGCATCGCGCCATTCGATCAACTTGCCGTCCATCCAGATTTTTCCGTCGCGATCCGCCATCGACATGGTTCACTCCCTGCGCGCCGCCAGCCGTGCAAAAGAGACATTGTAAACCCCGGGACCCCCTGTGCCAACGCGGGCGCGGGCCCGCCGGGGTCTAAAATCGTCACATTGTGTATGCCGCCACTGCCGCCCGTGACCCTGCCGCCGCCGTCTGGACCCTCCGCCTCCCATCGTGAATCGCCAGCCCGCGTGCACGCCAGGCGGCTGCGCGAGATGCTGTTCTCAGGCGCCTCGGAGGCGGCGATCGGCGAAATGCTGGCGCCTTGGGGGCAGGGAGCCGAGCGCGCCGAAATGCTGGTGGAAGCGGCGCTGGCCAGCGGCGACGCCGCGTTGCTGGACCGGGTGGTGCCACCCTGGCGCTGGCGCATCTTGCTGGCGATCCTGGACTGTCTCTATTTCGACTGGGATCCCCGCTTGCAGCCCTACCTGGATTACGGGCTGGCCCGCCACGCCGACGATCCGCAGGCGCTGCCGGTTCCCATTCGCACCGCGCTGGCCGAGGGCCGGCTGTACGCCGGCGAGCGCCCGGCGGCCCTTGCCTTGCTAGCCACGACGGGCGATGCGGGCGGCGATGGCGACGCCCTGCGTGCTTTTGCCCACTTGCAGGAAGGCGCCTGGCCAGCCGCCCAGGCGGGCTTCGAGGCCGCGCTCAAGCGGCTACGGGCTGAAAGCCGTCAGCGTACCGGCTTGTTGCCGCCCTCGCTGGCGCCTTGCTACCCGCTGTCCTTGCTGGCCCAGCGCACGCCGGCCCACCTCGAACAAGCCCGCAGGTTCTGCCAGGCGGAAGCGGGCACGCGCAGCCCGGTGCCGACCGAGCGCTGGGGGCTGTGGTGCCACGTGCTGGCCGTGCACAAGGGGGATGCGCGGCTGGACGAATCCGCGTTCGAATTGCGCCCCGAGGTGCCGCCGCTCGCGCAGTTCTGGCGCGTGCTGCTGCGCGCCTGGCTCGGCGACGTGAAGCAAGCCAGCGGACGGCGCCAGCCGGCGGCCGCCCGCGCCGAGGCCGTTGCGGCTCTGCGTGCGCGCCTGCAAGGCTGCGGCCTGCACTGGTTCGCGCAGCAACTGGACGCCGCGCTGGCGCTGGAAGCGGGCGAGCCGGTGCCGCAGGCTTTCTTTGCCGGCCAGCGCCAGGAAAGCTGGCGGCTCGCGCTCGAAGCGTTGCAGGCCCTGGCGGGCGAGACGCGCGCGCCCGACGGCGCCAGCGCCAGCCGCCTGTTGTGGGCGTTGACCATCGACGCCGACGGCGCGGTCGGCACCATCGAGCCGCTGGAGCAGCAGCGCGGAGCGCGCGGCTGGAGCAAGCCGCGCCCCGTGCCGCTGGCCCGCCTTGCCGAAGACGACCGGCTGGAGCCGTGGGACGCCCGTGTCGCCCGGGCGGTGCGCCGCGACCAGTCCTATCACCGCCGCTACGTGCTCGATCGCGCCGCCGCCATGCTGGCGCTGGTCGGGCATCCGGGCGTGGTGCTGGCGCAGGCGCCCGAGCAGACGCTGGAAGTGGTGGAGGGCGCCCCCACGCTGGAAGTGGTGCGCCAGGGCGCCCGCTACACCTTGCGGGTCTCGCCCCCGGTGCGCGAGGCTCCGGCGATGGACAGCTTTCTGCCCGCCGGCAGCCGCGCGGACGCCGATGCCTTGCGCCAGATCACCGTGCTGCGCGAAGGCTCGCAGCGCCTGCGCGTGATTCGCCTCACGCCCGCGCAGCAGGGCGCGGCGCAACTGATCGCTGATGGGCTGGCGGTGCCGGCCGAGGCCCATGCGCAGCTTGACGCCACGCTGCGCGCGCTGTCCGGTCATTTCCAGGTGCACTCCGACCACGACGGCAGCGCCCGCGAGCTCGAGACCGAGAGCCGGCTGCGCGCCGAGTTGTCCCCGCTGGGCGAAGGCCTTTCGCTGCGCCTGGTGGTGACGCCGCTGGGCCCCCTTGGGCCACGGCTGGCCCCGGGCAGCGGGCGCGAGCGGCTGATGGCGGCGGTCAAAGGGGAGAGCCTGGCCACGGTGCGCGACCTCAAGGCTGAGTTGGCGAGCGTGGCGGAAGTGTTCGACGCGCTGCCCTTCCTGGTGCCGCGCTCGCCCGAAAGCGGCGAATACGACTGGACCCTGGCCGACCCGGAGGAAGCGTTGTCGGCGGTCGAGCAGTTGCCCGGGCTGCCCGCCGTGCTGGCGGTGGAATGGCCCCGGGGCAAGGAAATCCGCGTGGTGGGCGCCGACATCCCGCAACTGGCGGTGCATATCGAAACCGAAAGCGAATGGTTCAAGCTGGTCGGCGAACTGGGCGTGGCCGAGGGGCTGGTGCTGCAGCTCGGCCAGTTGCTGGCCTGGGCCGGCAGCCATGCCGGGCGCTTCATGCCGATGGGGCAGGGCGTGTACGTGGCGCTCACGCGCAGCCTGCGCGCCAGGCTGCGCGACCTGGCCAGCGTGGCGCACAACGTGCCCGATGGCATCAAGGTGCCGCTGATGGCGGCGCCCTGGCTGGACGACGTGCTGGCCGGCGCCGGCATCGACCCCGACCAGCATTTCCGCCAGCGCGTGGCGCGGCTGCGCCGGGCGCGCAACAGCGACGCCGTGCTGCCGGCCAACCTGGCCGCGCAACTGCGGCCCTACCAGGAAGACGGCTACCGCTGGGCCATGTCGCTCGCCGAGGCCGGCTTCGGCGCCTGCCTGGCCGATGACATGGGGCTGGGCAAGACGCTGCAGGCGCTCGCCGTGATGCTGGCGCGCGCTGACGGCGGCGCCGCGCTGGTGATCGCGCCGACCTCCGTGTGCGGCAACTGGGCCGAAGAGGCAAGGCGCTTCGCGCCGACGCTGCGCGTGCACATCTATGCCGAGGGCGAGCGCGCGGCCTTGCTGGAACAGGCCGGCCCGCATGACGTGGTGATCGTCTCGTACACGCTGCTGCTGCAGGCGCGCGACGCCTTCTGCCAGCGCGAGTGGCACACGGTGGTGGCCGATGAAGCGCAGGCGTTCAAGAACGCCGCCACCAAACGCTCGCAGGCGGTGTTCGAGCTGCGGGCCGATTTCCGCATGGCGCTGTCGGGCACGCCGGTGGAAAACCGGCTGGCCGAGCTGTGGTCGATCATGCGCTTTTGCAACCCCGGCCTGCTCGGCTCGCTGGTCCGCTTCAACGAGCACTTCGCCGTGCCGATCGAGCGCAATGGCGTGCGCGAGGCGGCCCAGCGACTGCGCCGCATGATCGCGCCGTTCGTGCTGCGCCGGACCAAGGCCCAGGTGCTGGACGAACTGCCGCCGCGCACCGAGCTGGTGTTGCGCATCGAGCAGGACCCGATCGAGGCGGCCCACTACGAAGCGCTGCGCCGCCAGGCCCTCGCCGAAGCCGAGGCCGTGGTCAAAGGCCCGAAGGCCCGCAAGACCGCCACTGGCCAGCCCGCCGCCGAGGCGCGCATCCATGTGCTGGCGCAACTCATGCGGATGCGGCGCGCCGCCTGCGACGCGCGCCTGGTCACGCCCGAGCTGCAACTGGAACTCGGGCAGGCGGGCGCCAAGGTGCGCGCCTTCGTGCAACTGGCAGGCGAGCTGGCCGCCAACGGGCACAAGACGCTGGTCTTCAGCCAGTTCGTCGACTTCCTGCAACTGCTGCGCCAGGGGCTAGACGAGGCCGGCCTAGCCTGGCAGTACCTTGACGGCGCCACGCCGGCGGCCGAGCGCACGCGGCGCGTGGCGGCGTTCCAGGCCGGCGAGGGCGATGTCTTCCTGATCAGCCTGAAGGCCGGCGGCTTCGGCCTCAACCTGACGGCCGCCGACTACGTGATCATCGCCGACCCCTGGTGGAACCCGGCCGCGGAGGACCAGGCCATGGGCCGCGCCCACCGCATCGGGCAGCAGCGCCCCGTGACCGTCTACCGGCTGATCAGCGCGGGCACCATCGAGGAACGCATCCTCACGCTGCATCACGGCAAGCGCGCGCTGGCCGATGGCATCCTGGAAGCGGGCGAGGACGGCGGGGCCGGCTTTATCGGCACGGCGGCGGCGCTGCCGGACATCGATGAACTGGTGGGGCTGTTGCGCAGCTAGGGGTGCAAGGGGCGCCTTCGCCTTTCACCTGTGCGGACGGCGGCGGGACCCCGGTCCATGTCTGCTTATACCAACATGGCATACCTTCAAGCGAACTCCATCGTTGGTAATGCGGCGGATCGTTGGTATCTTGCTGTTTTGGCCCGGGGCGCCAGACCCCGGCCGGCAGCCCCGACCCGCATTCCTTTTTTTCGACGGTACCCCCATGTTCCGCACTGCTACCCGCCGCATCTCGTCCGCTTTCCAGTCCCGTTCGTTCCGTGCTTCCCGCCTGGCAGCCGGCCTTGGCTTGCTGGCCGCGCTAGGCACGCTGGCCGCACCGGCCCGCGCGCAGGACCCGGCCTGGCCGACCCAGCCGATCACCATCCTGATGGGCTTTACCGCCGGTTCCGGCGTGGACATGGTGGGACGCACGCTGCAGGAATCGCTGCAGAAGTCGCTCAAGGCCACCATCATCTATGACTACCGCCCCGGCGCCGGTGGCAATGTCGCCTCCGAAGTGGTGGCCCATGCCAAGCCCGACGGCTACACGCTGCTGCTCGGCACCGCCGCCACCCACGGCATCAACCCGGCCCTGTACAAGAGCCTGCCGTTCGACGCCGAAGCCGATTTCACGCCCGTCGCGCCGCTGGTGGAAGTCTCCAACGTGCTGACCGTGAACCCCGCCGTGATCGACGTGAAGTCGGTCAAGGAGTTCATCGAGAAGGTCAAGGCCAACCCCGGCAAGTACAACTACGCGTCGACCGGCAACGGCACCGGCACGCACCTGGCCTTCGCCGAATTCAACGCGCGCGCCGGCCTGGATATGGTCCATGTGCCGTACAAGGGCGGCCCCGATGCGCTGCAAGCCGTGCTCAAGGGCGAGGTCTGCTGCATTTTTAATCAGGTGCAGAGCGTGCTGCCGCAGTATCGCGCCGGCAAGGTGCGGCTGCTTGGCGTGACCACCAAGAACCGTGTGGCGGTGATTCCCGAAGTGCCGACGATCGCCGAGAGCGGGTTGCCCGGCTTCAACAGCACCATCTGGTTTGGCTTCTTCGGCCCCAAGGGGCTGGATCCCAAGATCAGCAAGAAGATCAACGATGCGGTCAAGGTCGCGCTGGAAACGCCGGCGATCCGGCAGAAACTGATCGAGGCGGGGAATTCGCCGCGGATCGAGACGGTTGAACAGTTCCGGACTACTGTGAAGGCGGATCGGCAGAAGTGGGCGGGGGTGGTTAGGAGTGTTGGGGCGTCTATTGATTGATAAGTTGTTGGCTGTTGGCTGTTGGGCGCAAGGGCAGAACCGTTGGATCTTGCTGTTTGATTTGGCTTTGATTTGCTGCGGCGTTGGTTGTTGAACCCAAGAGCCATACGACATCCCCCTGCGGGGGCTGCCGGTCACTTTTCTTTGACCGGCAAAGAAAACTAACGAAAAGAAAGCCGCCCTGCCGGGGGCAGAGCAATCAGGCTTATGTGGGGCAGTGGATGCGTCGTACGGCCCGGAGTGTTGGCTGGCCTTTGCCATATCGGCTTGGAGGGCATCGAAACTGCATGACCCAATGGTCACGTGGTGGTGCCCCTGATCGCTTTGCTCGGTGCGCGTTCGGGCATCTGCCGTTCGCGGTGCGCAGCGCCACGATCCTGCCTGCCTTGGTGGTTTCGTGGTTTTGTCTCTGACGGCGGGCGCCCTGCCATTTGATGCCCTGCCATACCGGCGCGAGCG